>CAVJIN010000061.1:0-7902 GCA_963649615.1 bacterium
CGCCAACAGCTGTTCCAACAATGGTGTATGTTCCGTACATGAGCATTTTGTAGCCATCTGGTTCAGAATTGATGACATCATTCGTACCTGTTCCAGTTGAGTTTCCAGTGATGTTTTCAACAATGAAATTCTGTCCGGAAACTTCTGTCATCTTTGCTGCAAGAGTTCTTGCAAAGGTGTCTGTTCCACCACCTGCTCCCTGTGGAACTATAATTGTAATTGTTCTCTCTGGATCTGGGAAAGAAGAAGTTCCTTCCTGAAGGCCCTGAGCGAAAACTGTTGTCATAGCAATAAAAGCTACCAACATAATCACTAAAGCACGTTTCATTTCTAACCTCCTAATGAAACTAACCGCATTTTATTTGCGGAAGGTTTTATAAAATTCTATAGGCTTCTGCAAAATTCTTACCGTTCTTATCGTGAGTCTATTTTGCAAAAACCACTCCAAAGAGATTATATGCATGAAACTTTCTTAAAAGCAACCAAAACTTTTGAAAAAGAAAAAATTTATATTTAAAACTTTTGAAAACGAAAGTTTTTGTGCAAAAACTGGACGTGTGATTATGATATGATGCAAAAAAAAGGCTGTGCAGCCAGCATTAAAGCTAGCTGTCACAGCCCTTATGTCCCCAATCCAATTTAATTAAAATTAATAATTCTGAGCGCTTACTTCAAAGTAACTTTGTGGGTGGTTGCAAGTTGGACAAACTTCAGGAGCCTTTGTGCCAATCACAATGTGACCACAGTTGCGACATTCCCAGATTTTGACTTCACTTTTTGCAAATACTTCAGCATTCTCAATGTTGTGAAGAAGTGCTCTGTATCTTTCCTCGTGATGCTTTTCAACCGCAGCAACAAGGCGGAATTTTTTTGCAAGTTCTGGAAATCCTTCTTCATCAGCTGTTTTTGCAAAGCCGTCGTACATGTCTGTCCACTCGTAGTTTTCGCCATCTGCAGCAGCCTTCAAGTTCTCTGAAGTATTTCCCAATTCACCAAGTTCTTTGAACCACATCTTGGCATGCTCTTTCTCGTTATCTGCAGTCTTCAAAAAGATATCCGATATCTGCTCAAAGCCTTCCTTCTTGGCTGTTGATGCAAAATAGCTATACTTGTTTCGTGCCTGTGATTCGCCAGCAAATGCTGCCCAAAGATTTTTCTCTGTCTGTGTTCCTTCATATTTATTGCTCATTTTATCCTCCATAGCCATCTTATCTATTCCGATATTCCGATGACTTTAATAATAATCCTTCCTAATTAGAACTCTTTACTATTTTATCTTAATTTACCAGAAAAAGGCAAGAGCTAAGTTCAGATTTATAGAAAAAAGCAAAAAAAAATGCTAAACAGAGAATATGAAAAGAACTGTAATTGCAATCCTGATTTTTTGTCTTTGTTTTAGTGTAAACGCAAATGTTACTGCGGATTCTGATGTTTTTATAAATGGAGTCCATGCAATTTCTATAACAGCAGATGGGCAGGAGCCCTTTTCTTTTAGGGCTCCAACAGAGTTAGGTCGTCCTACAGTTGCAGTTGTTCTTTCTGGAGGTGGTGCTAGAGGAATGGCTCATATAGCGGTTCTTGCTGCATTGGAAGAATTGGGTATTCCTATAGATATGGTAATGGGAACAAGTATTGGAGCCTTGATTGCTGGTTTATATGCTGCTGGTTACAGTTCAGGAGATATAAGAAGGCTTGTTACTGAAAATGACTTGACTCAACTTTTTACACAAATTCTTGAGACCGATTATCAGCCCCTAATTGAGCCATTTAACAACTTTAGATTTAACATTTTATCAGTTGCTGTTTCCGAAAAGAACGTAGGGGAGACTTCTGGTATAATTAGTGATAAAAAAATACTTGAATTCTTTCATCAAATTCTCAGTAGAGTTCCTGAAAATATCGGTTTTGAAGATTTAGCTGTCCCGTACAGAGCTGTTGCCACAGATGCCACAAGTGGGGATTATGTATTGTTTGAAGGAGGCTCTCTTATAGATGCAATGCGCTCTAGTATGAGTATCCCTCTTGCTTTTGATGCGTATGAAGTAGAAGGTCTTTATCTTTTGGATGGTGGTCTTGTGGATAATATGCCACTTGCGTATGCGAGATCACTTGGCTATGACATTGTGATTGGTGTGGATTTAAATGCTTCTTCTCAGTTTAATGCAGACGACATGCATACTATAACAGGGGCTGCAAACGCAACTTTTAACTTGGTTGTGGTTAACACAATTAAAAATCAATATTCTAGTGCAGATTTAATATTGACTCCTATTGTAGACGATATCATTGTTCTTGATTTTAGTAATACAGAAGCAATTATCCAAAGAGGTAGAGACGAGGTTGAAGAACACCTAGATGAATTGAAAGAAATAGCTGCTTTGTTTGCTTCTGACCCAAGTTTGATTAAAGATCCCAACAGGATTGGACCATATTTTTCGTTGCCGGAGACGGAATTAGAAACAGAAAATGAAAACAACGTTGAAGGTTCTAAATATAAAATACAATGGTCTAACCTGAAAACAAATGAAGAAAAAACAAATGCATTATCGTCTTCCAGGTTATTATTTGGTGTCTTTGGTGTGTCTGAAGTGTATACTAAATTTTCACAGGATGCTCCTGCCTTGCTTCAATTCTTGCCAGATATGAGATTCAGTCTCTTTTTGAAAAACGTAAATAAAACAGAATGGGATTTGTCTATCAATGCCTACCTTGGAGATAATTTTTCTTTTGGTACCGATTTTTACTATCCACTTTCAGAGGGAGAGGCAAGATTTTATTTTAAGCCTTCAATATCTTTTACTTTTGGATCTGTTTCAACAATTTCAAATAGAGCAAATCCAACGCCTTTTAATGTAATGGACTTCTATTCAAAAGTTGAACTGGCTTTTAAGTATACAGATGGAAGATGTTTTAATATAAATGCAGGTCTTTCCAGTGGGTTTTATGCTGTTGGAATGACAATAGATGGTTCAAAAGCCCCATTTGTTGTTTTGCCAAACTTATTCTTTAATGGTATCTGGTATGGTAATTATAATCAAAATCTATTTGCAACAAACGGAATTAAGGTAGATTTCTCCAGCAGTCTAGGTTTTTATAAGAATGATGCAACATATACATTAGGAGTTTCGTATAAGCAACATATTCCAATTTTTGATAAGTTAAGTCTTTCTCTTGATGCTGTTGCTTTTTCAAGTAGAGAACCTATGGAGTATATGGCTTCCTATAAACAGTTTGGTGGTTGGGATGGAATTCCAGGCTCGTCCAACTCTCTGTATGCAAGAGATCTTGTTACTCTTGGTGTAGGTGCACAATATGGACTTGGTGGTTTCTTGCCTTCTTTCTTAGTTGTTCAAATTCGTGCAGGTTGGAGAAGTAAGTTGGATGCCTTTAGTATTTCTGCACGTGGGGTTGCTCCAGATAATAAGTGTACAGCGCCATTCTCTGAACTAGCAGATTTTGATATGGGTTTTGCTTGTGGATATGGGCTTCAAACTCCAATATGTGACCTAATTATTGGGCTTGGGTTGTCTATTGAGGGAGAGTTTGCTGTCTACTTTAAATGTTATTAATGCCCTTTTGAGAAGTGAATCACTTCTTCTTGAAAAGGATGTATTTCTCTGTGGGAAATAGTATTAGTGTATAAACTATACTAGAAACAAAAGATCCAATTGTTGGAGCTAGCTTTACAAAGAAGTTTATACCTGTAGACATAAGAAAGTTTGCAATTACTCCAGAAAGCCAAGTGGCTACTACAATAAGAATAGCAAGAAGGGCTATGTATATTACAAAATAATACTTAGGGGCATTTGTCTTGAAATTACCTTTCATGTTGTGAATATATGAATAGGTGTTGGCTAGTAGATGAGAGGCAAAAAAAGGTAATAAATAACCCCAGTTGTTATTTCCGGCACCAAGGACCTTTTCATTGAAAATTCCCGTCATAAACTGTGGCAGCGGAGCCTTCCAGTTTTTAAGCAGTTGAAATAGTATGTTCACCGTTGCTAGTTGAATAATGGACCCAATTGCCCCAATTAACAGAAATTTTAAAAATTGCGTACTGGTTTTGTCTTCTTTTAATTTCATGGCTGGAATAATAGCTAGATATCCTTAAAAAAGGAAGATGCCTGGGTTCTTGTGCCCAGGCATCAATCACACTAAAAGGAGGTATGAAAAAAACTGTTGCTCTGCCATTTATTAAGCAAGAAGCGTGCCAAGTCTAATACATTCATATTTTCCGTCATAAACTATGATTCTTAACTATGATGTTTATTCTTTATAAACTGAAATTGTGAAAAAATTGAAATTACTGTGAATTTTTTTCACAGTTGAAAACTGTAAAATTATCAAATATCTGCCTTGGCAACCAATGGTACATTCGTTAAACTTAGTAAGTCATTGCCAATGATATAACCTATAACTTGGAGGACTAACTAATGAAGAAGGTTGAAGACTACATTATCAGTATTCCTGATTTCCCAGAACCGGGAATTATTTTCCGGGATATTACTGGCGTCTTGCAAGATGCAGAAGGTCTTAGGCTTGCTGTAGATGAGATGGTAAAGCTTGTAAAGAAGGTTGATTGTGACGTTATTGCAGGTGCTGAATCCCGTGGCTTCATTCTTGGTGTTCCAATTGCATATATTCTCAATAAGCCTTTTGTTCCAATCAGAAAGAAAGGAAAGCTTCCTCGAGAAACAGTCTC
Source organism: bacterium (assembly GCA_963649615.1). Taxonomy (GTDB): domain Bacteria; phylum Spirochaetota; class Spirochaetia; order Sphaerochaetales; family Sphaerochaetaceae; genus UBA9732. Next base: position 4,703 of record CAVJIN010000061.1, read on the forward strand.
AGAGGAATATGCTCTTGAATATGGAACAGCAACTATTGAGATTCACAAGGATGCTATTAAACCAGGTCAGAAGGTAGTTCTCATTGATGACCTTATTGCCACAGGTGGAACAATGAAAGCTTCTGCAGATCTTGTTGAAAAGCTCGGCGGGGAAGTTGCAGAAGTTGTATTCCTTCTTGAGCTTGCTGGTCTTGAGGGAAGAAAGGCTCTTTCTAAGTACCACGTAGAATCTGTTGTGGTTTATCCTGGCAAGTAATTTGGGAGCTTATCAATTAGCACCTCATTTGGCACTCCAGAAGCAAGAAGTTGCTCTCGTGTTCGCATTCCCCATGTGAGAATACGCATCTGCGCTTTTGCATTTAGCGCCGTTTTATAATCTACCTCACTATCTCCCACATATAAGAGATTTGAAATCTCACATCTAACTGTTTTACAAAAGGCCAGCACTGCTTGGCCCGATGGCTTTGGCTCGTATCCTCCGTGCATTCCAATAATCAAACTAAAATGATTATTTGGGAAGCAGGTATGAATAATTGTTTGAGCTAGCACTTGTTCTTTATTTGAAAAGACGCCAATTGCAATATTGTGGCTTTCCAGACAATCAAGATATTCTTGAACGCCGGGGTATGCTTTGGTGTATTTAACTGGGCTCAATTTATAATTCTCAACAAGTTGAGTGAATGCTTCGTCAATGTTGATGTTTTTTAGATTAGCACTCTCTACTGCAGTTTTTATTGCATTCTTCAGTCCATTGCCCACAAAGCTCATGCACTGTTTGTCTGTGAAACTTGTGCCAAGAGTTTTGTTTAGCGCCGCATTGATATCTCCTACGGTGTCCAGAAGAGTCCCATCCAAATCAAAAAGTACTGCCTTTAATGTAAACATGTTTTGATTATACGATTTTGTATACAACGTGGCTATTCTGCTTGAGAGAGTTAGGGCTATTGACATTTTATCCGAAATCGGATTAAGTGTGGGAGATGCCTAGGTAGGCAGGGTGGTGAAATTATGGCCCAGAATGGCGAGAACAACCAAGAAATTGATATTAAGATAGCTTTAAAGGACATTGATAAGGGGTATAAGGATATTGATGCCATGTACCATTCTTACTCTAAGTTTTGTAAACTGTCGGATTCAGAACAATGGTTTATATACTCTCTTTGGAGTCATAGATCGCCTTGTACGCAGAAGGATTTCTGTAATGACTGGTTCTATAGTCCACAAACAATTAACTCTGCGTTGAAGTCTTTGGAATCTGATGGCCTTATAAAACTGGAATTTGTTCCAGGTAGCAAGAAAAATAAAAATATCGTTTTTACGGAGGCGGGTGAAGAGTTCTGTAGGAAGTACATTGACCCGCTTTTGAATGCAGAGAGAAAGGCTTTCTGTGCTTTGGATAAAGAAGAAAAACGTGCTTTGATTTCAGTGACCAAGAAATATAATTCTCTTTTACGCGATGAGATAGGTAAACTTACAAAGATTCAAACAAACCAATGGTAGCGTGATTATCTGTTTTTTCAGATGTAACTCGCAAGCAAATACTAGAGGTTAATATGAATATACAATTATCGGATCATTTTACATATCGTAAATTATTACGTTTTACTTTGCCATCAATTGGAATGATGGTCTTTACATCTATTTATTTTGTTGTAGATGGTTATTTTGTCTCAAACTATACTGGAAAGACAGCATACGCTGCTTTGAACTTTATTTATCCAGTCATCATGATTTTGGGAGCTGTTGGAACAATGCTAGGCACTGGCGGATGTGCCCTCGTTGCTAAAACATTGGGAGAGGGGGACTCGCAGAAGGCTCAAAAGCTTTTCTCTATGTTTGTGACTGTTGCAATTGTTTTGGGAATTGTTTTCTCTGTTATTGGATTTCTTTTGTTGCCAACTATTGCAAATGCTCTTGGTGCAACAGGGGATATGCTTAAATATTGCATATCTTATGGGCGTATTGTTCTTCTAGGCATGGTTGGACTTTTGCTTCAATACGAGTTTCAGAGTTTCTTTGTTGCTGCAGAAAAACCTCAACTTGGTCTTATTACAACTGTTGTTGCTGGTACAACTAATATTGTTTTTGACTGGCTTTTTGTTGCTGTCTTTCCTTGGGGACTCAATGGTGCTGCTATTGCAACTGTAATGAGCCAAATGGCCGGTGGAATTTTCCCTCTCTTCTATTTTTCTTCGAAGCAAAATGATAGTTTGCTTAGGTTAAGGCGCTTTGAATTTGATTGGGATTCTCTATGGAAAGCTTGTGGTAATGGGGCTTCTGAGTTTTTGTCTACAGTTTCATCTTCTCTTGTTGGAATTCTTTTTAATATTCAGTTAATGAAATTTGCTGGAGAAAACGGAGTTGCTGCCTATGGAACTATGACCTATGTTGTTCTTGTTTTCATTGGAATTTTCATAGGATATTCTGTTGGAACTGCACCTATTGTTAGTTATAACTATGGGGCTGAGAATAAAAAAGAACTCGCTTCGTTGTTTAAAAAAAGTTTGACCTTAGTGCTAGGGGCTGGAGGATTCATGGTGCTGGCTGGCGAACTTCTTTCAAAACCGTTGACTATGATTTTTGTAAGCTATGATGCAGAATTGGTGGAAATGACTCTTAGGGGATTCTTCTTCTATTCGTTCTCCTTTATGTTTACTGGGTTTGCAATTTATTGTTCTTCTTTCTTTACAGCATTGAATAACGGGGTGGTAAGCGCTCTCATTTCCACTCTTAGAACGCTGTTGTTCCAAGTTTTATTTGTGTTGGTTTTACCTGCTTTTTGGGGCTTGGATGGTATTTGGATTTCTATTGTTTTTGCAGAGTTCTGTTCTGCTGCTTTGGGAGTTTTCTTCCTTATCAATCAAAGAAAGCGCTATGGCTATTGCGAATCTGCATTAAAGTTTGAAGACTTGAAGGTTCTAAACCAAGATTGTAGACTGCAAGAAATTGAAAAAGGTATGCTAAATGAAAAAGGAAACGCAAAAAAATATAACGAGCTTTGACTTTTTATAGGAGTGGTTTAGCAATTGTAACATATTTCAGCACTCGTGCGGTTTTATGTACATTTTGTATCATAATCGAAGCATTTTTTGCAAAAAAAGTGACATTGTGTTCATCAAGAGAAGGTTATTTTTATATTATAACCATAAACGAAAAAAGACGCCGTGTTAGGCGTCTCTTTCGTTTACACGAGATAGGGT
>CAVJIN010000062.1:0-7801 GCA_963649615.1 bacterium
TAATACTTTGTGTATTATGAAGTTAGAAGAAATGTCCTTTTAGCCGGAAAGGCAAAGCCAAGGTTCATGAAGGCAGTTTTGCAAAAACCTCTAAAATGAGGCATGAAAATGGATTATATTAGCACCAAAGAAGCCGCCCAAAAATGGGGCATTAGTGAAAGACGTGTAAGATCTCTTTGTGCAGAAGGTAAAATTGAAGGCGCAGCTCGTTGTGGAGATTGGGTCTGGAGTATTCCTATTGGAACACAAAAACCAGCAGACGGAAGAACACTGAGATACATCAAAAATAGAAGCCTTAGAACTGGCGTACAAGACTACAAAAGAGCCGATGAAATGCGCTCTAGTTTTGTTCAAGCGCCTCTTACTACAGAACAAAAGGCCTTAATTATACTTGAAGCTTTGGCTTTTGACGGTATTGAACTTACTCTTGAACAAGTACAGGGAATTCTTGGGTTGCAAAATCAAAGCAACGTTGACCTTGCAGTACAGGTTCTTGTTCTCAATACACAAGCAATTTTAGCATCCCTTCCTTTCGATTTAAACCAAAAGAAACTTCTTGAACTTCATGCCAGACTTTTAACTTCAATCGCAGAAAAAGAAGGCGGAAACTACAAACTTGGTGGAATGCAGGGACAAGAAACAGAAGCTATGCTCGAGCAATACAGTGGTCCTTGGTCCGTTCTCCACCCTGTTGCAAAAGCAGCTTTCTTGTTTGCTGAAATACTTAGAATTGCTCCTTTTGAAAAAGGAAATTCAATGCTTGCTTTTATCCTACTTGCAAATGAAATGTATAAAGCAAAACTCCCGCCAGCAATCTTTGGACAGGCAAAAATACCAGAGCTCAAGGCAGCCCTTGCATCAACAAAAATTAGAGGCAACTCACAAATGCTTGTATCTATGATTTTGGATGCAACAACAAGGGAGTAGAAGTAAAAATGTTACTATTCAAAAATGGACTCGTGATTGATGGAACTGGTGCAAAACCTTTCAAAGCCAATGTTCTTGTTGATGGCAATACTATTGCAGGTCTAGTGAAATCTAATGACATTCCCCATGATGCAAATCTAGTAGAAATCGATATCCAAGACAAAATTCTCTGCCCTGGGTTCATGGATATTCATGCTCACAGCGAGCTCGAGGCCCTTAGAAATCCACACATGCCCCACAAAATCCAGCAGGGCATCACGTTTGACCTATCTGGAAATTGTGGTATAGGCGTCTATCCAAGACAGCTTTCTACTCCTCCTGTTTTTGCCGATATCCTTGGACACTACAACGGCAGTTGGAACTGGACAGATTTTGAAAGCTTTCAAGATCAACTAAAGCCGGGCATCAACATGGCTTTTCTTCAAAGCCATAGCATGCTAAGAATGACAGCAATCAAGGGTAATCCCAATAGAGAAGCAACTACAGAAGAAATTGAAAAAATGTGCAATCTTCTCGATGTTTCTCTTAGCCAAGGCTGTTTAGGCTTTTCAACTGGACTCTATTACGCTCCCTGCCTTTTTGCAAACGAAAAAGAAATGCTAAATCTTCTTAAAGTTGTTAAAAAGCATGATGCCTTATTTTCTGTCCATCACAGATGTGAGGGAAATGAAATTCTTACCTCCATTGATGAGGTTCTTAACTACGTAAGAAAAACAGGTGTAAAACTTGAAATCTCCCATCTAAAAGCAATTGGCAAAGCAAATCAAGATAAGGTTGATTTAATCCTTGAGAAAATCCATAAATTCAGAGATGAAGGCTTTGATGTTTGTTTTGACCAGTATCCTTACGAATATGGAAGTACTAGTCTATTTAGCCTACTCCCGCCATTCTTATTGCGCCTTGAAAAAGAAAACCTTTCTAAAACTCTAGCTATCCTAGAAAGGGATATTACACTTAGAGCAAAAATCATTGAGCAAATGCTTAACCCTCAAGAATGGGATAGTATTGTTGAACTTTGTGGTTGGGACAATATTACAATTACTTCTTTAGAATCTTCTCCACAATATAACGGTCTAACTTTGGCAGAAGCCTCAAAAAAACTAGGAAAAGACCCCTTTGACACACTCTTTTCACTTCTTGCCAAAGAAAATGAACTTGCTCTTATGACAGATGTCACGCAAAGTACGGAAAATCTTAAAAAGATATTTAAAGACCCTCTAATGCGCTTTGGAACAGATGCTCTTTACACAGGAAGTACTTCCCACCCAAGAAGTGCAAATGCAACCATTCATTTACTTGAAACCATGTGCAAGACTAGCAGCACAGCAAGCTATGAAGAAGCCATTTGCAAAATGACATACAAGGTTGCCCAAAGACTAGGCATTAAAGATAGAGGCAAGATAGCAGAAGGTATGAAAGCTGACCTTGTAGTCTTTGATCCTAGAAGTCTTCATGACAATTCTACTCCTTCTAACCCCTTTGCTATGTGTAGTGGCCTAGATTACGTATTAGTAAACGGCGAGTTTGCCATCTACAACTCCGCTTTCACCAAAAACAGGAGTGGTGTAATAGAAAAATAGCTTTAAACAGACAGTATTCGAAAAAAGGCTACTTTTGAAAAAAATCGAATACTTTATATTCGATTTTTAAAAATTTTAGGCTAAAATCGAATACTATCTTCCAACTTTCTGCCAAAGTTTCTCCAAAGAGTAGAAATCTCTGAGTTCTTGACTCATAAGGTGGATAACAATATCTCCACAGTCAATCAATTCCCAGCCGTCATCACCAACAGCCTTGTGTCTGTTGTTAACTTGAAGGTCGAGTTCGTCCAACAAGCCCCAAAGCTCTCTTGCCAAGCCCCTTAGATGACCAAGACTTGTTACTGTGCAAATTACAAAGCATTCTGTCCAAGAACACTCTTGCTCAACATCAATGATTGTAACTTCAAGTCCTTTGTGATCTTTTAAAAAATCGCTTATGGCAGCTGCCTTAGCTTTAGTTTCTTCTTTCATCAATATCCTCCAAGAACCTGTCCCAACCATTGAGTGAAATATCTTTGGGAGAAGTTCAAATCTTCTGTAGAAAAAAGCCCACGAGCATCATAATAAAGGGTTTTTGGAGTCACATTTTCTATGACTTTGAAAGCCTTTGAAACATCTTGCCCGCAAAGCTTGTTCATATTATCTGACAATGGTTTTTTGCTCAAGAGAGAAATATTCTCTGCGAGAGTCTGTAGTCTTTTAGAATTATTTGCCTCGCCTTCTCTATCTAGACCCATAACGTCTAACAAATCTCTAAGTGTTTGCAAAGATTGCAAGGAACCAACAAAAAATCCAGATTCACTTAAACCTACATAGTTTCTCATTGCAATTGGGATAGAACTAAGCCCTGCACTTTTACCCCATAGCAGAATTGTCTCTAGCGGAAGTTCAATTTCATATAATGTGTTCTGTTCTTGACTATAAACAAAGATGAAAGCTGTATCTTCATAATAAGCGTAATAGCACTGAGGGTTACTATTATTACAACTGCATAAAAGAGAAATAACAAGCAATGCGACACAAAAAAACAATTGAGTCTTAGATTTTGCAACTTCTTTTGCCACTATTTTCTCCAATCCTTTTCCCAAGGGAAACGTCCTAAAGCGCAACCTTTGGCTTCTAGTTCAACCTTCATAGCCTTTGCTGATTCTGAAGGTTCAAAGTTACCACAACTTTTCCAATGATCTATCATATCACAGAGAATTCTATAAGCACAGGAGCTTAAAGATGGAGCTGAAAGGTAATAAGATCTTCTTTGAGAAGTCATAAAGCGTCGTGAAGGCTCAATAAAATCAGCACTAAACAATGCGAGTGCTAAATCATCCATATTTGCAGAGCCTGTTGTATGTACAATTATTGCTCTTTCCCACGAAGATGGATATTGCCCACAAAGCTCTTTTGCCATATGAGAAGAAACTAAACCATGAGCCAATACAGGAGAAACAAGCTCCTCTTGAGTGAGTTTGAGGCCATTCTTTTCACAATACTGCATAATTGAGGAATCAGAGAGTTCTCTCGCAAGGTCATGCGCTATTCCACAAAAAAAGGGAGCAGAAAAACCGTTCCAACTAGGTTCCAAAAGAGAACAATTATATTTTTCAAGCAAAATATTTGTGGTTTCTGCAACCCCAAGACTATGAATGTATCTGCGTTCTGAGACAGTTTTCTTAAGGTAATCCTTAAGTTCTTCAATGGTACAAATTCTTTTGTTTAACATATTGTCTCACCCTGTTTGAAAGATAATCCTCTTTAGTTTCACAACTTTCTCTGTACTGACTAGAAGACTGAGGAGCAAGAGCCTTGGGCTCAATCTTTACGTAACTAATATCATTTGGAAGTAACGACCACAATGCTCCACTAGGTTCACGTCTACAAATTATGAACTCAACTTCTTTTTTTAGATCTTCGTATCTATACCAGTTGGTAAGCATAGGAATTTGGTCATCACCAATAAGTAAACCAAGTCTGCCTATTATATTGTAAGCCTTCTTTATTTCCATGACTGTGTCGTAAGTATAAGACACCCCGCCACGCTGCAGTTCTAAAGTGGAAATAACAAGTTTTGAAATATCATCTTCTGGATAAAGATCCTTGTAGTCTTCAATGGCAAGCCTTAGCATTTCAAGACGGTCTTCAGAAGAGGCCTTTGGTTTATTAGTCTGTTTAAAATTGCTTAATTTGGCAGGTACTATGAGAAAAAGATTGTAATTGCTGTATTTTAGGGCATTGTGGAGTACTGCAAGATGTCCAAGATGAACAGGATCAAAACTTCCTCCAAACAAAGCTACTTTTTGCATCAACTACTCCTCAATTACTCCTCTTCAGGAAGAAACCTACTGTCTGTTTCTGGATAATAAGCATCTGTATTTGGCTTTGTGGTAAATCCTTGTTCTGATGAAGGCTCAACTAGCATATCTACAAAGGCTTTCATAATTGGTTTTACAGAGTCTTCATCAAAAATACTCATACCAAAAACTTGCTTATCAGAATATTTTGCTTTGAATTTCTCAAAATTTTCCATAGCTCCTTCTTCATCAAGTTTGGTACCAATAAGAACCTCTCTCTTTTGAAGAAGATCTTCAGAATATGAGCCAAGCTCATTTCTTAACAGTTCATACTGTTCTAGGAACTGAGGGTCTGACATATCAATAAGAAAAGCAAGCCCTCCTGTTCTTGAGATATGCTTCAAGAACTTGAAGCCCATTCCAGCACCTTGACTGGCACCTTCAATAATACCAGGGATGTCAGCAATGACAACGTCTTGGTCTCCTAGGCGCATCATTCCAAGTTGTGGAATTTTTGTTGTAAATGGATAGGATGCCACCTTACTACGGGCATTGGTGAGCATATTCATGAGAGAGCTCTTGCCTGCATTAGGGAATCCTACAAAACCGATATCTGCAATGACAAGCAGTTCAACCCCAACACGCATTTCAACACCGGGTTCACCAGGTTGTGCGAATTTTGGAGCTTGTCTAGTTGAGGTTCTGAAATGATAATTTCCTAAACCTCCGCGTCCACCTTTCAAAAAGACAAATCTATCAAGTCCTGTTAGGTCTTTAATTATTTCACCGGTGGTTGCATCTTTAATAACTGTTCCAGGAGGAACGGGAATCTCCATGTCGTTTCCATTTCTTCCATAACAACGCGCACCACTTCCTCCGTGACCATTTTCTGCACGGAAAGATCTAATAATTTTGAGATGAGCCAATGTCCTTAGGTTGTTTTTGACAACGAATACAACGTCTCCGCCTTTTCCGCCATCCCCACCGTCTGGACCTCCCTTGGCTACAAATTTTTCGCGTCTAAAGGAAACACAACCATTGCCTCCGTTTCCGGAGGCAATGTCAATATAGGTTTCATCTGAAAAACCAAACATAGAGAATATTACTTAGTTTTACTCTTCAACAACTATGCTTACATAGTTACGGTTGTTTCTTGCATGGAAAAGAACTTTTCCGCCAACCTTTGCAAAGAGTGTGTAATCCGAACCAAGGCCAACATTTTCGCCCGGATGGATTTTTGTGCCGTGCTGACGAACAAGAATTTCGCCACCTTTAACAATTTGACCGCCGTAACGCTTTACGCCAAGGCGCTGTGCATTAGAATCTCTTCCGTTTCTGGATGAACCACCACCTTTATGATGAGCCATTGATTGCCTCCCTTAAGCGTTGATCTTTTCAATCTTGAGAATGGAATAATTCTGGCGATGACCTTGGGTCCTACGATATCCCTTTCTCCTGCGAAACTTGTAGACACGAACCTTGTCGCCCTTTGTGTTGGACTCAAGAGTGGCTACAATGCTGGCACCTTCAACATATGGAGCGCCAAACTTTACATCATTGTCGTTAACAATTGCAAGAACAGAATCGTATGTGACAGTTCCACCAACCTCAGCCTTAACGAGGTCAACCTGGATTGTCTTGCCTTCTTCTGCCTTGTACTGTTTTCCAAGAATTTCTACGAGTGCGTACATTAAAAACACATCCTTAAAACTTATTTGTACTTTCTTATACTCCAAACGAGTTTTTTGCTCCATAACTTTGAACTAAAATTGTTAGAAAAAACTTATTAACAAACTAACGGTAGGTAGTAAAACTAAAGTCAAAACACTTACTTTCTAAACTCGTTCCTAGCTCTAATTTTCTTAGCGCCAGCTGCAAATTTAATCATCCTTTCTTTAAGTTCTATAGAAACAGGCTCTCCAGCTTCTTCTGTTTCTACAAACTCTTCAAACGTATTACAAGCAGAAGTAAAGAGTTTATAGATATTACGAAGTCGTGTAGCTAAACTTTCCATTATGGATACAACCTTGGCTGGTCTTTTATCAAAATACTCTGAGAGGTTGTCATGATTAATGATTCTAACAGTGCAATCTTCCAAAGCAACAGAAGTGCCATAACGAGGCATAGACTCAATAAAACCAACCTCTCCAAAAAAAGATGGAGCATCATTGATACTCAGTTCAACTTGGTCTGGAGTACCATAGTTTGCGTAAATGCCAACTCTTCCCAAAATTAGGTCATACATCCAAAGTTCAAAGTCACCTTCTTTTGAAATAATCTGCCCCTTCTTGTACTTCTTTACTTCGTCCATTCGTTTTCTCCTCAAGCTTTTACCTAGTGTATACGCAAACTGAGCATTTATTCTATATTTTAGATTGACTAACTACCATTCGGAAGCCTAAAATGCAAATTGCCTAAACATTAAATAGGAGTTAAAGCATGGACAAGAAGGAACTCATCATCTTAAAAACTCTAGATCTTGGCTTCAACAAAGGTCTATCAAACGTAAGTCTTATGGATATTGCAAATGAGGTCAACATGAAAAAGGCTAGCCTATACAGCCACTTTGATAGCAAAAATTCAATAATTATTGCCGTTTTAGGCTATTGCAAATCAAAACTTGCACAGAAAAACTTTGATGTTAATTTCAAAGCAAAAGATGCTCAGAGCCTCCTTTTTTCTCTTGTAGACAGCTTTATGGAAACCTTTGGAGAGAGTCCTCTTTCCCAATATTACGCTATTGTACAACAACAAAAATTGCACGAAAAAATCTTCAATGATGCAGCCCACGAGATAGATGCTATGGTCACAGCACGCGTTAAAGTAGCTCTTGAATATTGTGTTCAGCGCAGTTGGCTAGATATCTCTGATACCGATATTGCTAGTGGCTTCTTTTCCGATGCAATTGAGCAATGTTTAACAAATTTAGTTGCCAGTGAGAATTTAGATCTGGATTTTGATGCAGACTGGGAACTAAACCGCCTAGTAGACGGCTTAATTTCCCTATTTAACTGAATTTAACTGAGGTTTTCAGGGTTTTCAGCGGTT
>CAVJIN010000063.1:0-7669 GCA_963649615.1 bacterium
TGTAGATAACTTTTTCGCTGAATGTGCATCAGAAGAGGTCGTAGATAGTCTCTTCAAAACAAGCAAGGAAGAAATAAGAAAACTTTATACAAATATGGTGATGTATTTGAAACGTGCTAAAAATGACCACCAAAGGGATATAAAAGAAATGTTCTTTTTTTTATATCTTTTGGTTAGGCTTGTACTTTCAGCTGTTGTGGAAGGAGATCGTAAAGATACATCTGCGTTTATGCAAAATAAAGAATTTTCTGCTTTTACACCTTGTGAGTGGAGTAAGGAAATTGAGAATTTTAACTCGTATATCTCATTATTCGTAAACGATACACCAATTCAAAAAGCTAGAATGAAGTTTTCACTGGCTTGTTGCGATTTTGCCAAAGAAAAAGGAGCGATATATAGACTTAATCTTCCTACTGGGGGAGGAAAAACTCTATCTGGGTTACGATATGCTTTGACCCATGCAAAGATCTATAAGAAAAATAGAGTTTTCTATGTTGCTCCTCTTCTTTCGATTCTTGAGCAAAACTCAAAGATTATCAAGAATGCAATAGCAAATGATGGGGATGTTTTATTGCATTACTCAAACATTGTGGAAGAAGAAGACAGCGAGGAATTGGATAAAAGAGAACTTTTGCAAGAGTCTTGGTCTAGTAAAATTGTCATCACGACGCTTGTTCAAATGTTACAAACTCTTTTTAGTGGCAGAATGTCGTCTATTAGAAGATTCAACTCCCTTGTAAATAGTGTAATTATTTTTGACGAAATCCAGTCGTTACCAATGAAAATGTACTCAATGTTTAATTTAACAGTCAATTTTCTATCAAATTTTTGCAATACAACTGTTATTCTATGCTCTGCAACATTACCAAGTTTTGAAGCTGCTAAATATAGAATGAATATTTCTCCTAAGTCAATAATAACAAAAGAGTTAGTAAGTGAAACCAAACCAATTTTTAAGAGAACAGAGATAATAAAATGGGACAAAAACTTAAGGTTAGAGGAAGTGCCAGACGTTGTCCTTGCACAAATGAATAAATCAAATAATGTACTAGTTGTCTGCAATACAAAGAGAGAAGCTTCGTACCTTTTTAATAAGTTAAGGGAAAAGACTTCAATAAACTTATTTCATCTGTCTGCAGGTATGTGTCCCAAACATCGTAGAAAAATGTTGAGTACTTTATTTGAAGCTTTAAAAAAAGACGAAAGGTTGATTTGTGTTTCAACTCAAGTCATTGAAGCTGGAATAGATATCTCATTTTCGTGTGTGTTTAGATTTGCTGCAGGGATAGACAGTGTCGTTCAAAGTGCAGGACGCTGTAACCGTAATGGAAAGAAGTCAACTCTTGGTACTGTGTATGTTTTAAAGATTGTTGATGAATCACTTTCGGGGTTAAGGGAAATACAACAAAAAAAGGAAGCATTTCTTAACTTATTATCTCAATTCAATGATAATCCAGCGAATTTTGACAATGATTTGGCTTCTTTGCACGCTGTTGATTATTACTACAAACTTCTGTTTTCTTGTTTAAATATTGACACTCAAGATTATCCTAATCCAATTGAAGGCAATGGACGTACTTTGATGTCTTATTTATCAGAAAGTGAATACTTAACTAGAGATAGCATAACAAGAAAAGAGCAAAAGAATTATACTTTTTTCCAAAGTTTTGAGACCGCAAGTAATCTTTTTACGGTTTTTGATAATCTTCAAAAGACTGTTATTGTTCCGTATGATGAAGATGCTAGAGATCTTATAGCAACACTTCAGACGGATACAGTCATTCACGATTTTTCTTTGCAGAAAAATCTGTTAAAAAGGGCTGAAGATTATTCTGTTTCTATTTTCAACTATACTTTTGATGTGCTAAAAGAGAGAGGAGCCATATTGCAGATAGAAGCGTTAGGAATTTTTTGTTTAAGAGATGAGTTTTATGATGCTTTTACTGGCATTTCAACCAAGGGGGTTAGCAAATGCAACATATTAATGATGTGACTTTTGAGATTCGTGGAGATTATGCACTTTTCTCTGATCCTATAACCAGAGTTGGTGGTGAGAAAATAAGCTATCAAGTGCCAACCTATGAAGCAATTAAAGGTGTTCTTGAGTCTGTTTATTGGAAACCAACAATTATATGGGTTGTTGACGAAGTTAGAGTTATGAATCAAATTAAAACTGAGTCAAAAGCGGTTAGAACGTTAAGTTACACAACAAACAAACCCGATCTTTCATATTATACATATCTTAAGGATGTGGCTTACCAAGTTCGAGCCCATTTTGAATGGAATATGAATAGGCCTGAGTTAGAACAAGATCGGAACGAAGGAAAACATTTTGAGATGGCAAAACGTATGATAAAGAAAGGTGGTAGACGAGATGTTTTTATAGGAACGCGAGAATGTCAAGCTTATGTTTTCCCTGTTTGTTTTGGAGAAGGGAAGAGTTTTTATGATCATTCGGGAAATCTCTCGTTTGGTCTTATGTATCATAGCATTATCTATCCCGATGAAAATGTAGAAAATGCACCAAAGAGGAATTTAACAATCAACTTTTGGAATTCTCAAATGGTTGATGGTATAATTAAGTATACCAAACCTAAAGATTGTCCATTTAAGAAAAAGGTAGAACGAGAAGCGATAAAAGTTTTTAAAGAAGGAGTTAATTTCAGCCTCTTGAATGAAATAGGGGAGGAGGATATTTAATGGGATTACTATCTCAGGCAGCTAAAACATTTGACCTAATGAGGGATGAAATAGGTGTGTTAAAAGAAGACACTAAATATTTCCCATTAGTCCCTCTTTACCATGTAAAGAAAAGTATAGAATTATCAGTATTGTTGAAAGCAGATGGGACTCTTGAGAGTGTTTCTAAAATAACGGAAAATGGGATTATTCCGGCTACAGAAGAGGCACAAGGGAGATCTGGAACAACTGTGGCTCCATTTCCCTTAATTGATCAAGTAAAATATTTTATTCAAGATGAGAAACGAGAAGTATATTTAAATAACTTAAAAAGATGGTGTGATTTTGACCCTAATAATGTTTCACTACAGGCTATTTATTATTATGTTTCAAATAAATCTCTTTCTGATGATTTGGAAAAAGCAGGTATTTCCTCAAAGGATTCTCTAGAAAAAAATGTTGGATGGATTGTTGAATCTAATGGATACAACATAAAAACATGGGACAATAAAAAATTAGTTGAAAGCTACACATCTTTTTTCAAAAAAGAAAACAATTGGAAGAAAAAAGAGTTTTGTATGATTTCTGGAAAAGAAACGCTTCCAATAAAAATCATTCCTCCAATTTCAAAATTTGGCTTGGCAAAATTAATCTCAAGTAACGACAAATCGGATTACTCGTATAGGGGAAGGTTTATAGATAGTGAAGAGGCGTTATCTGTTGGTTATGATACGACTCAAAAAGCAATCAATGCCTTATCGTGGCTTTGTGGCAATCAGAGTGTCTCTATTGGTAGAGGGTATCTTCTTTGCTGGAATCCGAATGGCATAGAAGTTCAAAATCCTACATTGCCTTTATTTAATAATAACACAGAAAGAAAAGTAACATATTCAGACTACAAAAAGGCTCTCGAAGATTATGTTTTGGCCAAAACTAGTAGGCTATTGATAGATAAACAAGATGTTATTACTGTTATCTTCGATATTGCGACAACTGGTCGCCTATCTACAAAGTTTTATAGTGAGCTATCACTTGATGATTTTCTAACAAATTTGGCGTCATTTGATAAAGAATGTTGTTGGTATAGCTGTAGAGATGGTGAAGTTAAGTCTCCAAGTCTTAGCCAAATAGTTAAATTTGCATTTGGAGCAGGGGAAAACTTTAGGGTGGATGGAAAGATTTCTAATGCTTATTATCCAATTTTGATTGAAAGAAGAGTTTGTAATGGAAGAATTCCAACGGAAATTTTCAGAAAGCTTGTGAATAAGTGTTCAAATTTGCAGATATATATGAAAGATGGCTTTAGGCTGTCTGATGAATTGTTGTTTGTAACTTGTGCTGTTATGAGAAAATGCATGATAGATATTAACCAAAAGGAGTACGCTATGGCACTAGAAAAGGATTTACAAGATCGTAGCTATCAATATGGTAGACTGCTTGCAGTGTTTGATAAAATTGAACAAGATGCTCTTTCTACTACTGAGTCTAAGAGGACATCAAATGCAGTTAGGATGCAGAGTATGTTTATTAGGCGTCCTGGAAACACTTCAAGGATTCTCTTGGAAAAATTGAAAACTGGTTATTACCCCAGATTTTCTGGAGTAAAAGAAGGACTCCTTGCTTTCTACGAAAAACTAATTGGAGAAATAATGGAGAATATTTCATCCTTTTCTTTGGCAGATTTTGATAAGCCTTTAGATGAAACCTATATTTTAGGATATTACTTACAAAAGAATGAATTCTATAAGAAAAAGAATACAGATAGTGAGGAGAGTTGAGTATGAAATTAACAAAAAAAATCGATTTTGTTGTTTTAATTAGCGCTACAAACGCGAATCCAAATGGCGATCCTTTGAATGGTAATCGCCCACGTACAGATTATGATGATATTGGAGAAATTTCAGATGTCTGTATTAAACGTAAAATTAGAAATCGAATGCAAGACTTTGGGCAGAAAATTTTTGTGCAGTCTGCAGATAATGTTAGGGATGAATATACAAGTTTAAGCAAAAGAGCTGAGTCAATTGGATTAGAAAAAGATGCTAATATTTATGCCCAAAAAGCTTGTGCAGAGTGGCTGGACGTTAGGAGCTTTGGGCAAGTTTTTGCTTTAAAAGGAAAAGGAAGCTCAGATGGTGTTTCCGTTGGCGTTAGAGGACCGGTTTCAATTCAGATTTCTCCTAGTGTTGATCCTGTTGATATTGTTTCTATGCAGATTACAAAGAGTGTTAGCAACGAAGAAGAAAAGAAAAAGGGTTCTGACACAATGGGAACCAAACACTTTATAAGGTACGGTCTTTATGTAATCAAAGGATCTATTAATGTTCAATTGGCAGAAAAGACAGGTTTTACGGAGGAAGACGCAGCAGTAATTAAAGATTGTTTGGTTTCCTTGTTTGTAAATGATGCTTCCGCAGCAAGGCCAGAAGGATCTATGGTTGTTAATAAACTTTATTGGTTCAAACACAACTGTAAAGATGGACAATATTCGCCTTACCGTGTACACAACTCAATAAAAATTTGCAAGGCTGATGGAATTCAAGTTCCTAAAACTTTTGCAGATTATGTTGTTACAAGAGAAGTTTTACCTGGGTTAGAATGTGAAGAGATTGAAGGTAACTAGTGGATTCTTACCTTCTTATTTCTGGAATACAGCATTATCTTTTTTGCCCTAGACAGTGGGGCTTGATTCACATTGAGCAACAATGGGCAGAAAACTTTTTTACGGCTGATGGTAAAGTTTTACACGATAGAGTTCACGACAGGGATGCTTCCTATAAAAGGGGAGATGTCCTGTCGGTGAATTCTCTTACAGTTTCAAGCGATGTTTTGAAAATTGAAGGTGTTTGTGATGCAGTAGAGTTTCACTCTGCTGAAGCCGGTATTGAATTGTTTGGTAGATGTGGTCGTTGGACTATATTACCAATAGAGTACAAAAGAGGGGAATCAAAACCCAACGACTCAGATGTTCTTCAAGTTGTTGCTCAAGCTGTTTGTTTAGAAGAAAAGTTTTGTTGTTCAATTGAGAGATGTGCAATTTACTATGGCAAAACCCATAGTCGAGAATACGTCATTATTACTGATGAACTAAGAAATAAGCTACGAAAAACGGTTGAAGAAATGCACAGGTATTACAACACTTGCACAACACCTAAGGCTTACAAAACTAGAAAATGTAATACTTGTTCACTCTTGGATATATGTGTCCCTTCTATTTTTGACAAAGAGACCGTCTCCGAGTATATCCAAAGTCATATAAAGGAAGACAAATGAAAAAACTGCTAAATACATTGTATATAACCTCCGAAGATGTTTATCTTTCTTTGGATGGTGAGTGTATAGTAGCTAATTATTCAGAAGGTGAAAAAAAATTAATACCTTTGCATACGCTAGAAGGAATAATTTCTTTTTCTTATAAAGGAGCATCTCCTTCTTTGATTGGGAAATGTGTTGAATATGGGATTTCTATGGCTTTTTATAGCCCTCATGGAAGATTTTATTATCATGTTGGAGATGAAGTAAATGGAAATGTCTTGTTAAGACGAGAACAATATCGTATTGCCGACGATAAAACTAAATCACTTGCTTTTGCTAAAAGTTTTATCCTAGGAAAATTGTATAATTCAAAATATGTTCTTCACAGATGCATCAGGGATCATTCTTTGCAAGTAGATGTGGAACATCTCAAAGAAACAATAGGTTATTTAAATTCAAGTATGGAAGTTGTTGAAAGGGTTTGCGATGTTGATTCATTGCGAGGAATTGAAGGTAAAGCTGCTGTTTATTATTTTTCTGCATTCCCAGACTTAATACTTCAAAACAAAGAGATTTTCTCTTTTCAAGGAAGGTTAAGAAGGCCCGCAACAGATCCTGTTAATGCGCTTTTATCTTTTACATACACCTTGCTTTCAAATGATTGTGCGTCTGCTTTAAGGGGAGTGGGATTGGATCCGTATGTTGGATTTATGCATGCTGATAAGCCGGGAAGAAAATCTCTAGGGTTAGACCTCGTAGAAGAACTTAGACCCGTTTATGCGGATAGATTCGTTTTAACCTTAATTAATAATAGAATTGTTGACCCGGCAGACTTTGAAAAAAGAGAAACCGGAGAATGTCTTTTAACTGAAAATGCTAGGAAAAGGTTTTTGTCAGAATGGCAAGGGCGAAAGAGAGATGAAATTGTACATCCTTTCTTAAAAGAAAAGATAAAATGGGGGTTGGTCCCACATGTTCAAGCTCTACTTCTAGCTCGTGTAATTCGAGGTGACTTAGATTGTTATCCTCCTTTATTTTGGAAGTAAACCTATGCTGGTTTTGATTACTTATGATGTTTCAACAGAAAGTCCTGGCGGAAGAAAACGTCTGGCCAAAGTTGCCAAAATTTGTTGTAATTATGGACAAAGAGTTCAGAATTCTGTATTTGAATGTGATTTAGATTCTTCTTTGTTCGTTAAGGTTAAGAACAACCTTTTAAAGATTATAAACGAGAAAGAGGACAGTATTAGATTTTACAATCTAGGCAACAACTATAAAAATCGTATTGAACAATACGGGTGTAAAATTTCTTATGACCCTCAAGAAACCTTAATACTATGAGTGCGAAGGTGAGGGTATCATTAAACATGAGGGCAGTTCGCACTGGGTTTTGAGAAAAAACATGGCAAAATGTTTAATAAATAAGAAAGAATTTCAACTTTAGAAAATGAAAAACATATTTTGATGGCTTAATTTGACAATTTTTGATATATTTTTACCGTCGCTCCTCGCGAGAGGGGCGTGGATTGAAAGTGCTACTCAAGCTTACCAGGAAAGTGGAGTTCTAGTCGCTCCTCGCGAGAGGGGCGTGGATTGAAAGGTGCTTTACAGATGAGATGTAAACACGAGAAGAGTCGCTCCTCGCGAGAGGGGCGTGGATTGAAAGATAAAAGCTGTCTAATACGTCTTTAATTAAATCGGTCGCTCCTCGCGAGAGGGGCGTGGATTGAAAGTT
>CAVJIN010000064.1:0-7625 GCA_963649615.1 bacterium
TTTCACTTGTTGTATAGGTAAAATCCGTACCATCAATAGAAACAGTAACATTGCTGTTGTCAGTTGTTCCCTTGACATCAACATAGCCCTTTACTACAGGAACAGCTGTAGCCACCAGTGTTTCGTTGCCCATGCTAACATAGTTATCTGCAAATAAAGCAATGCTTTTAGAAACAGAAGATGAAGCAAAATCTGTAAATGAATATCTGACACCAGTATAGTTTCCTTGTGGAACATAGAAGGAATAATTTCCAGATTCATCCGTTGTAGTCTGTTCATATACGTTAGAGCCTCTAAGCAATTCTATGCTAACATCAGAACTGCTACTTCTTCCTTCGAGTTTAACAACTCCTGTAATTGTTCCTCTGTTAATACTCATCTCTTTGGCTGGTATTGTTGTCACAGTTGAGGATACAACATTGACAGTTGGAAGAGTTTCAGTTCTGTATCCATTGTATGATAACACAATTTGATACTCTCCCGGTTTCATTCCTGCCAAAGTATAATCTCCATCACTATTACTTATTGCAGAATATACAAGGGTTGAATCACTAAGATTTGTTCCAGTAACCAAGACTCCTGCATAATCAGAACTAAGTTCTAGCATAACTTTTCCAACAACTGAACGGATTGCAACGCTAAGACTTAAGAGTTCTACTTCTTTTTCAGATGATGACTCTACAACAAATTCATTAGTAGAGGCTATTACATAACCATCTTTAGATGCCATAAGAGTGTATGTTCCAGGAAGAACTCTATTAATCTTATATTCACCGTTTTGGTCTGTTGTAGCTGTATATTGATTGTCTTCATTCTTAAGAAGAATTGTTGTATTTTCATAAGTAGCAGATCCTTCAAGCTGAACCCTACCAGAAATTGTAGACATAATAGACTTAAGAGTTACAGAAGAAGCAGTAGCCACATTTCCAACTGTTACATCAACACTATTACTGAGATTTGTTACATATCCATCTTTTGAATATGTAAGTAAATATGTTCCACTTTTCTTGATTCCTGTTATTCTAAAAGAACCATCTGAAGCGGTATTTTCTACAAATATATATTCACTATCTTCTGCGTTAGTAAGAGTAACAGTGACTCCACTGTAATCGCTACTTCCTTCTAAGATTACGTATCCAGCAACGGTTCCATTTAATGAAATCAATTGAGGCGTGGCAACTTCAACAATATCTCCTACTTTTACCACTATTCCTTTTACAGTAGTGGAAGCATAGCCTTCTTTTGAAACATAAAGAGAATAAGTATCAGCTTTAAGTTTATTGAAGTTAAAAGCACATTCACTATTACTTTGAACAGTCCCAACTGTATTATTTGACGAATCAATTAGAGTAACAAATTCTTCTTTAGAATTAGTTTTTCCACTAATTGTCCCATACAAACTTACCAACTCAGGACCGTTAACTGTTAAACTACTTCCACTTGTAACTGTGTAGCTTGAAGTTTCATAACTTGAATAACCTTCTTTTGTAAATCTCAATGTGTAGGTTCCTTCTGCTAGATTTGTAAACTCATACTTCTTGTTTTCTCCTGTTTCTACAGTTTGAATAGCTGAAGAATCTTTAAGAAGGCTTACACATTCTCCAACACTGTTACTTGTTCCACTAATCTTTCCATATGAGCTAACTAACGGTTGACCATTAACAGTTGTCTCTCCTGCTGCTACCACCATTACGTCTGTGACAATATATGATGCAAAGCCTGCTTGCGAAAATCTTACAGAATAAATTCCTGCAGACACTTTACTAAATGAATATGTGCAATTTTCTCCAGTTGTTATTGTTTTTACAGCTGTTCCACTCTCGTCAATCAATGTTATGGTTTGTCCTACACTGGAGCTTTTTCCACTAATTGTTCCATAAATTGAAACAAGAGAATCAAATACAACATCAGTAGTTTGGTTTTCAACAACTGCCAAAGTCTTTGTTTGTGATGTAAACTCTGGATATGAAGCTGTTATTGCATAAGTTCCTGATTTCACTTTCTTTATGAAAGAACCTTCAGAATCTGTAAGAACAGTAAAGCTATTATTACCATCTGAATCCTTAATTAAAATCTGAATTCCTTCTTTTACAGTTGAGCCAGCTAAAGAGACACTTCCACTAATGGTTCCATAATTACCAAGAAGTTCAAGCTTTTCACTAACAGTAGTAATCGTAGCAGACGCAACTTCAAAGTAGTCAGTAGATTGCGTAAAATAGCCTGCATATGATGCCAAAATTCTGTATTGGCCAGATGTAACGTTATTAATAACATAACTTCCATCTGCTGATGTTGAACCGTCATAACTTATAGCCTTATCCGCACTCTCAAGCTTAATTGTTATTCCTGTTGAATCAGAGGCATCTCCTAGAAGTGCTTTACCTTCAACTGTTCCCTTGCCACTGAAGAGAGTTACATTACTTACAACTTTCTCTGGGTTCTCAACATCTTCAGGACAAACAAGCATAACATCTTTCATCATTACAGGAACATAGTCGTCTAAAATGTAACGAAGGGTGTAAGTTCCTTCTGGGACATTGTAGATTGCAAAACTTCCATCTTGGTCTGTTATTGCAGAATATGAGGTTCCAGGAATGTAAATAGTAATATCGTAATGTTCTGTAGCTCCATCAATTAAAGCCTTCCCCTTAATTGTTCCAAGTGGTTTCATTTTTACTGAACCAACATCATTTCCTTCTTTGATGGCTGGAACTACATCATTAAGCCAACCACCTACTCCATTTGTACTTGGACCTTTAGAAACTACTAGATCTCTATTATTGAAATCGGGCTCTTTGGAGGTGAAAAGAATATTGTATGTTGTATCTGCATTAAGGTTTTGGATGACAAAGCTCCCGTCATCATTAACTTTTTTGATGGTTACAGTCTTACCTGCAGAGTCAATTACCTTAACATACACTTCATTTGGAGAGACCTCACTTCCTTCTGGAATAGAAATCACACCTTTGATTGTAGGTGTTGTGTATTCTGAAACATTATTCGTAACAGAATCTACATCACATGAGCACAGAATGCCCAACAATAAACAACAAATAAATGCAACTAATATTCTTTTCATGTTCAAACCTCAGCTAACTATTACAATGAGAAAACATACCCCACGGAGATTTCAACGCCACGGCGAATACAGACCTTCTTGCCTGTCAAATCAACTTGCTTCTTTGTTTTCACTTCCCCATTCGTCTCTGTATATTCAAAAATTCCGCCAATTTTAAGAGAATCAAAATCGTTCATAAATCTACCATCAATGAAAAATTCTCCAGGACCCAACTTTTTTCCAATTAACAAACCCCCAAGAGCACCAAAGGTGAAGGATGAAAGCTTTACAGAGCCACTTGCGCCGTTATATTTAACAAGTTCCAAATTTAGGTCTGTTAGTGGAAGCGAAACATAAGGGCCTGCATAAACTTCAACTTTAATTGGATTTTGAACTACTGCAAAAGAAAGAACCAAAGGAATCTCTATTGTGGAATACTTTATGTTAATGTCTGTATCCGACATCCCACTTATTTTCATCTCATTATTCAACAAAACATTAACTTCTAATTGGACTTTTACGGTTTCTGTAATTTTATAACCCACAAAGCCATTGAATGATGGAACCATGCTGTTTTTTACAGTTGGGTTAACTCCTGTTCCAATCATATCTTCATGTGGTTTAGAAAAAGAGAATAGAGAACCAATTTTAGCTCCAACAACAATTTTTTGGTTTCCAACATTAGAGGCATTATCACTTATAAGATTTCTTAGTTTTGTATCGTATTTTATATCCCAAGAATTAATTCTTTTAACAAGTGTTGTCTCAAGATCAATTAACTTAAGTTCAATTGTGAGATATGACACATTATTGGTTGCGGCTCCTACAATTATAGCATCAGCTCCCAACATATGTCCTATTGAAATTGCCTGGCTATCATCAACTAGACCACTTGTTTGAAACTCAAGTTCTGCAATTATTTTTTCCTGGTTTTCTCTATCAAGAACAATACAACCACTATTTATGAGGCCTTTTTCAAGATCATGTAAAAGAGTATTCGAAAGGGAGCCAAAATCACTCTCCAAGGCAACTACACTGAGTTTTGTCTTACTTCCTGCATAAGAAGCAAAGAACTCTGTTGCTTCAACAATAAATTCATCGTAGGTAAGAGTCTTTGCGAAAAGTGAAATCAAAAACAAAGTAAGAACTAGTAATACTGAGATTATTTTTTTCATAAATAAGCAAATTTTCCTTTTAATTCTTCCCCAAAGGTTGAAGAAATTTTATCGTTGAGATCTTTGATGGCACGTGTCTTGGCACTTGAAAAATTCTGATGTCCTTCTTTTCCATTAAGGCTGTATGAGAGAATTGTCTTCCTAGTTTGGCTATCTATCAAACTAATTGATGCATCATATTCTGCAAAAACAAACGACGCGGCAACACCACTTCCCTGAACTTCTCTAATGTTAATTTGACAGTCAACAACAGCATTAGAATCCTCTGCCGTATCAGAAAGCCTTAGCCCACAAGACGTTAGTATATTGGCAATATTTGTTTTAACTGCATCAAAATCATCTCCGTCAACAGTTATAGCTATTTTAATGCTATCTCTAGCCTCTTGCCACTTCTCCAATGCCTTCTGTTCATCTAGATACTCCCTACTTTCTCCAGCCAGATAGTTAATCATTGCAATACGCGTGTTGTAATTACGAACAGCTCTCACCAGATTACTTGCACTTTCAAGTCCACTTAAACTGCCCAAGTTTTCTTCAACTTGTTCATAAGCCCGATAAATTGAGTCTTCCTCACTTTCTATATTTCCCTCTAAGTATTGTAAAGTTGTCCTCTTTTCCATCACAGCAAGTGAAACATATCGTCCGTCTTTTTCTATTGTACGTCTTGCAATTTCAACACCATAAAGATTGTCTACATCCACATAAGCAGATGATGCCTTTATAAAGCTCTCATCATAATCGGAAAGATTTTCTGTAATAGTACTTGCTGTCACGCTTGAAACCCTAAGCCCAAACAATGAAGCAAGCTCTGTTTTTGCATTTAGGTCAGCTTTTTCTGCTGTTTCACCATAGCCAAGAGCAACTAAATAGGAATCACGGCTATATGTCTTGTATGGTTCATTAACCCAAGATGTAGACGTGCAAGAAACTAATAGAATTAGAAATATCGAGATAAGAAGAAAAGACCTTCTCATTCTGCGAGGACCTCGTCAACTATTTTTGAGATGACCTCAACCGCGATGTTTATATCTGTTCCGCTGGCAAGGACAGAAGTATCGGCTGCGGTTGTTGCAATTGCTGAGTCAATTTGTGCCTTCACATTTGCTACTGGAATACTTAAGAGGACCCAAACACCACCTTCGCCATCTTCCCAAAAGTCTTCTTCAACAATGCCAGAAAGAACTGCTGTTCCTGCTTCCTTGTTCTGGAGAACAAAAGTATCAATAAAGTCATTTGAAGTGTTGTTAATATCTTCAGAGATAAATCGTTCTCTAATGGCCTCTACCTTATTAGAAACCCACAATGCAAGATCTGCATCTGCATTCAGCTTCGCTTTAGCTTTTGCAACTTCAAAGGTTTTGCCTTCTCCATATGCCGATACATAATGTGTTTCATCGTTTGACATATCGTAAATGACCCAATCCGGTCTTTCAATGCCGTTTTTTCCCACAACGCCCTTATTTTGAGAAAGTGCTATTTTGTGGTTACTCGCACAAGAAACCACACAAATAAGAGCCAATGCACAAACTAAAGCAACAGCAATTTTCTTCATCTTTATCCTCCAAGGTTGAAACTTTTCTTATTGTTAGATTATACCCCTCGCGTGAAGCCTTTTACAAGGATATTTCTGAATATGTTCTTCTTTGTAAATGTTGGCCATTTGTAAATGTTTGTAAATGTTTAATTTTCGTTTGTTGCATCTAAGAACATACGAGCATATAAATCTTCTTTAGTTGAATATGAAAGATTTTTAAAAGCCTTAATTATTTCAGGAATCAATTGATAATAGGCATATGTCCTTGGAATATTCTCTTTCTTGTACTCATCACTTAAGAACGAAGCAATATCTCCATAAGTTTTTACAGAATATACATTTTCCATGTCCTGATCTAATTCATGGATTTCTCTTTCAATTTCTAGTTTTCTATAGTCTGGAGCAACAATAAAACATAATGGTTCAGCCACCTTTTCATGTCCCCACTTATAATATGTTGTTAATTGAGAAATATTATCTTTAGGGTTTATTCCATTTAATCCGCTGTTTATTTTATTTTCAATTATTACACGTTGATACTCACTCTCAGCACAGATATCAATTCTTCCATCGACAACTTTAACCTCTCTTAAAACACTAAATGTATTTGATGAATCAAACTTCTGATTTTCCCTTTTAAACTTTTCACAAAAATGTTTCAATAAATCTCCTTGACTCAAAACACTGTGAAGTATATTTGTAAAAATCTGTTCATTTTCTTCTTGTTTAATTAGATTAATGAAAGTCTTATCCGCATTCAACAAACCAATTTGCTTGCAATCAACCCTACGTGGCGTAATTTCTTTAAGTTTTTCATCTTTAATTGAGTCTTCTATTATCTTCTTTACTGTGCCATAATCTTCTGGGGAGTCATCATCATACAGATATCCTTTATTCCTTTGAAAATTATAGGTTAAACCGGTTACTGAAATCGGATTAATTGCCTTGTAAATTTTCTTACTCTTAAAAGTTAAATACAAAGTATCATCTTCTTGATAAATCTCATCTAAAAACTTTCCATTATACTTAATTTTGCGATTCCTAATAATATTCTTGACATCCCTCTGATTTTCTCTAAATACTTTGTCGTTTTCTGAGGTGTGAAACCTATGCAACTTTTCCGATAGTTCAATTACATACAATATATCAAAGACAGATCCCCTTTTTTCACTTGTAAGAACCATGTACTTTCCAAGGTATTTTTCTCTTCCTAATCTATTCAAATCTGTAGTTCCATCTACCCAAATATTATCTGGACATGCGCCCCTTGGATTATTGTAAACATAGGAATTACCATCATCGGCAAGTAAAAAATCAATGATTTCATGTCCAATATTGCCTTCACTATCTAACCACCCACCCAAAAACGGTTTATTAAGTAAAATAACGTTACCCGAATATTGATTCACAACAACCTCAGTTGTTTCGTTTTCTTCAGAGCAATCGTCTAAATGAGGTTCAGAATCCACAATAGAATAATAAGCAGGATATTTTCCCGTTTTGACAACCATTCCAGAAGAATCTAAAGCCATTAATGCGGAATAAATATTGGAATCATGTTTATAGTCTCCAAATATGTGAAAAGAAATTTCTCTTTGCGTTAATGACTTATATTTTTTAAGTACCTCAATTATTTTCTCTTTGTTCGTCATGAAATGATTTCCCCCTCTTTTTTTGAATGCCTGCATTTTCTAAATTATCACATTGATGATTCTTGTCAATGAAATTCTTATTTCTTACTACTTCAACCATAATTTCTCCCTAGCTTTGAGTAAACCATCATCTGGCAAATACCAAAAATCCTACTTCTCCCCCAAGCACCTCACACCAGCCATACATTTATACCTGTTTTTCCACG
>CAVJIN010000065.1:0-7485 GCA_963649615.1 bacterium
TTTGCCCCAAAATCAGTTCTTGGTGGTCTGTAATGACTTGGTTTTACAACCTCAATTACAGTTTCCCACTTAACCTGAGGCTGTGCTTTTGCAACAGCAGCCTTTACAGCTGATTTATGGAGAACAATGCGCTTTTTGCCATCATTTCCTGGAGTTGCAACAGCAATAACCTTCTTTGTTGGGGAGGCACTTGCATGTGTTGGAACAACAGCCTCTGGCTCAACTTCTACCCGCTTTTTAACTTCCATCTCTTCATAACCGCAAGAGAAACGTTGGCAAACGTAGTGAGGTCTGTCATACTCATCAAGAATTTTCATCATTGGCCAATGACATGCTGGGCATAATCTATCCTTATCTCCCATGAGGTTTGGATCAAACTTATCATGGTTAACAATGACCTGATTTACCAGTTCTGTTGCATTTTTCTTAATGTCATCAACGAATTGGGCCTCTTTTTCCTCTCCATTAGAAATTGCAAAGAGCCTCTGCTCCCACTTCCCTGTAAGCTCTGCGCTCTTAAGCTGAGCAGGAACAAGACGCACTAATTCGCGTCCTTTTGCCGTTGGAACAAGCTCCTTATCACGGCGTTCTATGCAGTTGTTCTGGATGAGCTTTTCAATGATATCGGCTCTAGTGGCAGGCGTGCCAAGGCCATTTTCAAGGCGCTTTTTGAGCTCTGCATCGTCCACTAGTCTTCCTGCATGTTCCATGGCGTACAAGAGATCTGCCTCAGTGTATCTATCTGGGGGAAGTGTGGAATTACGTTTTAGAATCACATCTTTAATCTCAAGTTCAGAGCCCTCTGCAAGAGATGCAAGCCCACTTTCATCATCACCGTCATCCTCAACAGGGGCCGCAGAACGCTTTCCAATGTCGCGAGCAACATCACGCCAACCTTGAGCTGTTGGAACAGTTAGACGTGCAATAAAACGCTCGCCTGAGACATTGGCCTCCAACGTGGTGGTCTTGTATTCGTAATCAGGAGAAAGAGTTTCCAAAAAACGTGTAACTATCAGCTCCCAAAGAGCTCTCTCGTTTGTAGACAGCTTAGTAAGATCAACCTTTTGCTCGGTTGGAAGAAGAGCGTGGTGGTCACTGACCATGGCATCATTAACTAGACGAGATAGATCTGTACGGAAACCAGTTTTCATGTACTTAGAAGCACGCATCCAGAAGCTAGTTGCAGTTAGAGCCATAAGTCTATCTGGGATTGTTGGGACAATGTCTGCTGTAATGTATCGGCTATCTGTTCGTGGATAAGTTACAATTTTATGCACTTCATAGAGACGCTGTAATGTGTCTAGAGTTTCCTTTGCTGAGAACCCTAAAATGTTGTTAGCATCTCGCTGAAGTTCTGTTAAATCATAGGCAAGAGGAGGTTTTTCTGTCTTTGGAACTTCTTTTAGACTTTTTACAACACCTTTTGCACCTTTGAGTTTTTCTACCAGTTCATTTGCTGTTTTCTCGTCAGGGATTCTAATGGTGTTGTCTTGAGAATACCAGGAAGCTTTGAAAGTGCCAAAGTCTGCCTTAATTGTCCAATAAAAACGGCCTGCAAAATCCTCAATCTCATCCTCACGAGAAGTAATTAGAGCTAACGTTGGAGTTTGAACTCTTCCAGCAGAAAGTCTTGTGTCAAAGTGACAACTCATTGCTCTTGAGACATTGTAACCCACATACCAATCTGCATAAGAACGGCTCTCTGCGGCTGCATAGAGATTATCGTAGTCACTGGCTGGCTTGAGATTTGCAAAACCTTGCTTGATTGCAAGATCTGTTTGGCTACTAATCCAAAGTCTTTTAGCTGGTTTTGTGCAACCCGCTTGTTGTAAAATCCATCTTGCAACAAGCTCACCTTCACGTCCAGCATCTGTTGCAATAATGATACCTTCAACATCTTCACGATCCAAGAGAGATTTGACTGTTTCAAACTGCTCTTTTGTCTTATCTATAACCATGGTTTCCAATTTCTTAGGGAGAATTGGAAGGTCCTTAAGTTGCCAACGCTTATACTCGGCCCCATAAAAATCAGGTGGACAGAGAGTAACAAGGTGCCCTAATGCCCAAGTTACAATGTAATCATCACTTTCAAGATACTTGCCTCTGTTTGTACACCCAAGTACTCTGGCAAGTTCTTTTCCTACACTAGGCTTTTCAGCAAGAACTAGATTCTTCATAACGGTCATAATAGCGTTCTAGGGCCCAGAAAATCAAGATTGTTCTTATTGACCTTTGGTCTTTGGGGGAGTATTATTTGGGTAATCGGATTGAGAAGTCTGATGCACAGTAGATTCAGGGAAAAAGGAGAAGCGAAATGGCTTACAGAATCACAGATGCTTGCGCAGCATGCGGAACATGTGCTGGTGAATGTCCAGTAGGAGCAATTTCTGAAGGCGACATCTATGTCATAGATCAGGATACATGTGCTCAGTGCGGAACATGCGCATCAGTTTGCCCAGTTGGTGCTATTGTTGAAGAGTAATTGTACCAAAATAATTTTTGAAAATGTCTAGGGTGGTCGGTTACAACGGCTACCCTTTTTTTAGCTAATTCAATGAATGATACATTACCAAAACTTACAGTAAGTGAATTGACCTCACTTGTTAAGACAACCCTTGAGGGCTCTTTCTATAATTTAACGGTAGAAGGAGAGATATCGGGGTTTAAGCCAGCTTCTACCGGACATTGGTATTTTTCTCTTAAAGATGAAGGAGCTGTCATTAACGCTGTAATCTGGAGAAGCACTATCTCTAGAATCTCTTTTACGCCCAAAGATGGTCAACGAGTTGTGGTCAAAGGTAGCATTAGCGTCTATGGTCCACGCGGAACTTATCAAATTGTTTGTACTTCTATGGAGCCTTTTGGCGAGGGCGATATTCTTGCAATGCTTGAGCAGCGTAAGCGCTATTATTCCCAACTAGGCTATTTTGATGAAAGTTTAAAGAAGCCAATACCTAAAAGACCTAACAAGGTTGCAATCATCACAAGTCCCACAGGTGCTGCACTTCAAGATATCTTACAAATAACAGGTAGACGTAGTCCAAATTTAGATCTCATTATTCTTCCAGCTGTAGTCCAAGGTCCTGACGCTGCAAAATCTGTAGCTCTGAGAATTCAGGAAGTTAATAATTTTCTACTTGCAGACGTCATAATTGTGGGCCGTGGTGGCGGTAGCATTGAAGATCTTCTACCGTTTTCAGAAGATTGCGTAATTGAGGCTATTCATCAATCTTTTATTCCTGTAATTTCCGCTGTAGGTCATGAAATTGACTGGGCTCTATCAGATTTTGTAGCAGATTTGAGAGCGCCTACGCCATCGGCTGCAGCAGAGCTAGTATGTGAAAGCACCATAGACCAGCAGGCAAAAGTGGAAAGCCTTAGAGCAAGTATGAAGGAAAATATTGCCTCGCGCATTTCCGCCATAAGGCTTAGAGTTGCCACTTTCTCTAAAGAAAATGCAAAAGCACAGCTGGAAAATAAGCTATCTAATAACCGAATGCGACTGGATTATGCAATTAGCACCCTAAAGCGTGAGATTTGCAACCTAGTTGAAGTGAAAAAAACTAAAGCACAGATGCTTTCTCACAAGATAGAAGTACTGAGCCCGTTATCAATTCTAGGACGTGGATATGGAATCTTGACCACAAAAGATGGAAAAACATTGAGAAGCATAAAACAAGTCAAAACTGGAGATATAATTGATATTACGTTGGCAGATGGCAACATTAGCGCCTGCATTGAGGAGGTTAAGAATGGCAGATAAATTTGAAGAGAAATTGAATAAACTTGAAGAGATTGCAAAAAGTCTCCAAGATCCAAACACAGACCTTCAAAAGGCCGTGTCACTATATGAAGACGGCATGAAACTTGCAAATGAAGTAGATAAAGAGCTTTCAAAAATTGAAAGACGTATTGAGATTGTTACAAGCGCCCCAGGAGAATCTGAAGAGGGAGTCTTAACTGAAGAATACAAGGAAAAATAGCTCTTGTGTGGCTTTGCCTTAGTCCTTGTGAAAAATATCTCTCGTGTAGACTTTCTCTTTTACGTCATCAAGACATGCATCATAACGGTTTGCAATAATAGCCTGACTTTCACTCTTAAAGAGAGCTAAATCATTAACAATTCTGCTACCAAAGAAGGTAGAACCATTTTCCAGTGTAGGTTCATAGATAATAACTTCAGCACCTTTTGCCTTAATTCTTTTCATAACGCCTTGAATGGAAGATTGGCGGAAATTATCGGAATTAGACTTCATAGTAAGGCGGAAGACACCAATAACTACCTTCTTTTCCTTGTTAGGATTAAAAGCTTCGCTCCCCTCATATGCACCAGAAAGAGCTAAAACCCTTTCAGCAATAAAGTCTTTACGCGTTCTATTGCTCTCAACTATAGCAGCAATAAGATTTTCTGGAACATCCTTGTAATTAGCTAAAAGTTGCTTTGTATCTTTAGGAAGGCAGTAACCACCATAACCAAAAGACGGATTATTGTAAAAATTACCAATTCTAGGATCAGCGCTTACACCATCAATAATTGCTTTAGTATCAATATTCTTTGATTCTGCATAGGTATCAAGCTCGTTAAAGAAGGCAACTCTAAGTGCCAAATATGTATTTGCAAAAAGCTTCACCGCCTCCGCTTCTGTTGTACCCATTATAAACACAGGAACATCTTCCTTAATTGATGCATCTTTAAGAAGTGAAGCAAACACTCTAGCTTTTTCTTGAAGATTGGAATCTGCCATGTTCGTACCTACAATAATACGACTAGGATAAAGATTATCATAGAGAGCCTTACTTTCTCTTAAGAATTCTGGACTAAACAAGATAGAAGAATCTGGAAATTTTTCACGCAAGGACTCTGTATAACCTACAGGAATAGTAGACTTAATCACCATAACAGCTTGGGGATTATACTTTCTTACAAGCTCAACAACACTTTCAACCGCACTGGTATCAAAAAAGTTAAGACGGCTATCATAATTAGTAGGCGTAGCTATCACAACGTAGTCAGCATTTTCATAAGCCTTTTGCGCATCAGTAGTTGCCACAAGATTCAGCTCTTTTTCTGCAAGATATTTCTCAAGATATTCATCCTGAATTGGAGACTTACGTTCATTTATAAGCGCAACTTTCTCTGAAATTATATCAATGGCCGTAACTTGATTATGTTGTGCAAGCAATACAGCAATTGAAAGCCCAACATAGCCAGTCCCTGCAACAGTTATCTTCATTTTTCCCTCTTAATCCCGATATTTTTACTGTAAAGAGGTTTTTGCAAAAACCTCTAAAGTGAGTTGAAAAGACCAGCCCTACGACGTAGGAGCTGGTTTGGGGAGTCTTTACTATGGCTCCTCAAAACTTCAACAGAAGTTTTGCAGGAAGAGATGCTCTGGTTTTAATTAGAACCACAGTACCCCGGTCTAAACGAATGTCTATTACTTATTTGAAGTATAATAGACATCTCCAGTCCTGCAAGAAATAGTGAGATACCTTATATTGTTCTTCTCTGAGAACTTAGCACCCCACTTTGTACCATTTGGGAATTTAATGGTACCTTCAGAACTTACCAAAGTAAGCTCGCCAGTCAGTAATTTTGTACCAGAATATGTAAAATAAGCATAAAGGACACCAGACTCATTTGCAAATTCCAAATCCAAAGCCACACTTTGACCATCCAGAATTCCATTGTTTTTGTCCGTAGTACTTACTTTCCACTTTGTACCAACTACTTCATTTTCCCAATAAACTCTGTCAATCTCTGCCTGTTGTTCCTTGTTTAGTTGTACACCAGAATTTTGAGAGCAAGCAAAACAACCAACAATAATTACACAAGCAATAAAAACGCTAAGAATCGAGAGAAAGCTAACTTTCCCAAGTTTCTTCTTTTCATCTAACTCCAAATTAGAGAGATTAAGCTTCTTAGCCATCTTATCCCCTTTTTTAGAGCATCTCCCTCCTTCACTTTATAGTCTAACCCATTGTTAGTATTATAACAACTAAAAATTTTCATCAAAATTTTCATCAATGTTGGATGTCCAGCATATCCAGTAGCCGAATAACAGTATCCTGTCCATCAAGACACGTGTCTGTCAGCCAACCTTTTTCATTCTTCCACTGTGAAAGCCCACGGTAATAAAAATTCTTTTTGCTGTCCTCAATAATGAACGGTACAATGTTGTGGCGCAGGCACTCCTTGAGAGCCACAAGGCGTCCCACACGACCGTTGCCGTCTTGAAATGGATGGATGAGTTCAAACTCTGCATGCAGAGCAATCACATCATTCACCGTGACCGTTTTCTTTGCGTTGTATTCAGACAAAAGCAATTTCATTTTCAGAGGCACATCCATTGGCCTTGTAGTTTCGTGTCCACCAACCATATTCGCTCTCTTCTTATACTCTCCAATTGCAAACCAACTCAAGGTGGAATCTTTGGTATCATGCTTCAGAATATAATGAAGGTGTTTTATGATATCCTCGCTCAATTCATCTTCCGCTGTGTCAATCACGTAATCAATCGCACGAAAATGGTGTACTGTTTCCAAAATATCGTCCACAGGCACGCCATCTCCAACATCAATAGTATTCGTTTCAAAAATAAGCCTTGTCTGATCCTCCGTAAGTTTGCTTCCCTCAATGTGGTTGGAATTGTATGTCATCCGAACTTGTAGCTCATGGTATAGACCCCCAGAGATCCCGGCATCCTTTTCATCACGCAGAATCTGAAGAATCGCATTCGAGGAAACTTTCCTGCACAGAACATCCGTCTCACAGCCAAGATAGTCGGCAATTTTTTGCAGTGTCCTGGCGGACAACTTTTCACCCTTTGCAATCTTCGCTATTGTGCGTGAAGATATGCCAATTTTCCTGGTCAGATCTGTTTTCCTAAGCCCTTTTTTCTGAAGCTGATTGTTTAAGCCATCATACGAGATCATTTAGTTTCACTTCTCCCTTTTTTGCAAACCTTTACTTATTACATCATATCCAAATTCAAAAGTAAAGGTTTTTCAATGCGGATTTCTATTCGGACCCGAGGATTTTTAGCCTTCTTTATTTTAGCCAATTTGATTCTACCCTTTAATAGTTTCTTAAAAAAGGTTGCATAAAAAAAGGCAGAAGCCTCCCCCGCAAGGTCAACCTCTGCCTCAATTCTATTTGCTCAATTCAATCCATTGCTGTTTTTTTTGCGGCATCCGCAATTTTATCAGATACACATTATTTGGAGATGAGGCTTTCATCCAGAAGGAAGTCCTCGATTCCAACGTACTGAATGCCGTGTTCGTCCCTCCAAGGCTTGATGTAGTCTTTTACAACCACAATTTTCTTAAAGGAATCCGGGATACGAAGCAGCGATGCAATCTCCTGCTCCTTTTTGTCAGGATCATCAATGGAGAGCGCAGACTGGATATAGTAACGCTCGTCTCCTCGGTTGACCACAAAATCAACCTCTAACTGCTTGCGGGCGTTTTTCCCGTCATCCTTTC
>CAVJIN010000066.1:0-3439 GCA_963649615.1 bacterium
CGAGGGTGCTTTTTTTACGCCCAAAGGAGGCAAATTTGAGTATCTTCAGTATTTTCAAATCACGTGACAAACCACAAAACAGAACTGTAGGCTCTACTTACAGCTTTCTATTTGGTGGCTCTACTGCAGGAAAGAATGTAAATGAGAGAAGTGCTATGCAGATGACAGCAGTCTATGCGTGCGTAAGGATTCTAAGCGAGGCCATAGCAGGCTTGCCACTTCATCTTTACAAGTACGAACCAAATGGAAGTAAAACCAAGGCAATTGACCATAGACTTTACACTCTTTTACACGATGAGCCAAATCCTGAGATGACAAGCTTTGTTTTCAGGGAAACCTTGATGACCCATCTCTTACTTTGGGGTAATGCTTATGCCCAGATAATTAGAAACGGTAAGGATGAGATTATCGCCCTTTACCCACTTATGCCAAACCACATGAGCGTTGATAGACTGGCAGACGGAAGAATCTACTACACTTATACAAGGGATAGCTCAGAGGCTAATGCAGGTAAGGAAAATAGGGTAGTCCTTAAGTCAGAGGATGTACTTCATATTCCAGGTCTTGGATTTGACGGTCTTGTAGGATATTCACCAATAGCAATGGCCAAAAACGCAATCGGTATGGCAATAGCATGTGAAGAGTATGGAGCAAAGTTCTTTGCTAACGGTGCTGCTCCTAGTGGGGTTCTCGAGCATCCTGGTGTTTTAAAGGACCCAGAACGGGTTAGAGACAGTTGGAATGCAGCATATGGAGGCTCAGCCAACTCTCATAAAGTGGCCGTCTTAGAAGAGGGTATGAAGTACACACCAATTTCTATCTCTCCAAATGAAGCACAGTTTCTTGAGACCCGTAAGTTTCAGATAAACGAGATAGCACGAATATTCCGTGTTCCACCTCATATGGTTGGGGATTTGGAAAAGTCAACGTTCTCAAATATTGAACAGCAGAGCCTTGAGTTCGTCAAATACACACTGGACCCATGGGTTGTTAGATGGGAGCAGAATCTTGCTCGTGCACTTCTAAGCCAAGAGGAGAAAAAAGAATACTTCTTTCGCTTTAACTTAGATGGACTTCTCAGAGGAGACTACGCATCACGTATGAGCGGTTATGCTACTGGCATTCAAAATGGAATCTTTTCTGTCAATGACTGTAGAGAGCTTGAGAACATGGATCTACTCTCAGAAGAACAAGGTGGTTTCATACACGTCTTGAATGGGAATGTGGTTCGCTTGCAGGATGCGGGAGCCGCTTATGTGTAGTTAGTAGTAATGTAAAGTTAAATCAAAAATCACAGTTTAAACAGTTCTCTTTGGGCATAAGGCAGATGGCAACTTAGCATTATTTGTCTCAAACGTACTGTAAAAAAACGAACAAATCTTAAAGAAAAGGAGAAAGGCGATGGATAAAAAGAAACGCTTTTGGAATTGGGCAACACCAGTGGCAAATGAGGAAAATCCAGAAAAAGGGAGAGTGCTTGAACTTTATGGAGTCATAGCTGACGAGCCATGGATAGATGATAGTGTAACACCTCAAGTTTTCCGTGATGAGCTCTTTTCTGGTGAAGGCCCTGTAACCATTTGGCTTAATAGCCCAGGTGGGGATTGCATTGCTGCAAGTCAGATTTATTCCATGCTCATGGATTACAAAGGGGAAGTGACTGTCAAAATTGATGGTATTGCTGCATCTGCTGCTTCTGTCATTGCAATGGCAGGAACAAAGGTGCTTATGGCTCCTACTGCTATGATGATGATTCACAATCCCATAACTGCAGCTTACGGCAACCATGAAGATATTCAAAAGGCTATTGAAATGCTTGGTGAAGTTAAAGAGAGCATTATTAATGCCTACGAGATTAAAACAAAGCTATCTAGGGCAAAACTTTCTCATCTTATGGATGAAGAAACCTGGATGAATGCTAACAAGGCTTTGGAACTTGGCTTTGCGGATGACCTTCTTAAAGATGACAAGAGACAACAGACAGATAGCTCTTACAGTTTTTCAGGAAAGAGGGCGGAAACAAAGCTTTTGAATCTAATTACAGAAAAATTGAAAACGGATGTCAGCATGAAGGGAACTCGGATTGCTGAACTGGAAAAAAGACTTGAGCTACTTAAATAGGAGGAAAAAACCATGAGTAAATTAAGTGAGCTAAGATTGGAAAGAGCAAAGACTTGGGAGAAGGCTAAGGCATTCTTAGATTCTCATAGAAACGAAAAGGGCATTCTCTCGGATGAAGACACACAAGTCTATGAGAGAATGGAAAACGAGATTGTGTCTTTTGGTAAGGAAATTGAAAGACAGGAGCGTGCTGAGGCCTTAGAAAGAGAGCTTAATAAGGCTGTAAATATTCCTTTAACAAGTAAGCCAGAAGGCTCAAAAGTTGAAGAGAAGAAAGGCAGAAGCTCTGATAGCTACAAGAAATCTTTCTGGAATGCCTTAAGAATTCGCAATGACCATCATACTCCTGAGCTTCTGAATTCTCTTAAAGAAGGAGTAGATTCTGAAGGTGGCTATCTAGTTCCCGATGAGTTTGAAAGAAGACTTATCGATGGTCTTCAGGATTCCTGCATTATCAGAAACCATGCATACTGCTTTACTACATCAAGCGGTGTTCACAAGATTCCACTAGTTGGCTCTCACGGCTCTGCTGGCTGGATTGAGGAAGAAGGAGCATATCAGGAAAGTGCCGATACCTTTAATCAAGTTTATCTTGACTCTCATAAGGTTGGCACTGTCATTAAGGTTTCAGAAGAACTTTTACAGGATAGTGTCTTTGACCTTGAAGGTTACATTGCTTCCGAGTTCTCCCGTAGAATCGGAGAAAAAGAGGAAGAGGCATTTATCAATGGTGATGGCTCTCATAAGCCAACAGGTCTTTTGTATGAAACAGGCGGTGCCCAGACTGGAATAACTTCTGCAAAGGCAGATTCTCTTACAGCCGATGAGCTTATTGACCTCTATTATAGTCTTAGAGCTCCATACAGACCAAATGCCATTTGGCTTTTAAATGACAGCACTATTAAGGCTATCAGAAAGCTTAAGAACAACGATGGCACTTATCTTTGGCAACCTGCTTTAAAGGACGGAGAGGTTAACACCATTTTGGGTAGACCATACTTTACTTCATCCTTTATGCCTGAACTTGGAGCGGGAAAGAAGACAGTAATCTTTGGAGACCTTTCATACTACTGGATTGGCGATAGGCAGGGCATTGCATTTAGAAGGCTTAATGAACTTTATGCAGGAAATGGCCAAGTGGGTTTTATTGCCTCTAAGCGTGTGGATGCAAAGCTTGTGCTTGGCGAAGCTGTCAAATGCATGAAGATGGCTGGAACTGCTTCCGGCTCTGATACATAAGAGAATGTGCCCTGGGACTAATAGTCTTGGGGCACTCATTATTTAAAGGACAAAATTATGATTGTAGATGTGCCTTCTT
>CAVJIN010000066.1:4343-7170 GCA_963649615.1 bacterium
AAGGTTCACTCAGTAAAACTTGCTGAGCGCGATTATGTAGCAAAGCCTGTAGTGGACTATTTAAAGACTATGGATTTTAAAGAGCGTTTTGACGCACTTGTTCAAAAGGAAATCGATAGGGTTATGAAGGAGAGTAGTAGCGTATGAAAACAGAGATGATGGTACTTGAGCGTCTTAGAGACATAATCATAAAGCATCTAGCTGAGCACTTTGAATCAGATGAAGGAAAAGGAGATTTGAAGGCTTTAGATGAAAAGGCTGTAGTAATTGACTTTCCCGATGTAGATAACATGCGAAAAGACAGCATGTTTTTCATAGAACCCGATTATGAGAACTTTGAAGCTTTATCTCTTATGGCAGACCAAGCGACTATGAATGTAAGTGTGACAATACTTTGTAAGGGTGCAAGCCATACAACACTTATTAAACGAGTATTTGGCTACTTTACAGCTTTGTGCTCACTACTTGCCAAAGACAGAGAACTTGAAAGTTTTGTGGATTACACAGAGGTAACTGATATGGATTACTACCCATATGTAACAGCCTCTAAAAATCAATGTGCAATAGAAGCCACCCTTAGAATTCGGTGGGACAGAATCTTTTAGATAGGAGGAAAATATTATGGCATTTGTAACAGGAAGTGGGGCCTCTTTACGAATAGGAAAAGAGACTAGCTTTGGCAGCGCAGTAAATGCAGATACCCTTGTAGACATTACAAGTGAAAGTATAGCACTGGGTGTAAGTAAAGGCGATGAAGGCTCTCTTTTAGCCTCTAAGACACCAGAGACACGAGATTTACTAGGAATTACTGTAGACGGCTCTTTTAGTTTTGTCTTGCGTCCCGAGTTTGCTCAGTTAATTACACAAGCCTCTTTAGGAGGAGAGGAAAAGTATACAGAAGATGAAAGTGCTGGAACGTGCAAACATGAATATGCCCTCTGTGGGCCTAATGAGGAATTACCTTCACTTACAGTACTTGTAGATAGAAAGGCATCTGTTAAAAAGTATGCGGGTGTTACCATCTCAGCTTTTTCTCTAGATTGTGCAGCAGGTGATTATGTTAAAGGCTCTGTGGATCTAAAGGGAGTAAAAGAAGAAAGTGGTACTAAAAGCTCTGATAATGCTAAGTTCACAATTCCAGCTTATAGATGTACATCTGCTGTGTTTAAGGTAGGTGATGAAGTTTTTGATATTTCATCTGCAAGCTTTAAAGTTGATAACGCCTTAGAAGATGCACCTAAGACTTATGCAACAGGTCTTTATGTAGGTCAGCCTCAACACGCCCAAAGAAGTGTAACAATCTCTTTTGAGATTCCATACACAGAGAATATCGAGTCTTTTAAGGAAAAGTACCTTGTAACAGAGCAGACAGCTAGAATCTCACTACTATTTACTTCTTCTGATAAAGAAAAGCAAAAGTATGAAATCATCATGCCTTATGTTGCAATTACAAGCGTCAGTGCATCTGTTGGTGGAACTGGAGCATTAACGGCATCTATTGACGGCGAGGCACTTTCTTGTGGAACAGAAGAGCCCCTTGTAATAGTTATTACAAACACATCAAGTGAAACGGTATAGGAGGAAAACTGATATGTACGTACAAAAAAGAAATTATGGAGCCTTTATTCAAAGTGTGAAAATCAACGTTGGTCTTGAGTGCAATATGGATAAAGAAGATGATGCCTTTATCACACTGCGTGAACTTCCAACCTTAGAGATGATGAACCTTAGGGAAGCATACGATAAAGGGCAAAAAGAGCTGATTATGTACTTTAGAGAAATTCTTCCCACAATCATCATAGACCACAATTTTTATGAGGATGAGAATAAGAGGATGACAGGTGAAAACTTAACAAATCTTATCTTTGAGAAGATGGAGCTATCTAGCAAGGTAATAGGAGAGTATTCACAAGCCTCTTTTTTTACCCAACAGAAAAAGAAAGAAGACAAATAGCATCGGTATGCTCTGAGCTCTTTATGGGAAGAAACAATGCTCTTGTCTATAAAGAGTGCTCTAAGTGGATACCTTATGTCACTGATTTGTATCTACCAATTTCAGATAGCGAGACTGGGGATTTTAGAGCTCTTCCCTTTGAAGGCTCAATTTCTGACCAACCCTATATGACAATGCAGGTATTAAAGCTTATACAGCTAAACTATCGCAGGCATTTGAATGAGAAGATGAAAAAACTCAAAACTAAGAAATAAGGAACTGCATCAAAATAATTTGAACTTTTATACTTGTTCTGCTGTCAACCTTCTACGTCATTATCTTCAGCCATATAATCATATTGTCTGAAGCTAATTCCTTGAATCTTGAAAACATAACTTTGTATAAATTGCTCAACTTATTTCGCTACAGTTCCTAAAGCCGTCCTTCGGGGCGGTCTTTTAGTTTATATGGAGAGAGAATTATGGCAGCACAGGCAAAAGTAATTATAAAAGCTGAGGAGAACATCTCTAGTGCAGTAAACTCTGCAAAGGGCTCACTTACAAACTTAGAGACCATGTGCACTAAAATTGGCTCTACCTTAAAGACAGCTTTTACCCTTACAAGCGTAGTTGCTGCTGTAAAGAAACTAGGGGACGCTGTCTCTAGCTGTTTTAACGACTTTTCAACAGCAAATAGAAAACTAAAACAGCTTGAAATTGCCCTTGGTAATACCCAAAGCTATGAGAAGGCATGCGACACTATTGCAACTCTTTCTCGTCAGACACTGGCAAGTAAAGACGATATTGAAAGCATGGTTAGTGAGCTTGCAGCTCTTGGAAAGTCCTCAAGTGAGATAGATAAAATCAGTAAGGCTTCTGTATACCTATCCAATGT
>CAVJIN010000067.1:0-6862 GCA_963649615.1 bacterium
TTGCAGAGCAGGAAGCACATCTGAGCCGATTCGTTCCGGCAGATTAAGAAGATGTTTATGAAGAAATGGAGAAGATTGTAGTTTTGTTTAAAGATGAATGCTTTGTCGATTGGTAAAGGAGAACAATATGAAAAGATTATTGGCGCTGATTCTAGCAGCTGTTATGACGCTGGCTCTTGCGGCCAACGGAACCCGTGAGACGGCTGATAAGGCGCAGGCTGAACAAATAGAAGGAGACAGAAATATGTTAGTAGCTTATTTTTCTCTTGCAGGGGAACAGTATGGAGTTGGTGTGATTGAAGAAGGAAACACCAGTATTATCGCCCATATGATTGCAGAACAAATCGGAGCCGATCTCTTCGAGATTGAGGCTATTACACCGTATCCCACTTCTCACCGCGAGCTTCTGGATGTATCCCGGGAAGAAATGGCATCCAATGTTCGCCCGGAGATTGCCGATACTGTGGACAATATAGACGATTATGACACGATTTTTATCGGTTATCCCAACTGGTGGGGCGATATGCCGATGATTGTCTATAGCTTTTTGGAGAGCTATAACCTGTCCGGAAAGACCATTGTCCCATTCTGCACACATGGCGGCAGCAGACTTTCCAATACTGAATCAACAATTGCTGACATTACGGGAGGAATAATTGAGGAAGGATTAGCAATTTTGGGTACTACAGCGCAAAATGATCGTGATACAGCCAGAAAGATGGTCACAGAGTGGCTGAAGGATGGTGGCTTTGTTGAGTAACAGATATAGGGCTTTTATCATTGTTCTGCTGACCGTTGAAATGGCAGCATCCCTTGCAGCTTGTGGCAAAGCAGAGCAGGGGAATCTTCCTGTACAGGCCTCGAACATTACTGCGTATGTCGCAGAGACAGAAAACACCATAAATGGTATAAGCAGTGGTGCAGAGCTTAAGGAGACAGGAATTCAACTGACATTTGGCAATACAATTGTGACTGCAGTGTTTAATGACAGTAAAACAAGTCAGGCTTTCATAAAAATGTTGCCTCTTACGCTCACTATGAATCGATATGCCGACCGGGAATATTATGCGGCACTTGGTGAACTGCCGGAAAACGGGGCTACCATTGAGGATTTTGAAAATGGAGATGTGACCTATTATACAGAAGGGAAAGCTTTGGCGATTTTCTTTGACAATGCGGATAAGTCTTCTCAAGATGGCCTAATCCGCATGGGGCGTATTACCTCGCCTTTAAGCCTGTTTGATACATTTGGCGAGAAGGTTGTGGTGACAATCGCTCTTTCAGAAAGTGAGGTAGTCAATATGGCAGATTTTGATTTTTCAGTTTTCAGCAATGTAGAAATAACCGGCATAAAAACAACTGAATTGAGCATAGAAGAACAGATAATCCTTTATCAGACAGCAAGGTATTGTCAAGCTATGACTGAAGCTGATACAGAAACTATGAGGGACATTACATCTCCAGATATGATTTTCACCCACATGAGTGGCAGACAACAGTCAAGGGATGAATATTTTGCAGATATTACGGATGGTGATCTTCAATACTTTACGATTGGAATAGAAAATCCGGTAGTAAATATCTATGGCAACTATGCTTCTGTAACCTACACTTCTGTTTTAAACGCAAATGCCTATGGGGCTAGAGGTGTATACCGAATTAATGGAACTCACTGGTATGAGAGACAAAATGAAGATTGGATTAAATGCAATAGACCTGAATGATGAAGAAGAGAATTAAAATTATAGTAGATTTGGGAATGGTGCTTCTTTTGCCTTTGTTGATGGCATATTCTCTAGTTGGAGAGGTTGCCCATGAATATCTTGGTATTGGTATGTTTGTACTTTTTATTGCCCACCATATTCTGAATATTGCCTGGTGGAAACACATTTTTCGTGGGAAGTACACATCTCTCCGCGTTTTGGGAACAGTCGTAAATTTAGCACTTGCGATTATAATGCTCTCATT
Source organism: bacterium (assembly GCA_963649615.1). Classification (GTDB taxonomy): domain Bacteria; phylum Spirochaetota; class Spirochaetia; order Sphaerochaetales; family Sphaerochaetaceae; genus UBA9732. The sequence goes on from CAVJIN010000067.1 coordinate 1,969, forward strand.
GCCAATCAGCGGAATGATTCTATCCCGACATGTGTTTCGCTTTTTGTATTTTGATGGAGCGTCTACAGCCAGAACAATTCATCTGCTGGGGTCTTATTGGGGATTGGTGTTGATGAGCTTCCATGCCGGCATGCACGGTGACATGATGCTGGGGATAATCCGAAAGAACAAAAAGTCAGATGATTCATCTAAAATCAAAATCTGGAGTTTGCGAATCATTGTTGTGCTGTTGGCAATTTGTGGTTTCCATGCCTTTGTGAAGAATGAAGTTATCTCCTATTTGTTTTTGAGAACACAGTTTGTATTCATTGATTTTTCACAGCCTGTCATTCAATCTTTGCTGGAATATTGCTTCATTATGATATTATTTATGATTATGGGTTATTGCATGGTCAAGATTCTGAAAGAATTCCATTTTCTGGATTTTAAACGAAATCAGAATAATCTTGTTTCCAAGTAAAAATCTATCGTGCCATATTATCGAAAACTTTCACTGATATTTTCAGTTATTTCTAAATGAGCCATACGATTTTTGCGTGAACATCTCTATGTTTATCAACCAAAGGTGATTTGTCTTCGGAGAATCGAACGATAGTACATTTGCATCAATACAGCATCAGAAAGGTTGTGCAGAGCCGGTACGATGTTGAATTACAATTAAAATAAATATTATTAGCTTTGATGCTGTTTGTGAGCCAAATGACTGTGACGCAACTGTAATAGAGTAAGAGAACTTCGAAGCTGTTGCAGTAAAGTTATTAACAAGGTGGTGCATTGTTCTTTCATCATGTGGAATACCTTGGTAGAAAACGTTGCTGAAATTATCACCAGAGACAGAAAAGTATATTAATGCACTATTAAACGATAGCAGGATTTTTTATAAACGATATGGGTGCACTATCAGGCTATCGTTTAGAAGTGCTGAAAATGGGCTTGACGTACATGCTGTTGTCTCAAGCCACGTTGAGACAGTTGTATTGATAACTAGGCAATAACCGCGTCACTGCGTTCAGGTCATGCAACAGAGCATTGCCCTTCACTTGTTCCTTGTTTTTGTCCGTTATTAGAACTTCCTACGGTTGTATTGATGACAAAAGTTTGAAAAACCATTATTTTGTGTTTTTTTATTGTATTTGTGCAACCAATATTGTATATTGGTTGTGTAAAAGTAACAAACAATGAAGAAACAAGACCTAATAGATATTGCAAAGAAAAACAATGGATACCTCTTTTACAAGGATCTTAAAAGAAAAGGAATTCCTTCTATTACTCTGATAAGACATGAAAGAAAAGGAGTGTTCAAAAAAGTTAGTAGAGGAATATACCTACTAGCAGATCAAATAGAAGACCCGTTTTATATTTTTTCAAAAATGTATTCTAAACTGGTATTTTCTCATTCAACTGCTTTGTATTTGCAGGGACTCTCAAATAGACAATTTCAAGGGTTTGAAGCAACTTTTCCTCATTCTTCAAGAATTCCGTCTAATACGGAACTTGTGTGTTATACAACAAGAACATCCAACTATGAGCTTGGGATACAACAAGTAAAGACTCCTTATGGAAACGAAGTTCCTTGTTATGATACAGAGCGATGTATCTGTGACATTTTTGTCTATGACGATATTGAATACGAAGATAAAATGTTTGCTATAAATCAGTATTCAAAAAACATTGACTATGACAAACTATATGCATACGCTAAAAAACTCAAGGTTTACGATAGGGTTCACGATGTTTTTGAGGTTGTTGGATGGAAATAGCTAAAACAAAAGCAAAAATTGATAAATTTGCAAAAGAGGAAGGAATTAAGCCTCAAATCCTGTGGGATGCCTTCTTCTTTGAGCATTTTCTGCTAAGACTTTCCAAAAGTCCCTATTGGGATAGGTTTGTATTTAAAGGAGGGTTTCTTCTTGAATACATTATGGGGATATCTCAAAGAACAACAATGGATGTAGACTTGAAATATAATGGTGAACTTTCAAATGATATTCTACTATCTTATTTTCATTCTATTTGCATCCAAAATACCGATGATGGTGTTTCATATGAGGTTATCGATATAGATGACATAGCAACGGAAACAAAATATGGAGGCAAAAGAATAAGGCTTAAAGGTCAGTATTCAAATATAAGGAAGATTTTTAGTGTTGATATTGCTAAAGATGATGTCGTTACTCCAAGACCTGTTTTACAAAAATTTGTTTCAAGAACAGATGAAACATTTACATTCCAACTTCAATCGTACAATATTGAAACAATCCTAGCTGAAAAACTTGAAACTCTCGTGAGCAAAGGAAAAAAGAATTCTAGAATCAAGGACCTTTTTGATATCAGTTTGCTCACACGTAACGAATGTTACAATAAAGAATTATTTAATGCAGCAGTCATAAATACATTTTATTGCCGAAAAACTGAACTCTCTGCAAAGTCTTTAGCTGAAGAAGTGGACTTTTTGAAGCATTCAGATAGAATGCATGAGCTATTTACAAATTACTCTAAGAAAAATTCTTTTTGTCTTGGAACTTCATTTGAAGATTGTCTTGAATCTCTGGAAAAAGTAATCTCAACAATTTGTTTTGATAAAACCTTTAATATTGGCAATATGAATCTTTGTTTAATTAGACATGGTCAAGATGAAGATGATAAGGTGGGAGGCTGGTCAGACAACCATCTAACAGATAAAGGAATAAAAGATGTAACAAAAATGTGTGAATCCGTACCTCAAAATTATGATTTTATTATTTCAAGCGACCTCCCAAGGGCAAAAGAGACTGCAGAAATTATATCTGAGGTAACAGGACTTCCAGTAATTTTCGATGCAGGTTTTAGAGAAACAAACAATGGTGATTTGAGAAATATGAAAAAAGAAGAGTTTCTTAAAAACTATTCTCATTTTATTTTCTCAAACTTAAAAATGGATGAAAAATACCCTAATGGAGAATCTCCTAGTGAATTCTTTTTCAGGGTTAAAGACGCTTTTGAAAAGCTAGTTACCCAATACCAAAGGAAGAACATTCTTCTTGTAACTCATGGAGGTGTTATAACTGTACTTTTTTGTTTAAAGAATAGATGGAAGTATTCCAATTTGTTGAAAATTACACCACCAACTGCATCAATTACGAAATTTTGAATCAAAGGAAGATGTACCTTTTAACGATTGCCAAATTTTCCATAAACGATTGGTGTTCACTATCAAAGCTATCGTTAAAAAGTATACTAAAAACGGTAGACGTACATTCTGTCGTCTCAAGCCACGTTGAGACAGTTGTATTGATGTCAAAAAAGTGAACACAGTGTATTTGAAACTCTTTGTCAGTAAAGACTTTGTTAATTGCTATCGTTAAAAGGTGTAGCAGAAATTTTTTTGGCTCTCTTTTCTCCAGTTTGTATATAAAAATCAGCACCCATATCGTTAAAAAGTGAACACAGCTATACACGATTGGTGTTCATTTTTGCACAGGTGAACACACCCCTAAAAGATGAACGCCTGAAAAATCGTGGAGGAGTTTGTCTTTATCCTTATTTCTCCCCTTTTCTTTACATATGAGTTATTCACTTGTAGAATACATTCATGAATGATGAAAGCGGGGGAATAAATGGGGGACAAATCATCCCAAAAGGGAACCAACGCAGGGTGTTAGACTTAATACGAGACAATAGAAATATTACAACTCTAGAAATGGTAGCCTTGCTTGGCATTGGACAAACTACAGTTGAAAGAGCTATTGCATGGTTAAAGAAAAATGGGTTTATTAAAAGAATTGGAGCCACAAAGAATGGTTACTGGGAGGTCCTTTGATGACTGCAAAGAAAAAAGAAAGTTCTATGAAAAAGCTGGGAGTAAAAATCCTGCACTGATTTCCGATGGTTGTAACCCTGAATTGGTAAAAGGAGCTATGTTTGATGGCCTATTTCAAATTCCTGTGATAAAGGCACCAGAGCAATTTATTATTCCAAAAGCGTTGTGCCCTTTCAGTAAAAGAGAAAAGGTTGTTTCAAATCAATTTGGACTCTGCTTTTATGAAAATGATATAGAGTTTGCAGATCTGCTAAGAAATCCCAATGAGTATGTAAAGGAGTTTAAGAAGTACCAAGCAGTAATAAGTCCAGACGCTTCTTTATATTGGGATGCTCCTTTTGCAGCACAAGTGGTTAATAAGTATAGAAATCATGCTATTGGTTATTATCTACAGAGGAAAGGGGTTTATGTGATACCAAATGTAAGATGGGGTGATGAGAGAACTTATACAACTGATTATTTCCCTGAGCCTTTAGCCTTTTTGGGATTTGAAAAACACAGCATAGTAAGCATTGGGTCCTATGGCCTTGTTAAGACTGCAGAGGAGAAGAAGCATTTTAAAGCAGGCCTGAAGTCTATGATTAAATATCTTAAGCCTTCAGTTGTCCTTGTTTATGGTTCAATGCCTAAAGATGTATTTACGGATGAAATCACTTTTGGAACTAAGTTCTTTAAATATCCAGACTGGACTTCTTATATGAAGCTAGTAAAGAAAGAAAATATTAAGGACTGATGTTTAATGGGTAGTGGAATTAGTGGTAAGTATGAACTTCGTATATACGATGATTCTATGCAAGTAAGTGAAAGCTTTGAAAGACGTTATGACGATAATTACATAGAATCCTTTTGTAGAGAAAAGATTGAAACAGCATAGATTAAAGGCTCTTCTATAGATGAGAACTATTTGAAGGTTAAAGAGAAATATCCTTTAAGAGCTGGTGGAAATTTAGGGGATAAGGGGAATACTAGTGGAATAAATGTCTATAAATCAGACAATCCTATGCAATCTGCAATGGAAATGTATTCAGATTTGTCATATGGAGGAAGAACAGTGTTTACAAAAAACAAGCATGGAATCCAAACCATCTTTGAGGA
>CAVJIN010000068.1:0-6588 GCA_963649615.1 bacterium
GGCCGGCTTTGCTTCAGACGCTCCATGTATTCGCGTCTTCCTACCGCAAAGCTTCAAGTCCCACTAATTTCTACTCAAAAACAAAAGGCAGACCTCTGTCTGCCTTTCGTTTTTGCGGAAAGAGGGACTTGAACCCTCACCCTTGCGGATAGGAACCTAAATCCTACGTGTCTGCCAGTTCCACCACTTCCGCATTGTTCTTAAATGTTTTTTATGCACTGAATATATAACACAGAATTGCTTAATGTTCAATAATCACAAGACAAATACAGCTCTCCGCAAAGCAGAGAGCTGTAATCGGGATGTGATAGGTAGCGCTTACTTGGAAAGGATGGTGCCATCTGCGAGGGTAATTGTATAGCCGTTGAAGATGACGGTCCCGTTGTTGGTAAGGCTTGAGATGGTGCAATCTCCGGTGAGGGTCCATGTGCAACCTTCTTCAATGGTAATGACAGCATTGTTGGAAACGGATGATCCGCCTTCTTTGTTTGCAACCACATTGATGGTTCCAGTGAAAGAGCTACCATTGCTAAGTGTGAGGTCCAAAGTGGAGATCTCGTCAACTCTAATGTCTCCCTCCAAGACCTGATTAGAACAGGTTATTGTGGCCTGAGCTCCATTGCTTCCAGCTGTTCCCCACCCGTGTGTTGCACTGTTACCTGTGATGTTGAAAAGATAGGACTCTGTATCCAAGTTTTCAATTGTCACATTGGAGAGCTCAATTGTGCAAGCTGTGTTCGTAATGTAGAAGATATCGCCGTTATTGGATGTTAGTGTACCACCTGTCATGGAGAATGAAGAAGTTCCAACTGCTGCATCGCCTGACATTGACTGATAAATCATAACATTGTGAACGTTCTCACTTGAGCTTGTGCCTTTTGTGTCGCTCATGTTGCCATAAACAGTGCAATTCTCAAGTGTAATGCTGTTTTTGCCTTCTATTACAAGTGCCTCGGAGTTGTTTGCTGTTAAAGTTGCATCTGAGATTGTAATATTAGCTGTAGAATAAACTGCAGGTGAGTTATAGCCATTGCTTGTATAAGTACCACCTGTAACAACTACAGTTCCGCCGCCTCTATCAGATCTAATAGCTGCAGATGAGTTTCCGCTTGTTTTAACTGTTAAGTTACTTGCATATGTTGTGCCTCCGCCAGTAGTCTGAATCCCACCAGAGTTATCTTGATAAGTTGTTATTGTGCTATCACTTATTGTTACAATTGTTCCACTACCATAGCTAAATACGCCATTGCCGTTTTGTGCATTAGAAGTAACGGTAGCATTTGTTATAGTTACATTAGCTCCATCTGTTGCAAGAAGTGCGGCATTCATTCCGTAAAAATCGCCACTTTCAGTGTTTGAAGTTGAACCGGCACTTTTATCAACCGTTATGCCATCCAAAACAACTGTTGCTCCGTCAACACGCAGGGCATTCTCATCATCGCCAGTAGATTTGTATGTGGTATCTGTATAGGTTCCGTCATTGCTAATTGTATTTGCACTTGTTCCCTGTGTGACTGTTTGAGAACCGCCGCCAAAGCTTCCACCGCCAAAACTACCACCTCCAAAATTACCACCAGGACCACCTTGTCCGCCAGGGATTGTTCCACTAGGGGCAGTTCCGCCAGGGCCTCCGGCGCCATTTGGACCTCCTTGTCCGCGAGCATCGCCAGGACCACCTTGTCCGCCAGCTTCTCCGGGTGCTCCTTGAGGTGGCATGCTTGGTATGGTTACACCTGACTCATTGGTTGTGTTTATATCTGTTTCCATATCTGTTTTAGACGTCTCGGACGTTTCAGACGTCTTGGACGTTTCAACTGTCTCAGACGTTCCAGACGTCTCAACTGTCTTGGACGTTTCAACTGTCTCAGACGTTGTCCCTTCAGAAGAAACTCCAGAAGAAGCTTCAGAAGAAGATCTTGCTGTTGAACAAGATGAGAACAGTAATGTTATGGCAATTACTGATACAATAATTGTTTTGTAAAAATGTTTCATGGGCTTTTCCTCCATATGACTAAGTTTTACTCCACAATTATTGAACGAACCTTGAAAAAGTATTTTTGGTTTATAATAATTTTCACTATGAGACTTTTAATAATTGAAGACGAAAAAGGCCTTTCAGATGCCATCTCCCATATGTTAAAAACAAATGGTTGGCTTGTAAGTGCATGTTATGATGGACTTAGTGGGCTAGAAGAAGCCCAAACGAATCTATATGACCTAATCATATTAGATGTAATGCTCCCAAAAATGGATGGCTTTACAATTTTGGCACACTTGCGAAGAGAAAAATTTTCTACCCCAATTCTTATGCTTACAGCAAAAGCCGATTTAGAAAGTAGGATAAAAGGTTTAAACGGGGGCGCAGACTATTATCTTCCAAAACCATTTGAAATGGCGGAACTTCTTGCATGTGTTAATGCCCTTTCAAGACGAAAGGACACTTCAATTGAGAGTAAAAATCCTACATTTGGAGATTTGGAACTAAATCCAGCTCAAGGAGAACTCTGCTGCAACAACTCTGGCAAATCTGTCAAACTGAGTGTTAGAGAGATAAACCTTGCAGAACTTTTAATGACAGCAGAAGGACGAATCATCTCAAAAGAACAAATTGCAGACAAGCTTTGGGGCCTTGATAGTGATAGTGAATATAACAGCACTGAGGTTTACGTTTCTTTTTTAAGAAAAAAACTTGGCTTTATAAACTCTAAAGTTACAATAAAAGTTGCTCGTGGTATTGGCTACTACATGGAGAACATGGAGAACATGGAGAACATGGAGGCATAAGATGATAAAACAATTAAGACATCAGCTAATCTTTATAATGATGGGATGCTTTACAGTAATCATCATAGCCCTAATAGCTCTCATTGCCATAGCGCCAGAAAGAGAAAAGAAAGCACAAATTAGAACGGCTCTTGAAAACTATGCTCAACAAAGCAAGCCTCTTGAGCCAGCTAATCTGCCTTTAGAAAACCTTGAAATTTCAAATACAACAGAAAACAAAGACTCTCCGCCAGAGCCTCAACCTCCAACAAATATAGAGAATACACAAAATCAGAACGCAGTTATTTTCAGAGATTTTGGTGGTAATGTTATTAATATAGAGGTTGACAATGATGGAACAATGTCCTCTTGGACAACAAACCGTGAAAATTATTATGATGATGATACAGTTCAGGCCATTATTTCTTTGATTCAGAAAAATGGTAAAGACTTTGATAATATTAAAGGTTATTACTTTTTAAAACACATAACACCTGCTGGATACTCATATACTGTTCTTGATGCAACAGCAGCCATCTTAGACAGTGAAAGAGTTATTACTTGGGCCGTAGTTGGCGGAATTGTTGCATGGGTAGTTCTTTTTGCTTTAAGTCTTAAGCTATCCAGCATGATGATTCGCCCCGTCCAAGAAGCCTTTGACCGACAAAACAGGTTTATTGCCGATGCCGGGCACGAACTCAAAACGCCAATTGCAGTAATACAGGCTAATGCCGATGTCCTTGAAGCAGAACAAGGTTCAAACAAATGGCTATCATACATCAAAACAGAAACACACCGCATGGATGGACTTGTAAAGGATCTTATGTTTCTTACTTCAATGGAAGGAATGAGCAAGGATAATAGCTTGGTTGATTTTTCAGGAGTTGTAAATGGTTCTGCTTTACCTTTTGAGGCTTTAGCTTTTGAAAAAGGAATGTCCTTAAATATAGAGGTACAAGAAAATATTTGTGTTCAGGGCAGTCCTTTTCAATTGGAAAAACTAGTTAGTATCCTCCTTAGCAATGCCATCAAATATGGAGAACAAAATGGCTCAATAAACATTGTGCTATACGAAAAACATAAAAATGCAATCTTAAAAGTGAAGAATACAGGCGTTGGTATACAACCAAGTGATAAGGATAAAATCTTTGAACGGTTTTATCGGGTAGATAAAGCCAGAGGCCGTGCAGATGGCAGTTATGGCCTAGGTTTAGCAATGGCAAAAAATATTGCAGAAATTCACCATGGAAAAATCTCAGTTGAAAGCGAATATGGAAAGTGGATTGAGTTCACATTTGAAATGCGTTGCATGTAGTTGTATTTCTTGTAATTCTTGTAATTCTTGTATCAAAAGTGTTGTTCTACCGTCTTTTACATCTTGGCTAAAAGTGCTACATTGCCAAAGTTAGGAACTGTAGCTCCTTAACTGACAGTTCCTTAGGAGATTCTTATGAAAAAATTTTTAGTTTTCCTTATTGTTCTGATGATTTGTTGTACAGCATTTGCCGATACATCAACAAGTAATTTGTCCGCAGCTCAGCTGTCAGACTTTCAGAAACAAGCTTTATATGTTGTCACAAACGAAAACACAAGTGTTTATACAAACCTTTGGAACTACTCTGCTTACGGATATTCCAATGCTTTTGATTTTTACTTAAATGGTCCTAGTTATGTTTATGCAGAAACGAAGATTGATTGGACACCTTATCAGGGAGCTACAGAAATTACAAAGGACCAATTTTATACATTAATTGGACGTCCAGATGAAGCAACAAGATATCTAAAATTTCAAAAAAGTCGCACTACTTGGTCAGGAATAACTCTTGGCTCTCTTTTGGTAAGTGCTGGTTGTGCGACTGCTGGTTACTTTACAGAAGGAACCGTGTCAAATCTTTTCTATATAGTGTCTGGCACAGCTTTGCTTACTTCTGGAATAGGACTTATAGTTTTGGATCTAGTCCTCGTGGAAGAAGACCAATTTAGTGTTTCCGTTGCCATGAATGCAGCACAGAATTACAACATTGGTCTTCTTGCAACTTACACCACAAATTAAGCTTAAACTAGTTACTTAGAGGTTTTTGCTTTCTTAAATTTAAGCCAGGATACAAGGATTGCAATTCCGCCACCTGGGATAATCATGAAGCTAGTGGAGCTAGTTAATGATGGCACCAAGATGAACAACACACATAGGAATGTGAATGGAATTGCAACAATGTCTAGGTTGCCACGGAAGTACTTGTAAGCCATAGCCCCAAAGAGAGCTGCAACTACGTTGGAGAAGGCTGGCTGAAGTGCCTCGCTTTGAAGAATTGGCTGTAGAGGCTGCAGAAGTAATACACCTAAAGCCAAAACCAATACAGTCACAAGCGACGATGTTGCAATTGAAAGTGTTGAAATAATTTCGTTTTCTGGAGTTCCAGATTTAGCTCCAACAATATCCCTTGCGTTAACAGCGCAGGGGATTTTCATATTAATTAGATTTCCTGTAATAAAAGCAAGATAACTTCCGCCAGCTCCCAGCATTGGAGTGTACACCAAAAACTCAACCACACTACTAACAGTCCAAATCAAACCTACACTTATGAATCCTTTGGCTATGGCTTTTAAATCTGGCATTGCACCTAGAATGCTTCCAATCAAAAACGGAGCACCTACAAGCATTATTAAAACTATTGTGGTAAATATTCTGCCTAAAACGTGAGTTCTATTATTATATTTTTCAAAGTATTCACTATTATTCATGTCATTCTCCTTCGCTTAAAGGCTTACAATAACAGCACTGGCCATGCCCAAAATCATGCTTCCTGCAATTGAGAAGCTTTCCACCCATGCCATCTTTTTCTTCTCAGCTAGCCAGATAAAGAAAGCCATTGATAGGGCACTGACAGCTACAACCACCAAGGGAACCCAATCCCCCTTGAAGGTGAAAACGCCTTTGCCTGAGATAAATCCACCAATGTAGGACGCTACATATGCACTTACAAGCCCGATAAACATTGCGGTCATTGCTTTGTCAGCAAAACCATCATTTGCTTTGTTAGACTTTATTTCTGATGTAGTTTCATTTACTGTTTTACCCTTTCCACTAAGTTTTTTAAGATAACTCTTATTGAAGAAAATTGACAAAATCATGCCCCACATTATACAAATGCTCATCAAAAGTGCTATGGTAGCGAACGCTTGGGCTGTCATTTCACTTGCAGAAAGACTAGAAAGCCCCACTTGCTCCGCAGCCGCTTGTGCTACCTGAGTTTCATAGTGAAGAGCTCCAATGACCGACAATCTCAGCCAAGGCCATGGAATTCCTAAGCTTCCTGAAAGCGCAATAACACCTAGCAAAATTCCAACGCTAGGAAGTAACGAAAATGTTGCACTTGAGGTTATAACAGTTTTCATTTTCTTCTTATCAATTCCCATTGCAAGTCCTGCTTTGTAGGCTCTGACAAGAAAGACTATACAAATTATCGCAACAAAAGCGATAATCCCACCACAAATCAAATAAAGTGGTGCACTGTTCAAAGCTTGAAGAATTGTCATTTTTCATCCACCTTTTGCTTTGTATTTTAACATAGCCAAAAAACACAATCAATGAAGATATGCTTAAACTTCAATGAGTGGTCAAAAAAAGCATAAGCCAATTTCCAATTGTAACATATTTCAGCATTCGTGCGGTTTTATGTACATTTTGTGTCACAATCGAAGCATTTTTTGCAAAAAAAGTGACATTGGGTTCAAGACAAGACTATGAAATTGGTGAGTAAACAGCCTAAACTGAAACAGTTCCCATAAAAATGCTAAAACATTTGCCTTTTAACTCAACTTCTA
>CAVJIN010000069.1:0-6458 GCA_963649615.1 bacterium
AGTCAGAATTGTACAAGGTTAGCCCAATTAAGGGAGAGCCTTTTACAATCACAACTGACCACATGCTGACTTTAGTTCGCACAGATAATAAGAACTCAGAATACGTGGATATGAAAGTGCAAGATTGGATAAACTTGCCACAGAATAAAAAGAGCCTTTATAAGCTCATTCGCACATCCTGTATAGAGCACTTTTACAGGGAAGATGCTCCTCGTCCAATAGATCCTTATTTTTTAGGTATTCTCATTGCAGATGGCGGTCTTACTTCCGGAGTTTCTGTTACCACAGCAGATGCAGAGGTAAAACAGGTTCTTAGAGCTCAAGCCGTAAAATACAATCTGAAAGTCAGAGAACATAGTACGGGAAAAGCCAGTACATATTTTCTTACAACTGGTATAGTAGGGCGCACAAAAAATCCATTGCTAGAGGATTTAAGAGCCCTGGGATTATCTGGTAAGTGTTCAAAGGATAAGTTTATCCCTGACTCTTATAAGTTTGCAGACAAAGATGTGCGTCTTGAATTTTTGGCTGGTTTAATTGACGGAGACGGCTACAGAAAAAACAATACCTGGGATTACATCACAAAGTCAGAAAGATTAGCTCAGGACATTGCTTTTGTCTGCAGCTCTGTGGGTCTTTATGCTCATGTAAAAGCCTGTGTCAAAGGATATGAGGACTTTACTGAAATCTACTATAGGCTTTCTATCAGTGGTCCATGTAACATTGTTCCATGCAAGATAGAGCGCAGAAAGTGTTCAGCACGCCGTCAGAGAAAGAACATTCTAAGAACTGGCTTTACAGTCCAACCTGCCGGAAAAGGCCCATATGTAGGTTTCACAGTAGATGGGGATAACCGATATCTGCTTGAGGATTTCACAATTACACATAATTGCGGTAAAACAGTGGTCTTTTCCTCTGTCATTGATTCCAATCTTCAGAGAAAAGGCAAAAGAGCCTTAGTTTTAGCACACCGCGATGAGCTATTAAGTCAAGCTGCAGAGAAAATTAGAAATGTTTGTAACTTGGATTGTGCTCTGGAGAAAGCTGAAAGTAGGGCACTTGGTAGTCTTTTTCCAGTCACCTTGGGCTCCATACAGACAATGTCTAATGACAAAAGACTTTCATTATATCCTAGTGATTACTTTTCTACTGTCGTAGTAGATGAAGCACATCATAGCATGAGTCCATCTTATCAGAAGGTACTAAAGCACTTTGAAGGTGCCGATATCTTAGGTGTTACGGCAACACCTGATAGAGCAGATAAGAAGAACCTTGGTCAGTTTTTCCAGTCTCTTGCATATGAGTACACAATGAACCAAGCAGTGGAAGAAGGATATTTGTGCCCGATTAAAGCTCAGATGATTCCACTAAAACTGGACATTACAAAAGTCAAAGTGCAAAATGGAGATTTTGCTTTAGATGACTTAGGTCATGCTTTGGATAGGTATTTGCCACTGATAGCACAGGAAATGAAAACGTACTGTAAGGACAGGCGTACTCTTGTGTTCTTACCCTTAGTTGCCACTGCCAAGAAGTTTTGCACACTGCTTAGAGAGCTTGGCATGAACGCAGCGGAAGTTGATGGAGAGAGTGAAAACCGCGATGAAATTCTATCTGAGTTTGCACAAGGCAAGATAGATATTCTTTGTAATTCTATGCTCTTAACTGAGGGTTGGGATTGTCCGAGTGTAGATTGCATTGTCATCTTAAGGCCCACAAAGAACAGTAGTCTTTATAGACAAATGGCAGGTCGTGGAACGCGTCTTTGTGAAGGGAAAAAGGATTTACTTCTTTTGGACTTTTTGTGGCTGACAGAAAAACACGATTTATGTAAGCCTTCATCCTTGCTATCTAAGGATAGTGAGATTGCAAAGCGTGTTGATAAAATGATGACCTCAAATGAGGCTTTAGACCTCATTACGGCAGAAAAAGATGCAGAAAGAGATATCGTTTTAGAGCGAGAAGAGGCACTAGCTCGTGAGCTACAAGAGTTGAGAAGTCGCACAAAAAAACTTGTAGATCCACTTCAGTACGCAGTTTCCCTAGAAGATGAAGCACTTATGAATTACATTCCCACCTTCTCTTGGGAGATGGAAATGCCTACAGAAAAGCAGATTCAGTTTATCGTCAATTCTGGCATAAGTAGTGAAAAAATCCAGAACAAAGGACAAGCTCACATGATAATAGAGCGCATTCGTAGAAGACGTGATTTGGGCTTAGCTACAGCTAGGCAAATTCGCTGTCTTGAACGTTATGGTTTTTTGCATGTGGGAACATGGAAGTTCTCTGATGCCAATAAGATGATAACACGCTTGTCTAATAACGGCTGGAGCCTACCTTCCTCCTTTAGAGCTGAAAGCTATAAACCAGGAGGCAGTGTATGAACGCCTTATTTTTAAACAAATCTGGCTACGTAGATAAGACTGCAGGAAAGGCACTATCTAGGATAGTACGCGATGAAGAAAAGGCTCTTTTATCTGGGATGAAAAGTAGGCGTCGTGTGTATGTCGTCTCCTCTTTTGAAGATGAAGAGATTAGTTTCTATAGGCTTTGTAAGTACTGTAATTACGTAATAGCGCAAAACGCAATCCCGGTTTCAAGTCATCTTATGTATTGGACTCTTATTAAGGACAAGGACAAAAGGACAATGACAGAGCAGTTTGGTTTGTCATTATTGTCAGCTTGCGATGAGATTTGGGTTTTTAACCAAAATAGAGAGCTTACCACAGAGATGCGTGAGCAAATTAGGGAAGCACGGATGTTGGGTAAGCGTGTTAAATACCACGATATAAAGGAGCTTGGGCTATGAATGAACAATTAATATCTGCATTAAATGCCATTCCAGTATCGGCTCTTACATATCAAGAGTGGATTAACATTGGCTTTGCGTTAAAGAAAGAAGGCTTTTCTTGTGATGTGTGGGATAACTGGTCTAGGCTAGATTCACGCTACCATGAAGGAGAGTGCAGGCACAAATGGGAAACTTTCTTGGGCTCAAGTAATCCAATTACCGGTGCTACCATATTTCAGATAGCCCAAAAGTATGGGTACAAAGGTTTTAGTGGCGATGGAATCTTAGATTGGAACGATACTATTGAATTTGACGGAAACCAAGTAGATAGTGCTTATAGCCCAACTGAGGACTTTAGAACGTATCTAAAAACGCTCTTTAAAGAAGATGAGTATGTGGGATATGTAACTCAAGCAATCCTAAAAGAAGATGGTAAATACTGTCCTGCAAACGCAGGCTGTTTTGATAGAACAGCAGGTGAACTTTTAAAGCTGTTAGACAAATACCCATCAGACTTGGGAGCGGTTCTTGGGGACTGGAACCCAGAAGCCGGGGCTTGGATACGCTTTAATGCTTTAGATGGTAAAGGCTGTAAGAATACCAATGTTACTTCTTTTAGGTATGCTCTAGTTGAATCTGACTCAATGGACTTATATGAGCAGGCACAAATGTATGAGAAGTTAAATCTTCCCATAGCTGTTCTTGTTTCAAGTGGGGCAAAGAGCCTACATGCCATTGTAAGGGTAGATGCGTTAAATCTTGAGCAGTATAGAGAGCGTGTTGCGTATTTATATGGCTATCTAAAAGAGCATGGTCTTGAGGTTGATACTCAAAACAGCAATCCGTCTAGGCTCTCTAGGCTCCCTGGTGTCACTCGTGGTGCAAATATCCAGAAAATTGAGGCTCTAAATATTGGCTCACGCAGTTGGGATGCTTGGATTACGTATATAGAGTCTTGTAGCGATGATATGCCAGCTGTAGTGAGTCTTGAGGATTACAGGGACAATCGTCCAAAGCTACCAGAACCACTGATAGATGGAATTCTACGTTGTGGGCATAAAATGTTAATCTCAGGTTCTTCAAAGGCAGGTAAAAGCTTCTTATTGATGGAACTTGCCATATCTCTAGCTGAAGGACTGCCTTGGCTGGGGTTCAATGTGCGCCAGGGTAAGGTTTTATATGTAAATCTTGAGATAGACCATTCTTCTTGCATTAACAGATTCTACGATATCTACGATGCACTGGGCCTAAAAGAGCGTAAAAACCTATCTAACATAAGCATCTGGAACTTAAGGGGAAAAGCAATACCACTGGATAAGCTTGTACCAAAGATTGTGAAAGTAGTCATAGGTAAAGGCTATGAAGCTGTGATAATCGATCCAATTTATAAGGTCATCACTGGCGATGAGAACAGTGCTTCAGATATGGGTGCGTTCTGTAATCAGTTTGACATAATCTGCGATGAGACAGGCTGTAGTGCTATTTATTGCCACCACCACAGTAAGGGAGCTCAAGGTTCTAAGCGTGTTATAGATAGGGCATCGGGTTCTGGTGTGTTTGCCAGAGACCCAGATGCACAGCTAGATATTATCGAGCTAGAGCTATCTGAGGACATGAAAAACAACGTGCGTGATGGAGATGCTACTGCATGGCGCATGGAAGGAAGTCTCAGAGAATTTAAGAACTTTAAGCCCGTAAATTTCTGGTTTGAGCATCCTATCCACAGGCTAGATTCTGTTCTACAAGAGGTGCCTGCAGAAGGTAGCTTTGAGGCTAATTTAGCCAAAAGTCCAAAGCGTACAACAGCAGATTATCGGTATTCAACAGTACTGACAGCCTTTGAAAACACAGAGGAAAATGGGGTCTCGTCAGTGCATGACATGGCTGAATATTCTGGGGTCTCGGAGCGTTCAATTAAGAGATATGTAGAGGAGTTTAAAGATGAGTTTGACTATAAAAAAGGCCTTGTTACTAAGAAAAATTGACAAATGGACAAAGGGACATTTTCCTTTGTCTGTCCAAACGGCAACAAAGGGTTTTTTCTCCTTTGTCCAAACGGCGGCAAAGGTCTTATATAAGGTTCGTTGTCACTCACGCGTGTCACGCACTTTGGACAAAGGCGTCAGAGCCTTGCCTTTGTACCTGTGCGCAGACAGTGACCTGGGCCTTTGCCAGGAGGTGAGTATCCTATGAAATTTTTTTTAAAGCTTGTCCCGCCGACGGCAACTTCCCAAGAGCATAAGGTGCGGGTAGTACATGGTAAGCCTATGTTCTATGACCCACCACAGGTAAGAGAGGCTAGGGCACTTTTGCGAGTACATCTTAGGCTCTTTAAACCACAGGTGCCTCTAGCAGGACCACTAGAGCTTAGGGCTTTATGGTTGTTTCCTAGAGGACGGCGTCATAAGAGTGGGCAGTGGAGAGATACTAGGCCAGATACAGATAACCTTCAAAAGCTACTGAAAGATTGTATGACAGCTGAGTCGTTCTGGAATGACGATGCACAAGTTGTACGTGAGGTAGTGGAAAAGAAGTGGTCAGATGAGCCGTGCGGTATTGAGATTGAGGTAAACACACTGGAGGCTTTAGATGCTTAGTAAGAAAAAAGTGATTTCTAAAAAAGACAAATGTATAGCTTACAGACGTCTTGCCTCACGCATTATCGCATATGCCATTGAGGATTGGAAAGAAGCAAAAGAAGAGCTATCTAAAAATCCTAAGGATCCAAAAGCCTTGGCTATGGTAGCAGAGTGCGAGGAGTTCTTCTCTGGCTCTTGGTACCAGGATTTAAGGGAGCTGTCTTGGGATGACTTTCCAAGTGATTTGAAAAAGAAGTTGGAGGAAATGTTTTATGGACATTAAAGATTATCTTAGAACTTTCTCAAGTAGGGATTATGAAATACAGAAGATGAAGGAATATTTGGTTTTGTTAAAAGGCAGGGCTGTAAATGGAGCATCTCCTAAGCTAGATGGCATGCCACGTGGTTCTAGAACTAATAAGTCCAGTATGGAAGGTTATGTGTGTAAGGCACTGGACCTTGAAAATCAGATACAAGAAAAAGAAGCTGAGCTTGAAAAGGATAAGCGTGTAATCACTGATGTATTACAAACGCTTGTGGTATCTGACTACAAGGCTGTGATTATCATGAGATACTTTCAGCACTACTCATGGAAGCAAATAGCCCAGAATATGGGATGTTCGCTTTGTTGGGTTTACAGACTTCATGGTGAAGCATTAGAGCAGTTACGTTTAAGGTTAGAGGTGGTAGCATGAAGTAAAAAAACTTAAAAATTTTTATCCTGAGCCTTGAGTAGAGTACCCTTGACATGGTAGTATTAAGGTGAAGAAAAGTGTGTGGCCCGGCAGTAAAAAATGTCGGGTCTTTTTGTAAGGAAACACGTTATGAAAGGTCGCATTGTTATTGCAACAGATAGAACGGGCAAAGAACACAGATATTCATCAATTCTTTCTGCTGCAGAGGAACTTAACCTTTCAATGACGACCATCAAGCTGAGGGCTACAAGCGGTAAACCTATAGCCGCTGCAATTGGAGAAGTGGTGCTAAGGTTTGAAAAATAAGCACTATAGTTTTTTGTAAGAATATTGTTGATGAGCCTAGAGGAATTATCTTCTGGGCTTTTTTATTACCCAAGACCAATAAGGAAT
>CAVJIN010000070.1:0-6363 GCA_963649615.1 bacterium
TAGCTCTTATTTTCATCCAAAGCAAAAAATAAAATTGAGGCATAGATAAACTATTATTTAGATAAACTATTATTTTTGCATTTCCTTGCGTTCAGTGATATTCTAAGAAGTTGTATACACAGTATTAGTTGGAGAAAACAAATAGTGATTAATATAAGAAAACTTGAAGCAGAATTATGGGAATCAGCAGACCTACTACGTGCAGGTTCTAAACTTACATCAAACCAGTATTGCATGCCAGTTCTTGGCCTAATATTCTTGCGCTATGCTTATAGTCGTTTCAAGAAAGTAGAATCTGAAATCTTAAAAAGTCGTCCTTCTCGTGGGGGACGTGTACTACCCGTAGAACCCAGTGATTTTATAGCCAAGAGTGCACTTTATTTGCCCAAAGAAGCTCAATACGATTATCTTGTAAATCTTCCAGCTGACATCACCTCTGCAAGACTTAAGAACAAAGAAGGTCATTTCATGAATAGTCTTGGAGAAGTTGTAAATAATGCCATGCAACTGATTGAAGACCAAAGCGAACAGCTTTCTGGCGTTTTGCCCCAAAACTACACAATTTTCAAGGATGAACTTTTATCTGAGCTCTTGCGTATTTTCAATAACAGTGCACTAGATGACATTGGTGGCGATATCATTGGTCGCATTTATGAGTACTTTCTAAACAAATTTGCCAAGAACATTGCTTCTGATGATGGAGTATTCTTCACTCCCAAATCTCTGGTCAAAATGATTGTAAATATCATAGAGCCCACAAACGGTGTTCTTTTGGATCCAGCATGTGGTAGCGGTGGAATGTTTGTCCAATCTGGAGATTTTGTAAATTCCACGGGCATGAACGCCAACAGCGCCATGACTTTCTACGGACAGGAGAAAGTTGAATATAATGCACAGCTTTGTCTTATGAACATGGCTGTGCATGGGCTTACAGGCGTCATTAAATCTGGAGATGAGGCCAACACATTCTATCATGATGCTCACAACCTAAATGGCCGTTGCAACTATGTCATGGCAAATCCACCATTTAACGTAGACAAAGTAAAAGCCGAATCCTGCGAGAGCGCTGGACGTCTTCCTTTTGGCATGCCATCTATAAACAAGAACAAAGAGGTCAGCAACGCAAACTATCTCTGGATTTCCTACTTTTACTCTTATTTGAACGAGAAAGGCCGTGCAGGCTTTGTCATGGCCTCATCTGCCACAGACAGCCAAGGCAAAGATAAGGACATTCGCGAAAGACTCATCAGGACCGGACACGTGGACGTCATGGTTAGCGTGGGCAATAATTTCTTCTACACCAAGAGTTTGCCATGCTCCCTGTGGTTTTTCAATAAGGCCAAGGCCGATATTATTAAAGATAAAGTTCTCTTTATTGACGCACGCAATTATTACACGGTTGTAGACCGCACCCTTAATGAATGGAGTGATTGGCAACTTAAAAACCTCAACGCCATTGTGTGGTTGTATCGTGGAGAAATAGATAAGTACAAAGCTCTGCTTGAAGAATATAAAGCTGTCCTGAGAGCTGAAGGAAGCTTTGCTGACAAAGTAAAAGAACTCTCAGAATCATTAAAGGCCCTCAGGGCCCAAGCAAAGAGCGCAGTTGAGAGTGCCGATAAAAAGGACAAGAAGAAAACACAAACCATTTATGACAAAGAAATTGCAGAGCTTTCTGAGACTCTTACCATAGCAAAAGAAGCAAACTGGCTCTACGAAAAATTTGGAGACGGAGAGTATAAAGACATCCTAGGTCTTTGCAAGATTGTTAGTATCTCAGAGATTGAAGAAAAAGGATGGTCGCTTACTCCGGGAGCCTACGTTGGCGTTGCACCTGTAGAAGATGACGGCGTGGACTTTGAAGAACGCATGGCAGAAATCCACCGTGAACTTCTTTCCTTGCAAGCAGAATCAAATGATCTAATGGACAGCATCTCTCAAAACCTAAAGGAGATGGGGTTATGAGTTGGGAGAAAGTTGAAATAAAAGATATATGTAAAATTAAGAGTGGAAAAAGACTTCCAAAAGGTGCAACTTTTGCAACCTACAGAACTCAATACCCTTATATCCGTGCTCGTGATATCAAAGCAGGAGTCATTAGCGAGGATGATCTTGTTTTCCTAACAGAAGAAGTTCAGAGGAAACTCGGTAGGTACATTGTAAATACAGGTGATATTGTAATCACTATAGCGGGTTCTGTAGGTGATGTAGGATATGTAAAAAGCAGATTTGATGGTTTCAATTTAACGGAAAATGCTGTGCGCTTAACAGAGTTTGATAAACGAATTAATTCTCAATATCTTTTAAATATCCTCAACACACAAAAATATAGAGAAATTATGCAACAAATTGCAGGAGGGGTCGCACAGCCAAAATTGGGAATATACAAAATTGAAACCATTCCTTTGGAAATACCTCCAATAGAGGTACAGAACAGAATTGCTGACATTCTTTCTGCTTATGACAATCTAATAGAAAACAACAAAAAGCAAATTAAGCTGTTAGAGGAGGCTGCCCAGCGCCTCTACAAAGAATGGTTCATAGACCTCCACTTCCCCGGCTATAAGAACACCCAAATCATTGACGGCCTCCCCACCGGCTGGAGTAAGAAACCTCTTTCTTCTTTTGGTGAAATAATCACAGGAAAAACTCCCCCAACTGAGAAACCAGAATATTATGGAGGTTCAATTCCTTTTGTTAAAATACCAGACATGCATAATTGCGTTTATCCAATAAATACAGAGATGACGCTAACCATTGCGGGTGCAAGCACACAAAAAAACAAATTCATTCCAAAAAACGGCATTATGGTCTCTTGCATTGCGACAGTAGGACTAGTAAATATAGCTACTACGCTATGTCAAACAAACCAACAAATTAACTCTATTATTTTGAAAGAAAAGAAAGATTTATATTATATCTATTCAACAATGAAACGTCTAAAATTATTGCTTGAAGGTTTAGGTAGCAATGGGGCAACAATGACCAATGTTAATAAAGCAAAATTTGAAAAACTCGAAGTGCTATGTCCTGTTAGTGAATTAAGAGAAAAATATTCTGATTTTTGTAGACCAATATTTGAAAAGATTTATTCTCTCAGTGTTGGCATTAATAAATTAACCCAAGCACGGGACCGGTTGCTTCCTAAGCTAATGAGCGGGGAAATTGAGGTATAAGGAGGGCTACTGTGAGTTACGACTATTCTGAAAACATTCTCGTTCAAGACAGTGCCGGAAATCTTTTACAAAATGAATTAGGCTGGGAAGTTAAATTTGCCTATAAATCAGAGAAACTAGGCAAAAACGGCACGTTTGGAAGAGAAAGTTATAAACAAATCCTTTTATCTCGCTACTTCAAAAAGGCACTCAAGAAGTTCAATCCTTGGATTAATGAGAGCCAAATAGATGAAGCACAAAAAGTCTTAGAAAACAGACTGTCCACTTCCTCTCTTTTACAAATCAACGAAGAAAAGTATTTTCTGCTCCGTGATGGTATAGATGTAACAGTTAAGAAACCAAATGGACAAACAGACACAAGAAAAGCAATGGTTTTTGATTTTCAAAATCCAAGTGAAAATTACTTCCTTGCCATAAAAGAACTAAAAATACATGGAGACTTATACCGTCGCCGTACTGACATTGTAGGCTTTGTTAACGGCATACCACTTTTGTTTATAGAGTTAAAAAAGAATACAGTTGATGTACAAAATGCCTATACAGACAACTATACAGACTACCAAGACACCATACCTCAATTGTTTTACTACAATGCATTTGTAATACTATCCAACGGACTAGATGCCAAAATTGGAACATTAGGAAGTAAATACGAATTCTTCCATGAGTGGAAACGCCTTTCAGAAAGAGAGGCAGGCAATGTAGCACTAGAAACCATGCTACGTGGAATATGTAGCAAAGAAAACTTCCTAGACCTCTTTGAAAACTTCATTCTTTACGACCACAGCGGAGGAAAGACAGCAAAAATTCTTGCCAGAAACCACCAATATTTAGGCGTCAACGAAGCTGTTCAAGCGTATAAGTTACGCAAACTCAATAATGGTAAGCTTGGCGTCTTTTGGCACACTCAAGGCTCTGGAAAGAGCTATTCCATGGTCTTTTTAGCCCAAAAAATTAGGCGTAAAACTGAAGGTACTCCAACCTTTGTTATACTCACAGACAGAGACGAGCTGAACAAACAAATATCTGGCACATTTGAAAACTGTGGTATGTTAGGAGGAGTAAAAGCCTCTGAATATATTGCATCAAGTAGTGATGATTTAATAACCAAACTAGAAGGTAACCCAAGCTTTATATTCAGCCTAATCCAAAAGTTCAACAAGCCAAATGCTGAGCCAATTTATCCAGATCATGACATTATTATCATGTCTGATGAAGCACATAGGAGCCAAAATGGAATCTTTGCAGACAACATGATGAAAATGCTACCAACAGCAGCTCGCATAGGTTTTACTGGAACTCCTCTTCTTTCCAGTGACAATATCACGGCTAGAACGTTTGGTGGCTACGTATCAATTTATGATTTCAAGCGGGCTGTAGATGATGGTGCCACAGTACCTCTTTATTACGAAAACAGAGGCGAGAAGATCCTAGATCTCCACAATCCAGAGATTACAGAGCAAATTCTTGATGCAATAGATAATGCAGATCTTGACGTAGACCAACAAGATAAACTAGAAGCAGAATTTGCTAAAGAAATCCATTTACTTACAGCTGAGCCAAGGCTTCGCTCCATTGCAAGAGACTTTGTTAAACATTATTCAGATCTATGGACAAGTGGCAAAGCAATGTTCGTATGTCTTAACAAAGTAACCTGTGTTCGCATGTATAATTTCGTCCAAGAGTACTGGAAAAAAGAAATAGAAGAATTAAGGGCCAAAAACAGCAATGCTACACAACAGGAAGCTTTAGAGATAGGTCGTAAGCTTGCATGGATGCAGGAAACTGAAATGGCAGTTGTTATTAGCCCTGAGCAGAATGAAGTTCAAACCTTCAAGAAATGGAATTTAGACATAAAGAAACATCGTACAAAGATGGAAAAACGAGAGTTGGATAAAGAATTCAAAGACCCGCAAAATCCTCTTCGTGTGGTTTTTGTTTGTGCTATGTGGCTCACGGGCTTTGATGTCAAATGTTTATCTTGTCTTTATTTAGACAAACCACTTAAGGCTCACACTCTAATGCAGACAATTGCACGTGCTAATCGTGTATACGAAGGAAAGAGCAACGGGCTTATTGTAGATTATATCGGGATTGTAAAAGCCCTTAGAAAGGCCTTGGCGGATTACACTGCCAATGCTAGTGGAGATGGAGGGGAAGACCCTACCATTAATAAAGAAGAGCTAATTGCACGTATAATTGAGACCATAGGAAAAGCAAAAGCCTTCCTTTTGGAGAAAGACTTTGACCTTCAGAAGTTAGTGAGTGCTAGGGACTTTGCAAAGCTTTCTTATTTGCAAACGGCGGCCAATGCTGTGTGTGGAAGTCTGGCGGACAAGAAAAAGTTCTCTACTTATGCGTCGGAGATTATCCGTCTGATGAAATATATAGACAGGGATGATATAAGTCTCCAAGTTAGACAGGAGTATGAGGCAATTGCTGCAATATATGCAGAACTTCAGAATAAGCGTAAACATGTTGATACAACTGACCTTGCTGTCCAAATTAATGTTATTATCAATCAATATGTTGAGATAGAACCAGATTCACAGATAAGTTCAAAGGAAGAATCTCGCCGTTTTGATATAAGTGCCATAAACTTTGACCTTCTTAGTAGAGAATTTGCAAAGGCAAGTAAAAAGAATCTCATTATGAGAGACCTTGAGGATGTTATCTTACAAAAGCTCAATGGCATGCTGTTTACAAATCCAAAACGCATCAATTACTACGAGAGATATCAGCAAATCATTGAAGATTACAACAACGAACAAAATAGAGCCACCATTGAGAAAACATTTATGGATCTAATGGATTTGGCAAACAGCATGGATCAAGAAGAAAAGCGTTATATCCGTGAGGGTTTTGAAAGCGATGAAGAGCTCTCCTTCTACGACCTCCTTTTCAAAGATGATTTAAGCAAAAGCGAAATAAAGAAGATAAAAGAAGTTGCTGTAGATTTACTTCAAAAGATAAAAGCAAAGATTGCTACACTTGATCACTGGACAGACAAGCAGGAAACCAAAGCAGATGTGGAGAATCTCATCCGTGAAATTCTTTGGGAAAACCTTCCAACAAGCTATTCAGACGACCAAGTTAATGAATATCGCCAACGCATCTACGAATATGTTTATACCAGATACAAAGAAGTGGCATAGGGGTGGACAATGTTCTTTTTCTAAAACAAATC
>CAVJIN010000071.1:0-6251 GCA_963649615.1 bacterium
TGAAAATTATAAGGCTGAGCTAAAATGAGAAAGTTCTGGCTTGTGCTAACGGTGCTGTTGATTGCTGCTGGCGTTGGTTTTACGGCTGACGACGGTAGCAATATGGGAAGCGGTGCTTTGATAAGGGTCGTCGTTTCACTGGAAGCGAGCGACCCTGTTTTTTATTTATCTCAAGGTGACATTCTTGGTTCGGCAAGCGGTGCTGAGAATGAGGTCAACGTGGATATTACTCAGAAAGATTTGAGTTTGACGTTCTACGTTAAGCTGGGTGCGTCCGGCAACTTGACCAATACGTCTGCCATTAGGGCAGATGCTTCTAAGATTTACCACTTAACTGTTACTGCTCAGAGTCTAAAGACTGTAGACGGCAAGGGGACTGCTGATCCAACTTTGAACATGGATGAGGAGAAGGGCTTTGTTTCTGATGTACACTATGAGACTTACGGCAGAAAGCTTGTGGCCACTCTCAATGAAGAGAATACCAAAGACAATAAGGTATGTATTGATGTTTCATTTAACGGTGAAACTATTTTGATTGGACGGGAGAAGATTGATCTTGCACACTGGGATTTCCTATGGGCGCAAAATGAAGAGCTTCTTGCTGCAGTTTATTCCGGTGATGTTACATTGACGGTTTCAACAGAATAGTTTAGTATTCTACTGGGGAGATGAAGGTTAGGTTATTGGTATGAAGAGATTAACACTTGTAGCTGTCTTAATAGCTATTTCTGTTTTTTGTGTATATGCGTTTCAGTTTTCTCCTATGGAGCAAACTTTTGAGGCTTCTGGTGCTAATGCACAAAAGACTTACACTATAGTCAATGATTCTGATGATGACATAGCTATCAAACTCAGTGTTATGGTTAGGGGTCAGGATGAAGAAGGTAATGAAATTAGAGAAAAAACCTCTAATGAGTTCCAACTGTCTGCATCTCAGATTATTGTTAAGGCCAATTCTTCCTATGTGATTAGGGTTAAATATAGAGGGTCTTCTACTGTTACTACAGAGAAGTCCTACAGGCTTATTGCTGAGCAGGTTTCTTACTCCAAGGGTAAGGACAGTGAGTCTCAGTCAATGTTTAACTTCCTTTATGTTTATGTGACAAGTCTTTATGTTTCACCTACCAAGGCTGTTGAGAGCGTGGAACTTCAAGATATTGTTGCTCGTGAAGATGAAGAGGGCAACCGTTACCTAGATGTTACAATTAGCAACAAGGGTAACGTTCATAAGATATTAAACGGCATGGTACTCCAGGTAACTGATCCTACTGGAAAAACAGTTACGCTTGAGACCAGTGATCAACTTCTTGGCCTGTCAGGGTCAAATATTCTTGCAAAAAAGACAATTACTAAATCTATTCCTCTACCTGAGGGTTTAGAATTCTCTACCACAGGTGTATATACTGGAATTATGAGTTTCGCAGAATAGAATAAGTCTAAAATAATTCTCTTCTGTTTTTAAGGGTGGTACTAGTATGAGAGTGAAGGAAGTTTGTAAGAGCTTTCTTACTGTTATTCTGCTTTTCTTCATTATTTTATGCTGTATCATAATGTTCCACCAGTGTAGTTTGGAACCAGAAGAACCTGTTGAAGAAATAGAAGAACCCACTGTGGTGGTTATTCCAGAGGAAATTCCTAAAGAAGAGCCTCCTATTATTGAAATTGAGCCAGTTGTGGAAGAGCCAGAGTTGGTTGTGCCAGAGGTTGTTGAGGAAGAAGTAGTAGTAGAAGAAGAGCCTGAAGAGGTAGCTATTCCTCAAGAGCCAGAGTTGGATTATCCGTATGTTCTTGAGTTCTATGACGAGGGTTATAGCACTTCTGATGAAATTAACTGGGACGAGTTTGTTTTTAGTGATGATGAGCTTGAGTTGGAAGATGGTTCCTACTACGGCATGCTTATTGTTAACGGCTATTCTTCCGGTTCTATTAATGTTGAGCAGGTGGAAGGGGTTACTTACTTTAGTAAGGCTCAGCTAGAAAAGCATCTAACTGATTTACTTACAGAGGAATATTTTGCCGTTTTCTTTGAAGATTCTAGTGAATACTATGCCCTTTCTTATCTTGAGACTAAGGCATTTAATGTTAAATTTGATACTCTTAATTTGTATCTGTATCTTGATTTTGATACGTCGCAGATGCCAGTTAAGAATATTTCCGTAAGTGGAAAGACGGAAACTTCTTCTACAGATTACACAATGAGCGGGTCTGTGGTTTTGAAGCCAGCTTTCCTCTCTGCACAAACTAATGCTGGGCTTTCCTTAAATGGTTATAGAAACGTTCAGACTGGTAGGTTTGAATTTAGTGCGGGTCTTAACCTTTCCAATCAATTCTCTCTCTTGGATATGGTGTTTAGTCTGCCAATTAGTATTTATTTTTCAAATACTACTGGGCTTTCTTATTCGTTTGGATCTTTGGTGGGTTATCTTGATTATCCAGAGTTGAGCTTACGGGTTAGCTTTGGTAGTGTTGGTACATCTGGTTTTGAAAATGGTTCTCCGTTTGGAATTATAATAGAAAAGAGTTATGGCTACGGTACGGAAAGTGCTTTAGGAAATCAGTATTCTCAAGTGATAGAGCTAGAAGAAGATTCCAATGTGGAAGTCTTTGTCAATGAGAAGTCCGTGGCCAATAGGACGTTGACGGCGGGAAAGTACAGGCTGAAGGATTTTGTCTTCAATCAGGGTGGAAATGACGTTGTGGTGAAAATTCATCCGCTTTCCATGGGAGAAGATACTAGCTTGGATGAAACATTGGTTTTTGATACCAGTTATGATTCATCGTTGTTAGGAAAAGGCGATAGCACGTGGCGTTTTGGTGTTTCAATTCCAAGGATAAAGAGCACCGTTAGGGCTAGTTCTGAGAGCTTGGAGCAGAGGGGCTTTGTTCTTCCTGCGTTACCAAGTTACAATCCTAGGTCACGCACCTTTGAACAGATGCAAAGTTTGTTCCTCTTTAGCGATTTTAGCATGTTCTGGGAGCAGTCCATTGGATTCTTGGATAACTATACGCAAACAAACTACGTTTCTATGGTGGCGCAGAGGCAAAGTAATGGAGTGTACTGGATTTCTACCAGTATGAATCTTTCTGGTACGCTTGCTACTAAGTTGGGGACATCTCGCTTTAAGATTGGTGGCGACATGACGGTTGGCAAGAGTGATGCTGACGGTGGAGTGAGTAATCTTTCTTTGAACTTAAGCTATTCTCAGAGTTTTGTTGCACCTATTTTGAAGCCATTGAGTCTCTCTATGATGTTTACTGCCAATTCTTCAAAACAGAGCCTTACTTTGAATACTGGTTATTCGTTCAAGGTGTTGGATTTGAGTGTGGGTACGTCTTTGAGTATGACGTATAATTTCATGGAGGCTAGTATGCGCTCCAGCTCTTCTCCTGCATTTACATACAACTTGGCTATGTCTTTTGAGATGCCACTTAGCAAGAAGTCTAGGTTATCTTTGTCAACTTCCATGGATCATAACTTTAATATAACGGCGGTGCTTGGATTTAGTACCTCAATTGGCAAGGCTAGTCTTAATACTTCTACGAGTATGCGCAATAAGAGCATTTCTTCTAATGTTTCCACGGGCTTCTCTATGGATAACAATAGTTATAGTTTTGGTATTTCTAATATTAGGTTTGACGATTTACTCAACCATACGGCTGCGTTCTCTTGGTCTCATAAGGGGACTTTTGCCAACTACTCGTTACGTGTGCAGGCGGCAAATAAGTATAGCTCGTTCACTTATTCTGGCTACATTTCTTCTGCATTTGCTTTTGCGGACGGACATTTTGCGGTCACCAACGGCATTAGCGGGCCATTTATCTTGATTGTGCCTCAGGGCGCACTTAAAAAGACCGATCTTTCTGTTTCTGCTGCTATGAATTCGTCGGTTCAGGAAATTAGAAAAACGTTTGGTTCAGGCTACTACAGTGGTATGAGGATGTATACGACCAACAGTATTATTGTGTATGCCGGCTCTGAGTCCTTCATGTTCCAGGCTACGCCTAAGGCTTCTTATGGTTATGTGGCTAAGATTTATTTGGAAGAAAATCTTTCTGTGACTTGTGTGATGCAAATGTCTGAGGGCATTAGTTTTGATTCTGTGTCTTCGCCGGTTTATAGCGTGGAGCTTGGTGATGATGGTGTTTCTGTGGTAAGCAGGACGCTTCTTGAGGATAGCTACATGTTCACGGACGAGGAAGGGCGCTTTATTATTGATAATCTTAAGCCTGGCGTGTACATGTTTGATCTTGCGGTGGACGATTACTGGTTTGCTGTTTTCTTTGCTGTTCCTTCTGTTATGGATGCGGATGAGGAAGAGTACACAACGCAAATGGCGCTTTATAAGGACTTTGTGTTCTATGATGATGTCTCTGATTCTGATGCTAGTGTTGAGGGTGTTGCTTCTGTTCAGTACGATATTAGCTCCTACGATTCGTCTTACATGGGTTCGTTTACGCTGTCACTAGAGCAAGTTGTCACGCAGGATGCTTTCTGGGATATGCTTTACGGCAATGTTGATTCTTTCTAGTTTATGAAATATTGCGTTATTGCAGATGAAAATACGGTGAGTGGTTTCTCTTTGTTGGGTGTTGATGGTACTGTTGTGGCTGTTGGCAGCCCTCAGGCAGAGGCACAGGCTTGTGAGGCTTTTGAGCGTGCGGTTTCTGATCCCTTGTTGGGTGCTTTGATTATTAGTGCCCCTGTTGCTTCTCTTATTGGGTCTAGGATTGCTGAGCACAAACAAAGTGGAAGGTTCCCTCAGGTTATCGGGATAGGAGAGGATGTATGTTAAGTATTGAGAAGTTGACAAAGTCGTATGGCCAAACGCGTGCTGTGGACGATTTAAGTTTGCATATTGTGCCAGGTGAGATTTTTGGGTTCATTGGCCATAACGGCGCGGGGAAAACTACCACCTTGAAGTGTGTTGTTGGCATTTTGGGTTTTGATTCGGGCGAGATTCTCATTGATGGCTTGAATGTGCGAGACAATGCTCTTGAGTGCAAGCGTTCTCTTGCCTATATCCCCGACAACCCAGATCTCTATGATTTCATGTCCGGCATCAAATATCTCAATTTTATTGCCGATATCTTTGAGGTTCCTATGTCAGACAGAGTGGCGCGCATTGAGAAGTATGCTGCTTTGTTTGAGATGAGTGATGTGCTACGCAATCCTATTTCTAGTTATTCGCATGGCATGAAGCAGAAGCTTGCTATTATTAGTGCTTGGGTTCATGCGCCTAAGCTAATTATCATGGACGAGCCCTTTGTTGGTCTTGATCCTAAGGCTTCTCATATTCTCAAGGGTATGATGCGTTCTTTCTGCGATGCTGGTGGTGCTATCTTCTTTTCTACTCATGTATTAGAGGTTGCGGAGAAGTTGTGCGACAAGGTTGCTATTATCAAGGGTGGTAAGCTTATTCGCTGTGGCACTATGGATGAGGTCAAGGGCGATGAGAGCTTGGAAGAGGTTTTCTTGGAGCTTGTTGAATAATGGTTGGGATTCTTTTAAGAAAGCAACTTGCTGAGATGTATAAGTCCTACTTCTATGATTCTAAGAAGGGGACTCTTAGGTCTAAGGGTGCTGTGTTGCTGAGATTTGGTGGTTTTGCCCTTTTGATGGTTGTTCTCTTTGGTGGGTTCTTTGGTTATATAAGTTACCTTCTTTGTGATCCGTTTTGCTCTTTGGGCCTTGGCTGGATGTACTTTGTCATCATGGGTCTTATTGCTATTGCTCTTGGCTCTTTTGGCTCCGTGTTTAATACTTTTGCTGGTTTGTATTTGGCTAAGGATAATGATTTGTTGTTATCTATGCCAATTCCGGTGTCTGCTATTATGGCTTCTCGGCTTTTGGGCGTGTACTTAATGGGTTTGTTGTACTCTGGCTTTGTTGCGTTGGGTGCGGTTGTTGTTTACTTGGTTGTTTGTGGCTTTAGTTTTGGCGCGCTTTTGGGCGGATTGGTTTTTGTTTTCTTTATTTCTGTTGTTGTTTTGATTCTTTCTTGCTTGTTGGGTTGGGTTGTTGCTAAGATTAGTGTGAAGCTTAAGAACAAGAGTTTTATTAGTGTTTTTGTTTCTCTTGTTGGTATTGGGCTTTACTACTTTTTCTATTTTAGAATTCAGAGTGTTCTTCCTAATCTTATTTATAATGCTGCTATTTATGGGCAAGAGGTTAAGAGTCACGCTTTTTTCTTGTACGGCTTTGGGCGTATGGCTGAGGGCTCTTGGCTTGCTATTTTGGCTTGTATGGCTGT
>CAVJIN010000072.1:0-6172 GCA_963649615.1 bacterium
TTTTTGTTTATGGAATTCTTTTTGTCATCTCATTCTACTGATATATCCGACTCATTCATTCTCACAGTTAAAGTATACTAAAAAGTATTACGTTTTTCAATACGTTTTTATGCAACATTTTCATTTTGGATGGCTTTGGAATTTGGTATGTATAGTTTTGTACGCATAGGAAAGCTCTAAAGTCTTTTCATTACTGAACATAATGGTCATGACATTCCTAGAATCTTAAAAAGCTATGAGGCATCGGTCTTTGATATACATGACGATTACATAAATGTTGTAATTCCATTCAATAAAGAAGTCTTGGAAAATCATGGCACTTTGAACGAGAAAGAAAAGGCTCAAAAAGAGATGGTAGATGGATTGTAATCAAATAAGCCTCCTTGGAATACACTAATATTTATGAAACATTTTCTCAATTTTTGTTACACAGTAACTTGATTTATGCCATTTTTTTAGGTAACAGTATTTTATAATTTGTTTCACAAGAGGCTCCTATGAGTACAATTGTTTCTTTAATTGAAGAAGAATCCTCTTTGACCAAAAGGCTTGAAAAGCTTGTATATGGATCAATAGAAATCAGGGAAAATGATGATAGAAAATTCATAATAACATTTTTAATAGGCCGTCATCCTACATTTTATGTTGACTTTTACAAACATAAAAACCACGTTTTCACGTCTATAAACATACTTTTTCGGAAGATTGTAATTTCTAAAGCTTTCATTTTGTGCTGTTACACCACAAACAAGACCAAATTTTTCACCTTTTGTGTAGTTTCACCACAAAAGTGATATTTTTTTTCACAATTTGTGTATTATAAGAATACCTTCGCATCGCCAAAATTGCGATAAAAGCTATTTATTGAACTGCTCATACTGAACGGTTATTTGCCATTGTAAATCATCGGGCTTGAGATATGGGATGTCCGCAATGCAAAATGTGTTTGCATCAATAAATATCTGGTGCATGAAGTAATAGATGTAGTGGTTCGCAAGTTCTGGTAAGTTGAAGTCCTCTATGTTCCAGTTGAGCTCAGTATGTTGGATGAAGTCCTCTTCAAAATCGGGGATTTCGCTGTCTCCTGTGAGTTGACAAGAAGGAAAGAAAAACCTTGTTTCGTCGCTTAAGTCCATCAAAGTGGTGCCATCTGCAGTAGGAATTCCATCATCTTCGTAGTCATAGCAAAAGAAATACTCTGGAAAAATTGTATAGCCGGAGCACTTGATGGAACCATCTTTGATGTCAGAGTCCACTTTGGCCTTCATTGCAACCAAATCATCATAAACCATGCGAAACCTCTTATAGAGTCCATCATTCATTTCAAGAATTTTCTGAATATTTTCTGGTGTAGGATTGAATTTTATCTCTTCACGCTTTTTAGTTTCCTGCATTCTAACCCCTCACAAACTCATGGATTCTTTTAATCTCTTTTTCATTTCATCTCCATGTTTTATACTTTCCAAAACCGTCCAATTTCTCTCTTCTGCAATACTCAACATAAGCTCATATTTAAGAGATTCTAGAGTCTTTCCATTCGCTCTTTTATCCTTAGCTTTTTCAACTTTTTCTCTTGGTATGGAATTATTTTGTATAGAATTTAGAAAATCGCTCTAAATCAAAACCCACACGTGCTTATTTCCAGTAGCCTTACAGCTCCCGGAACTAGGCCTAGCCCCGACAAAAGACGATGGATGAGCACCACATCTCAAACATTGCCACGCCCTAGCCTGCGTTGGCCCTTCCGGAATTCTCATCCAAACATGGTTTCCCCCGTTTGGGCATTTCTTTGGACTTGGAGTCTCCCCCATAAAAGCAGAAGGGTGCTCCCCACAATTCCTACACTGCCATTCCTGTGACTTTGCCATATATTTCCTCCTGTTTCTGCTGTTTACCCAATTATTCTATCAACCACTCCTGAAGAATCTCTTCAGAGAAGAACAAACATTTGAAGGCTAATGTAATTTCTTAACTAAGAGAGGTAAGAGTATTCTTTAAAACTTCCATCAAACTGGGCATATCCGGCATATCTTCTCGATTAAATATTATTTTAGATATCAACCAACACCCTACTTCTTTTGGGTCTTCTTTGGCAATCTGTAATTCTTCTTCATTTGCAAAACGAAAAATGGATGAGTCAAATTTCTCAAGTTTCTCAAGTTTCTTCTTATCTTTACACCACACCATAAGGTATAAGTTATCATCACGTGTTGAATGGATAGACACCCCGGCATAATCCTGTTGACGAATCCAGCAACATTCTTCATCCCAGTAAAAGTCATCAAGTACCCACTCTTTATATTTCGAAAGTAAATTTTCATTTTTAATTTTCTGAAACAAAACGTAGTTTATTAGAGATGTGTGTTTGCTACTGATATTTGTTTTCGTAAGAATAAGCCAAAATCCAGACGCCCCTTTCTCCATCCAATACAGCCTTTTGCCCTGCATCACCTCCAGAATTTCAGGATATTTCAGCAAATACTGTAAATCCAGTGTTGTTTGTCTTTTTGGATTTTTATATTCTTCTAAACACATATTCTCCATTGCACTGGTACTGGGATCATCTTTCAGAGAATCAAAGAAATTCTGTAGCCACTCTATATTTTCTTCTCTGTGTAGCAGTGTTCTCCATTCAGAAACTCCACTACAAAAAGTCCAGTTCGTAGAATAGAAAGGATATTGGTGGTAATTTGTTGGGGCAAATTTCAATAGAGTTCTGCGAACAACATCAAGATTCTCCTGAACAGAAGAATTATCCTCTTCCCAATCTGTAAAAACATCCTTAAAAGTCTTGGAATACCTCTTAAACTCTTCAAAGTTGAAACTTTCGGAAGACAACATACGGTCAGAGGAACTCCATTTTAGTAGAGGTGTAATGTTACCCTTAAAATACGGACTTCTTTGAATGGAATTAAATTCTTCCTCTACTTCTTCTCGTCGAGCACATTCTTTTTTGATAATTTCTAGCTTTACAACCTCTTCCTCGGATATTGCTGATGTCAATTCATTTCGATTAATTTCCAATAAGGAAAGAATATCTTCATTTTTCATTGTGGAAACAAGCCTGATACACTTTGGAATATCTTCTCCTGCTTTACCTCTTCGAGCAAGATTATCAAAGAAATCAGAAACCCTTCTGATATTCTTCATCTCAACCTTAGAAAATTTCTTCATATAAAGAAGAAGAGGAACAATTTTTAATCTATCAGTTCCATCATTACCGATTTTCTTAGGTGCAATATAACCCGAGAATCCATTAATAATCTTCTCCTTAGTAATGCTTTCTATTATATGAAAATATTCATCTATGTCATCAATACCTTTTTCTTTTACTTTTATATCATCCAATGTATATTTGCCATTCCTTAGAATACTTAATACATCTTTATCCTTATTCTGGTTCGAAAGATTAATGATTGCAATCCAACGAAAAAATTCATTAAGACCATTGTCCGCAGTATCATTATCTCCCCTATTTTCCCAAAAAAAATGCTCCCAGACTTCCCACTTACTACTATCCTCCTCCTTGTCTACAGAAGAAGAAATCAACCTAGGTTTAAGATTTTCAGTTGGTGTCAAGGGCTCTCCTGTCGTATTAATTAGAACAAAAGTTTCCTCGCCATTAGCTCTGTTACCAAGGTCATAGTAGATAAATTCAAGTTTATTGAGGATGAAATTACCAAAATCCTTGGGATTGCTAAAACCATCAACGATACCTTTCATACAATCTAAAGCTTTTAGAATGCTACCAATACTTGGATCATTGTTGTAATCAGAAAAGAACCAAGATTGTTTTTTTATATACTCACTCCAAGTCTCTTCTTTCGTGATATCAGATTCTTTCTCATCCCCCATAAAAAATTCATACGTAAGATCAGAGAGAAAATACAGTGTACTTTCTCTGATGGAATATAACAAACGAGGATTCCGGTAACCATCGCTATTGTCTCCTAGATATTTATTGAAACAATGAGAAGCTTTTCTGTTAATTAATCCAAGTAAAAGAAAAAGCGTAGTCAATCTCTGTTGCCCGTCGCAAAGATAAATACGACCAGACTCTTTAGGCTCCTCATACCCATAAATCATGCCAAGTGTGACTATATTGGTTTGCTTTTTTTCAAGATCTACAAGTCCTTTTACAAAGGAAAACACCAAGTCTTCTCTATCACCCCAACAATAATCACGCTGAATATCGGGGATGATAATTTTTTGCTCTTTATCAGAGAAAAGATCTTTTAACGTATATGTTTCAGCTTTGTTCATTTCTCCACATCCTCCGGCTTATAACATTTGTTATACTCATAAAGATACTTCCTCTTATTCTCCTTGATTTCCTCTATTCCCCATGATGAGTTGGAAAAAACAAGCATTGAATGCAACAGATTTCTGCTTTCAAAAGCCTCAGGTGTTTCTGGATTAAAATAAATTTTCTTCTTTTCTTCGAAAGACTTATTGCTAAACTGCGAATTATCGTTTTTCCCCAGCAAAACCAGATTTCCTATACAATGTTCCGAGCAATCTTGAGAAAACTCATCCCCTTTAAGATATCCAGCACTCTTCATTTCTTGAATTTCAGTTGCAGAAAGAGACTTTCCATCCCCTCTTATTCCATCTCCTTCATAAAAAACCATAGACTTAGGATAAATATGCTCCAAAGAACGCTTATCATATATAGAGAAATTGAATCTTCTGCCAAGTTTATTATCTTCATCGATATTCATTCTAAGAAGTTGCTTAAATGCATATTCTGGATAATTCTTGTATACATATCTACTTGAAAGAGCGTTTCTAACTTCGGTTATTTTACCTTCTACTTCTTTAATTCCCTCTGGATAATTCTCAATAGCTTTTCTGATAATATTGTGTGACAACCCCAGAAAGGCATATCGGTAATATTTTTCAAGGTCTTCGTCTTGAATCTTTTTTCCATAGAAATACCATTGAATAAAGCGCTTTCTATTTTCGTTGTCATGAACCGTCAAAATTGCTCCAATTTTGTTATGAAATTCTTTTTTATCGCCTACACTATTGTAGACATCTTCGAATCTCTTTTGTAGCCGCCTGAGACCGTAGAAAGTATTTTCTAACTGATGTTCTTCCTGATTATTAAAACACTTAACACAGAATGTCTCATATTTTAGTTTCCTTGTGTCTTCCTCTCCCGTATAGGACAACATATATGAAGTAAGAAGGAAATCGAGTGTCCCATCATCCGTTGTTGAAATATGATAAAAAGCTCTGACATCTTCTCTTTTCCACCAGTAGAGCCATCTATCCCATTCGCGAGCATATCTCCCACGCATAACATCATAATCAAAAACATTGCCTTTTTCTTCTCTATAGAGACGCCGAAGTAGTTCAGCCTTTATAAGTTCCTCTGTTGTCATAACAGCCCTATTTCCATTCATCATAGAGAAAACACCATCTGCGCTAATATCCGACGAAAGAGGAATGTACAGAAATTTAACATAAGTAAGAACATAATCAGACAATTCACTTCGCTCCTGATTAGATAATTCAGAAAGTTCTTTATCAATAATTCGAACTGTTTTCTTCATAAAATACAGGTCTTGTAGATTTTCCTCTTTATCTTCACAACAAGAATCAACAAGCTTTTTGCAATCATTGAGAGTTAATCCTTCAATAAACTTTTCTGTTTCTTTTCTTCCTTCATACCTAATCGAGAACCTTTCATTACATCCAAGATATCTAAGCAAAAGATAGAAATATGTAGTTCTTTGTTGTCCATCAATTATTACAACTTCACCATTTTTCTCAGCAACAGTGACACCTTGAAGAAAAAGCTCTCTCTTATTCTCACTCTTATTCTCAAACTTCTCAAGAATCTGTTTTGTAAGCTTTGTTACAGAGTCTTTCCCTTCATCCTCTCTTTTCTTTCCCCAAACATAACCTCTTTGGTAATACGGAACAACAAAACTACCATTTTCCTTTTTGATATATTCTCTAAGAGTTATCGTATTTTTTTCTGCCATCCATTTATCCCGTTTGCTTTTTTACTAGTCACTAAATCATACCACCTGCCAGTGCAGGCCACAACTAAAATTCAAACCTGATGTGCATACTTAGCTCAGACTGTCCCAAAAACTGTCCAATTTCTCTATCTTCTGCAATACTCCTCAATCTTAAATCTCAATGTTAAACCTCAATTCAG
>CAVJIN010000073.1:0-6084 GCA_963649615.1 bacterium
AAGAAATTGTTGTTAAGGCTATCAATAAGTATTTAGATAACAAGGATGAAGTTATAGGGAATTTGGAGGAATTGAAAGTTAGTTTGTATGCTGTTGATGAACTAGAGCGTGAGCTTGAAGGCGTAAACACCCAAATAGCTGTCTCAAAAGAGCTGTATTCTCAAGCCCTCTCGTCAAGACCTATCACTGATGGAAGTAAGATTTGTGGGATACAAGATATCTACATGAAGTGGCTGGACAAGAAGAAAAAGCTTGAAGCAGAGATAGCACGGAGGAAAAACTGTAGGCTACAGCTGGAGAGCATTTGTAAGATTCTGCGTGAAACAGAGAAGGTTGTAGACGAATTTTCCCCATTCCTATTTGTCTCCTTGGTGGACAAGGTTGTTGTGTATTCCAAAGATGATGTGAGGGTGATGTTTAGGGATGGGAGGGAAGTGGGGATGTGATGGATTTATTTGTCTGTACCAACTAAAAATTTTTCAAGGTGCAAAAATTTCACCTCAAGTAGTCTTCTTTCAGTA
This sequence comes from bacterium, assembly GCA_963649615.1. GTDB lineage: Bacteria > Spirochaetota > Spirochaetia > Sphaerochaetales > Sphaerochaetaceae > UBA9732. The sequence goes on from CAVJIN010000073.1 coordinate 522, forward strand.
AGCAAGTAAGCAATCTTCTTCTAGAGTTCTGTCAATTTTACAGTTTCATTTACAGTCTCATTTACAGTCTCATTTACAGTCTCATTTGTAGCCACAATCAAGGATGCAGGCAAGAAAGCCTTTGAGATAAGCCAGATTGATGATGAAAAGCAAGTTGCTGAAATTCTGAAAAGGCTTTAGAACTTTTCTACGCGTACAAAACTATATATACCAAATTCCAAAGCAAAATGAAAATCTTGTAGTCAGCTAAAAAGAGTGTTAAAATCACAGTATCTTACTAAACAGGTTTTGAGGTTTTATGGAGAAGATTTCTCAATGTTGCTCATCATTCTTTCTCGGGTTTTGGAATACAAACAGCTTGAACTCAGAATGTAGCAATAGCCTCCTTACCCCCCCTACCGAAGCCAGATAACTAGTTACTGCTTAAGTAAATACAAGAACTATTATCACGTCTCAATGTGTATGCCAAAGGAGGTCTATGTATGACCGATAATGAGAGGCTAGAAGATAAATCATATCGTGTAAACGGGTTCTGTCAGAGAAGGCCAGCCTTTGATGCAATTAAGAGAGGACAGATTGTTACGGATTTGCGAGGAATTGATTTCAATCCAAATTTTAAGATAAAGCCTATTGTAATTACGTCTGTAGATGATTTTATAAAGAAAGTGACAGAAGTAGTTGGTGATTTTGATTATAAGAACCCTGTGTTCTACAGAGCTCATTCTGATGCAAATTATCTCAATGTCCCCTCAAGTTTGCGCTCCGATAAGTCAATTGAAAACGAGGATTTTATGTTTCAGGAATTGCAGAGGAGATACCCAGAGCAATTCTCTCAATGCACAAATACATTGGAACGGCTAGTTGTCATGCAACACTATGGAAGCTTTTCAAGATGCCTTGATGTTACAGAGTCTCCTCTCGTGGCTCTTGCCTTTGTTTGTCTTGATGAAAAGAAGTTTAATAATAGATTCAATGACCACAAGTATTGTTATGGTACAATTACCGCATTTCGTGCAGAAGATAATAAAGAAGACATAAAAGGTTTTGACTCGAGTACTGCCAGTGTATTGGCAAACACCGCTAAATGTGAAAGAAATTTCAAGTATGGACATCTTGAGATTAATTATCATAATGACGGCTTTGGATCTCATTTGGATAATTTCATATATTTCCGAGATATAATAAGACATTCTATCATCGTAAGGACAAAACAAGATAATCCACGAATAAGAAATCAGAGAGGGGCTTTCATTCTGGTTAATGCCAATGAAATTAAAAATTGTGGCAAATATCCACTTTCGCCCTATTCCCTTATGAAACATGTAATGAACAGGCAGGAAGACAAGGATGAGCTTCTTAATCTTGTTAGACTTAAACATAAGTATCCAAAGATAGATGAATGGGATTTTAGTTTTAAGAAAGTTGAACCATACAACATAAATAACAAGTATGAGGAATTCAAATCTGATCCATTTAGCCTAAAGAGACTTTATCTCAAGGACAACAAAACACATGAGCAGATTGTATTCTTCATACCGCCAGGGTGTAAAGAACCAATAAGAAAGCAACTTGAGGCACTCGGCTTCACTTATGACTTCTTATATCCAGAGGTCGATACTGTGTTCCATGAAATAAAAGAAAAGGTAATTGGATAGGAGGATTTTATATGGATTTTGTATTACTGAAAACGAACAAAGAAGAGCAGTGTATTGTCTTAAGTCAGATTGGGCATTGGTCTGTTACAAAGCATCATTGTAATGAATGTGGTACGACACATTATAAACTTGATGTATACGATCGTAAAGGTATCACTTTATGTTCATTGTCTGGGAATAAAGTCGAAACAAGAGCACTGACTAATAAAATTAAGAATGCTATGCAACACTCACATCTACCAATGATTAGGCAAAAAATCAAAATAATCTAGGAGAGAATAAACATTAAAATAAAGAAAATTTTGTGAAAAGGTGACATTGAGACTAAAATTTAAATTTTTTTGTTTACCCTATCGCCTTGTGGAGAAGCGCTGTTATGAAAAAAGTATTTTATTTGTGTTTGTTTCTTTTATTCTTTTGTCTTATGTCTTGCAAATCAGAGGTTGAGGTTAAGACATATACCGTGACATTTGATGCAAATGGGGCAGATAATGGATTTGTGCCTAATAAAATAACTGTCAAAGAAGAGGAAAGATTTCAAGTTCCATCCCAAGGAACTCTTTCAAAAAACGGGTATGATTTTGCTAGTTGGAATACTGTGTCAGACGGAAGCGGTGATTCTTATAAGAAATCTGAGTCTATCACAATTGATAAAGATGTTACATTTTATGCACAATGGACTCCACATATCTACTCAATTTTCTATGAACTAGATGGTGGAGCATTGCCCGAGGAGAAAGTCAATCCGGTTGAATATTCAATTGAGACAGAGACTTTTGTATTAATAAATCCGCAAAAAGATGGTTTTGAATTCTTGGGTTGGGAAACTTCTTCCAGCACAGAACCTAAAAAAAGTGTTTTGATTAATAAAGGGACAAATGGAAATCTTTCTTTTATTGCTGTTTGGAAAGCTCTTCCATCGTATTTTATTACCTACGATTCAAATGGTGGAGAAGGAGCAATTGACAGCGTTTATAAATATGAAGGGCAATCTGTTGAAATAGGTTCATCTGAAGGAATTTCCAGAAAGGGGTATGTTTTTGATTGCTGGAATACAAAGAGTGATGGAACTGGAACAGATTATAAGCCAAATGACGAGTATACAGAGGATGAAATTCTTACACTTTATGCCAAGTGGGATATTGTTGAGTACACGATAAGTTATGACTTAGGTGTAGGGGAACTTCCAACGGGAAAAGAAAATCCTAATAAATACACAATAGAGTCAGAAACATTTGTTTTAATTAGCCCTGAAAAAGACTTATATGAGTTTAAAGGCTGGAAACTTGAAGGTTCTGAAAATCTCACAGCCAAGGTTGATTTTAAAGTAGAAAAGGGAACTACAGGAAATCTCTCATTAGTTGCTGTTTGGAGTCCGTTTTATTTTGTTACCTACAATGCAAACGGTGGAGAAGGAGCCATTGATAACACTTGTAAGTATGAAGCACAAACTGTTGAAATAGCTTCTGATGAAGGAATTTCCAGAAACGGCTATACCTTTGCTGGTTGGAATACGAAAAAAGATGGCTCAGGAACAGGTTACAACCCAAGGGATTCATATAAAGTAGATGCGGATCTTACACTTTATGCTAAATGGGAGGTGATAAAGTACTCCTTATCCTATGACCTTTGCGGAGGTACTCTTCCTTCTGGAGAAAGCAACCCTACAGAGTACACGGTAGAAACTGATACTTTTACACTAATGAATCCTAGTAAGAGTGAAGAGTATGGATTCTTGGGTTGGAAAGAGTCTGATTCATCGGATGAAACAGCACAAGATAAACTCTCAATTGCAAAAGGTTCGATTGGAAATAAGTCGTTCGTTGCAGTCTGGAAAAAACTAAACAAATGCACTGTAACTTTTAATTCAAATGGTGCAGATGGAGGCTCGGGCCCAGGTTCTTTGATTGTATATGAAGAAAGCTTAAATCCTGTTCCAGCTTGTGGTTCTTTGTATAAGGATGATTGCACTTTTTATGGTTGGAATACCGATTCTAATGGAAATGGAGTTCTCTATAAAGAATCCGATTTAATCAAGGTTAATGAAGATATTATTTTGTATGCGATTTGGAAAAATGGTAGTGTTTTAAAGTTTACTCAGCTTTCCGATTCGAGTTATTCTGTTAATTGTTCCAATAAAAACGTTGATACTTCTATTGTTATTCCTCCTACCTATAAAGGAGCTCCTGTTGTAGAAATAGAGGGGAGTGCCTTCCGTGGTTGCACTGGCTTAGCAGAGATAACCATTCCAGAAGGAGTGACGAGTATAGGAAATTCTGCTTTTTATGATTGTAGTGGACTTACAAGTGTAACAATACCTTCAAGTGTAATGAGTATAGGTAGGAATGCCTTCTATGGTTGCTGTGGTTTAACTGAGATAACAATTCCAAATAGTGTGACGAGTATAGGAGATTATGCCTTCGAATGTTGCAGCGGGCTAACAGAGATAACAATTCCATCAAGTGTAACGAGTATAGGATTCGGTGCCTTCAAAGAATGTAGTCGTCTTACAACCATTGCTGTTCAAGATGGAAACAGTGTTTATTACAACCAAGGTAATTGTCTCATACAAGCAGACACGAAAAACCTAATTAAAGGGTTCAATGACAGTATTATTCCAAGTTACGTAAAAAGGATAGAAGACTATGCCTTTTCTGATTGTAGTAACCTTCTTACAGATATAACAATACCATCAAGTGTAACGAGTATAGGAGATTCTGCCTTCCAGGGTTGTATAGGCCTAACAGAGATAACCATTCCAGAAGGAGTGACGAGTATAGGAGATTCTGCCTTCCAGGGTTGTATAGGCCTAACAGAGATAACCATTCCAGAAGGAGTGACGAGTATAGGAGATTCTGCCTTCCAGGGTTGTATAGGCCTAACAGAGATAACCATTCCAGAAGGAGTTACGAGTATAGGAAATGGTGCTTTTTATGATTGTAGTGGACTTAAAAGTGTAACAATACCCTCAAGTGTAACGAGTATAGGAAATGCTGCCTTCCAGGGTTGTATAGGCCTAACAGAGATAACCATTCCAGAAGGAGTTACGAGTATAGGAAATGGTGCTTTTTATGATTGTAGTGGACTTAAAAGTGTAACAATACCCTCAAGTGTAACGAGTATAGGAAATGCTGCCTTCCAGGGTTGTATAGGCCTAACAGAGATAACCATTCCAGAAGGAGTTACGAGTATAGGAAATGGTGCCTTCTATTGTTGCAGTCATCTTAGAAGCGTAACAATTGCATCAAGCGTGACGAGTATAGGAAAGGATGCTTTCAATGGTGGTCGTAATTTGTCTATTATATTTGAAGAAGGAATGACAAAGATACCAAGCGGAGCTTTGTCCGGTGTATTGTATGTTGTTTCTGTTTCTATTCCAAATAGTGTGACGAGTATAGGAGATTCTGCTTTTTCTGGATGTAGTGGACTAACAAGTATAACAATTCCAAATAGTGTGACGAGTATAGGAGATTATGCCTTCAAATGGTGCAGCGGGCTAACAGAGATAACAATTCCATCAAGTGTAACGAGTATAGGACGTTTCGCTTTTAACAATAATGATCTTGCTTCTATAGAAGTTGATGAATTAAACCCATTCTACTATAGTGAAGGGAATTGTTTGATAACAAAAAATACTAACGAGCTTGTTTTTGGTTGTAAAAACAGTGTAATTCCATCAAGTGTGACGAGTATTGGAAATTGTGCCTTTTCAGGTTGCAAAGGTTTAAGCAAAATAACAATTCCAGACGGAGTGACCAGTATAGGAACTTTTGCTTTTTATGATTGTATTGGACTTAAAAGTGTAACAATACCATCAAGTGTAACGAGTATAGGAGATTCTGCCTTCTATGGTTGCACTGGCTTAGCAGAGATAACCATTCCAGAAGGAGTGACGAGTATAGGAAATT
>CAVJIN010000074.1:0-2314 GCA_963649615.1 bacterium
GGCTTTACGTTTCTTCTGCAACCTACTGTAAGTGCGTCGGCAGATATTCCCCCTGAATAAGTACCGAGGACCCTTGAGACGGTATTCCAAAATGTAGATTTTCCATTTGAGCCTTCTCCATATGAGATAATCAAAGCCTCGGCATACACCTTTCCTATTGCAGCAAGACCCACAATTTCCTGTACATACGAGATAAGCTCGCTGTCATTACAAAAGAAGAGTTTTAAAGCATCTTCCCAGATTTGAGAGCCTTCATCGGATGCAGTTACTGCACACTGCTTTGTAATCAAATCATCAGCATTTGGCTCTTGTGCCCCATTCATGCCTTTTCTTAGGTCATATGTAATGCCAGGAGTGTTTAGAAGAAACTCATTACTATCAAGCTGCGCGATATCTATTGCTAAAAATGGCTTAGCAGCATCTAGTGCAGAATTGATGTATTTCATATTTCTGCGTTGCATTACAAAATCGTAATAAGTTTTTGCAGCCAGATATGATAAATACACTTTTGTCTGCTTTTCATTGAGAGTTGCTAGTAGTTTCTTTCCACCAGAGAGTGCCTCTGAGCGAGAAACACCTAGGCTTTCTAAGACGCTAAGAGCTCCCTCTTTTTGCTCAATAGCATCTTCAAGCTGAAGATCCAAGAACTCTTCTGCAGCACCAATACTAAGCTGATTTGACTCAATCCACCTTTGTCCATCGTAACGAATAAAGCCTGTGCCATCAGTGAACTTCAGCTCATCGCCATATTCTCTAACAAGAACCTTTGCTTGCCCTATATCAGAGTAATCGTCGGGTTTTAATGTTACAGGTGGAAAGTCCCGTCTAAACTGTTCTGGGCTTTTATAGCCCTCTTTTTGAGATATTCTCTTAAGGTAATAATTTTTTGCACTATTCCAAATACTGCTAAGTTCTCCCTCCTCTAATGGTGGAGTGCAGTTATTTGAACGCATAATAAAAAGAGAGTACGCATCCTCTGTTACACCAAGTCTTGTTAAGACCCGTTCTGCATATCTTAAAAGAGTATTGTTTCGTGCCCCTTCTGGAATAATCTCTTGCGCAACTTCCTCTTTTTGCTCTCTATTATATTCCGTATTCGGAAAGCTATCACTTATTATAATAGAGTTTATGTCTTCTTCTGTCATTTTTACTATGTCATCGATGTAATCAAACCCATCTTGCCACAAAGCAACATCGGGCTCTTTTACTCCATATAAAAACCGTGCAGAATCAAGACAGCCCTTATCAAAGAATGGATACTGACGAAAAAGTGCATGCTTTAATGCCTTATATTTTACAGCGTCCGTGTACTCTGGAATTTCAAAGTAGATATGAAAACGCGGTCTAGGTGCTTTAGAGCCTTTTTGTTTCATGTCGTTTCTGGACATCACTACAGCAAAGCTGACACTTGGAAAAATATCTGAAAGAGCCTGTGGAGTAATCCACTCATCTGGCTTTTCACTGTGGTCATTATCACAGTCCATAGGAAGAACATTGCTCTTTATAAATCTGTCCTTATCTCTGTAGTTATCCTTATATTGAGCACACACATGGTCAAATAAAGCAGCCTTTCTCAAGGACTCAGGGCTATCAATGCTAACAAGGTTTTTGTAATAAACGTTGTTTTTCTTCTCACGTACATTTGATACATATAAATCAAACTTCATGCTTCAAACCTCCCTAATCCTATTTCCATCTGCGTCAAAGTATTTGATGGTCTTCTTTGCCCTTTGAATCTCAGCTTTCATTCCTTGTGAAATGTTTTGTCCAAAGACCCAAACTTCTGCACATTTGTCCAACATAACTGAGCCCATAAACAGAGCGAGGCTTCTTTGCTCATCACTGCTATCGTCCAAAAACTGTGGATACAAAAGATGAGGTGCAAACGGGATAGCCCTCTTTCTCACGGCTAATTCACAATACGCTCGTGCTTTATCAGTATTCGAATCTATATCCCCTCTATAAGGAGAACAGATATAAACCACAGGCCTAAAACCAAAGACAGATGATCTTCTCTCTGCCTTTGAGATGTTTCTAATAGCCTTGTGCGGGGTCGGGTCAAAATACCCTTCTTGATTTAAGTGGTCCTGCTTCATAAAAGGACCTCCTTTACACAGATTTAGAAGACTTTTTTCTTCCTATCTCTCTCTTGAAAAATTCCCCCGTCTTCACTCGGTCAAAACCCAATATTTCTTCAAAAAATTTTTTTCAAACTTTTTTCAAATTCGACCGAGTGAAAGTGCTCTGATTTTTCAAGAGGTAGGTGAAGAGCAGATAGCTCTGACATTTCTAAAAAAGGAAGGTGTCGCCTATG
>CAVJIN010000074.1:2324-3570 GCA_963649615.1 bacterium
ATGACCCAGAAAACGGAAAGTCCACCTACAAAAAAGGACAAAGAAGATCTAGCTGACACGCTGACAGCTATCAGCGTAGTGGCAAAACAGCTTGCCGTAAAAATCCGAGAAAACAAGGAAGAAAAAGATGAAAATTGAAATTAATGACAAAACAGTAAAACAGATAATGAGCTTTCTTCATAATATGGCTCAATGCGTTCTAAGCTTTACTGAGAGCTTTGCAAATGTAGAAGAAGCTCCTTTAACAGAAGAAAATGCAGAAAACCCAAAGCCGGAAGTAGAAGCTGTCCCAAAAGCAAAGACTTACACCTTAGAAGAAGTGCGTAAAGTATTAACTAGCCTTTCACGTGATGGCTTTACTGAGCAGGTCAAAGCTCTTATTGAAAAGTATGGTGAAGGAAAGCTCTCACAGGTAAAGGCTGAAAACTATGAAAGTCTTTTATTTGAAGCACAGTTTTCTTGTAGAGAACCTTTTACAAAAGAAGAAGTACAATCTCGCATAGATGAGCTTAAAAATAAAGGCTTTAGCGACCAATTGACACAGCTTCTTGAACACCACTATGCCACATCTTTAGAAGACCTTAAGGCAGAATACTACTCATCTTTTATGAGAGATGCTTGGAGGTTAGATCATGCCAGGCTCTAAGCACGCCCTACTTTCTCCTTCTTCTTCTCATATCTGGATTAAGTGTCCGCGCTCAGCTCGTCTTTCTGAAGGCATTGAAGACAAAAGCTCAGACTATGCACGTCTTGGAACCTGTGCACATACACTTTGTGAGTACAAACTTTCAACTGCCTTAGGACTTGAAGTGCAAGACCCAAGAGAAAAGCTTGAGTTCTTGGATGAGCAAATGGAGTGCTGTAGCACAGAGTATGCACAGTTTGTAACAGACACACTTACTGAGATGAAGGCAACATGCAAAGACCCTGTGGTGCTTATTGAGCAAAAAGTTGATTTTTCCAAATGGGTGCCAGAGGGCTTTGGATACGCTGACTGCATTTTAGTCTCTGACAAAATGGTGCATGTTATCGACTACAAGCATGGTGAAGGTGTTCTTGTTAATGCTAAAGAAAATAGCCAAATGATGTGCTATGCATTAGGGGCTATTAATCTTTTAGATGAGCTCTATGAGATAGAAGACGTTAGCATGACAATCTTTCAACCACGGCGAGAGAACGTTAGCACTTGGACTACAACAAAAGAAGAACTTCTTTCTTGGGCAGAAAATACTCTCAAAGTTGCAGC
>CAVJIN010000074.1:3631-5958 GCA_963649615.1 bacterium
GCAGCAGATCTTGCATACAAAGGAGAAGGACAGTTTTGTGCAGGAGAGCATTGTCGCTTTTGTAAGGTAAAAAACCTATGCCGAGCTCGAGCTCAGTACAACCTAGAGCTTGCCAGATACGACTTTGCAATGCCAGAGACACTAAAAGACATCGAGATATCTGCAATCCTTTCTAAGATAGATTCTCTCATAAGCTGGGCATCAGATATCAAAGATTTTGCACTCTCCCAGGCCTTAGAAGGAAAGCATTATGAGGGCTTTAAGGTAGTAGAAGGCAGATCCACGCGCAAATACACGAACGAAGATGAAGTAGCTAATGCTGTGAAAGATGCAGGATACGACCCATACGAGAAGAGCGTTCTTGGCATTACAGCAATGACAAAGCTACTTGGCAAAAAGAAATTCGAAGAACTATTAGGCTCATTTATCTACAAGGCACCAGGAAAACCTACCTTAGTGCCAGAAGACGATAAGAGACCAGCTTTCAGTTCAGCAAAACAAGATTTTAATGTCATGGAGGAATAAAAAATGACAAACAACGTAAAGTTTAACGCAAATCCTATGAAGGTCATCACAGGATGTCACACAGTTTGGAGTTATGTAAATGCATGGGAGCCAAAGTCAATTAACGGCTCTACTCCAAAATATTCAGTAAGCCTTATCATCTCAAAAAAAGACACAAAGACTCTTGAGAAGATAAAAGCAGCAATTCAGGCAGCTTACACAGAAGGTGAAGCAAAGCTTAAAGGTAACGGACGTTTTTGCCCTTCTCTTGATACTATCAAGAACCCATTAAGAGACGGAGACAAAGAGCGTCCTAATGACGAAGCCTATGCAAACTCCTATTTTGTGAATGCCAACAGCACACAAAAACCTCAAATCGTAGACAAGGACATGCAACCTATCATTGACCGCAGTGAAGTCTACAGCGGTGTTATGGGAAGAGCCTCCATTAGCTTTTATGCCTTTAACAGCAATGGCAACAGAGGCATTGCGTGTTCATTAAATCATCTTCAGAAGTTCTTTGACGGTGAGCCTCTTGGTGGTAAGAGCTCAGCTGAAAGCGACTTTGCCACAGCAGATGAAACTGAGGACTTTCTTTCCTAAAAAGAACTAAAACCACACTCAGACGGTGGCACCTTGCTGCCGTCTGCTTTTATTTGGAGAATACATGGATAAAATTAAATATATGAGCCTAGACATTGAAACTTTTAGCTCAGAAGACTTAAAGACTTGTGGTGTTTATCGCTATAGCGAATCAAGCGACTTTGAAATCCTTCTTTTAGGCTATTCTATAAACGGAGGGGAAGTTTCTACCCTTGATATTGCATCTGGAGAAACTGTGCCTGATGATATAATCTTAGCTTTATTAGATGACAATGTAACAAAATGGGCCTTTAATGCCTCTTTTGAGAGGATTTGTTTATCATCTTATCTTAAAAAGAACTACCCAAGTCTCTTTCACGGTTATGGCACAGGTGATAATTACATAGACTACCTTAATCCCATAAGCTGGCGTTGCTCTATGGTTTGGAGTGCATACCTTGGTCTACCTTTATCATTAGAAGGAGTTGGTAAGGTTCTAAAACTTCAAGACCAAAAAATGAAAGAAGGCTCTTCTCTTATTCGCTATTTTTGCACCCCGTGCTACCCTACTATCTCAAATGGACACAGAACCCGTAATCTTCCAAATCAGGATCTTTTCAAATGGAACACTTTTAAAGATTACAACATACGTGATGTTGAAGTTGAAATGGCAATTCAGAAAAAACTTGAAAAACACCCCGTGCCAGATACCGTTTGGGAAGAATATCACATTGACCAGACTATCAACGACCGAGGGATTGCTCTTGATATGAAGCTTGTCAAAAACGCCATTGCATTTGATGAGAAATCACGAAGTACAATAACAGAAGAACTTATAAATCTAACAAACTTAGATAACCCTAACAGCGTCATGCAGATGAAAAGCTGGCTCAAGAAGCAAGGGCTTGAAACTGATACTCTTGGAAAGAAAGCTGTTGTTTCCCTTCTTTCTGAAACCGATGGTAATATTCGCAGTGCTTTAGAACTTAGATTACAGCTTGCCAAAAGTAGCATTAAAAAATATCAGGCCATGGAAAATACGGCCTGTAAAGATAATCGTGCTCATGGTATGTTTCAGTTTTATGGTGCAAACCGTACTGGTAGATGGTGTCTTACAGGAGACCACGAGATTTTGACAAAACACGGCTGGGTACGTCTTGATGAATGGGAAGGTGGTAGCATTGCGTGTTGGAATGCCAGAAACGAAATTGTCTCATTTCAGAAAGCGAACGCACTCTCAT
>CAVJIN010000075.1:0-5608 GCA_963649615.1 bacterium
AGCTTGAGGTGCTAGTGGGAGAGATCTTGTGCTGGTTCAAGTCCAGTCGGCCGCATCTTTGATGGTCAGCATTGATACAATGTTGACCTTTTTTTATTTCTTTATACCAAAAGAAATAAGAAAATGAGAGCGTGAAACGTGAGCTTGGTGTTAGACCTCTCAAGCCCATTTTTCGTAATTTTTGGGTCGCTCCTGCTCTTCAAATGCAACCCCCTAGGGGTAATTCTCAAAAAGTATAGGGTAATTCTCAAAAGGTTTAAAATCTGCTGTAATTTCTTTTGTATGTTACAAATAGGGAAATTCTCAAAATATAAATGGTGAGTTATTTGGATAAAAAAATTTTGCATCTGTCAAATCTGACTTTTGCAACAGTTTGAATTAGTTGAAGGCTGTTTTAGCCCCTTATCTTCTCCCCATTTCTGAACACAAACTCTAAGCTTTCCTTTGAGTTGACCACAACATGATCTAGCAGGGAAAGCCACAATTGCTCAGAAAACTGGGAGATTTGACCGTCCATTTGAGCAAAGTCAGAGCAGAATTTATCGAGCTCTAAGGCTCTTGTGGTTTTACTCTGGATAGTAGCCTTGAGCTTTTCTTGTTTCTTTAATGCTTTTGTATACTCTTCTTCTAGACTACTTGCATCCATAAGAGGTCCAGATGAATAATGGCTCATCCATTTCTCTTTTAAGCTTTCAATCTTTTCCTCAAGCTCATCTACCTGTTTTTGCATTACTTGTGTTGAAAGTACCTGAGCCTTGATTTGTTGGATATTGAGTAAAATCTCATCCTTATGGCTTTGTAGCTTGTTTACAGCTTTCACAAAGGCCGTCTTGATTTCTTCTTCAGAAAGAAAAGGAGTACCACAAGAACTCTCATACTTATCGTTACACCTATATAGGGTTCTTCTGTACTTATCGGTTGAATGATGTAGCTTTGGACCATAAAACCCTTTGCACTGACCGCAGACAATCTTTCCACAGAAGATGTTCGCACTATAATAGCTATAGCCAGTGCACCTCTTTCTGTTTTTAATCTCTTGCTGCACAAGGTCAAATTCCTCTTGCGTCACAATAGCCTCATGGCTTCCAGTAACAAGATATTGAGTCATCTGTCCTGTGTTCTTAACCTTCTTCTTATCCAGAAAATCCTGACAGAAGGTCTTTTGTAAGATAGCATTACCCGCATACTTTTCATTACTCAGAATACTCTGAATGGTTGATACACTCCACTTCCCTATTTGGCCCGATGGCCTTGGCACCTCTTTTTCAGTAAGCTCTTTTGCAATTGCATAAGGCGATAACCCCATAAGGTAACTTTGATAAATAGCCCTTACAACTTTTGCCTCTTTTTCATTTACAACAGGCATGCCATCTTCACCACGGTCATAGCCCAAGAATTTCTTATAAGGAAGGCTGAACTTGCCCTGCTCAAATTTCTTACTTACAGACCATCTTATGTTATCTGAAATAGACCTAGATTCCGATTCCGCAAGACTAGACATGATTGTAAGTAAAAGTTCTCCCTTACTATCAAATGTCCAGATGTTTTCTTTTTCAAAAAAGCATTCAACATTTTTGCTCTTAAGTTCTCTTATGGTGGTTAAGGTATCCACGGTGTTTCTGGCAAATCTGCTTAAGGACTTTGTGATGATAAGGTCAATCTTGCCCTCTTTAGCATCTGCTATCATACGATTAAAGCCAGCTCTGTGCTTGGTACTTGTGCCAGAGATTCCTTCATCTGTATAAACATTAACAAACTCCCAATCCTTATGCTCCTTTATAAAGCGGGTATAATAATCCACCTGAGCCTCAAAGGAAGTGAACTGCTCATCTTTATCTGTGGATACTCTAGCATAGCCTGCAACTCTTCTTATTGATGTACTTTTATCCTGAGCAGATGCGAATCTGCTCTTAGTTGCTGGAATTGGTGTAACTGTTATTGCCATTATTTTCTTCCCTCATCTTTTTATCTACCTTACTTCCGTCTTTAAGAATGAAAGTGAGTGTGTTGTAAGAAGAGACCTCAATGTGGTCTATGACGCTATCAAAGAGGTCTTTATCAAAATCATCGGTCTTTAGTATTTGTGAAGTTAAGGATACAAGTGCTCGGTCAGGCACGTTTTGGGCAGAGCAGGCTTTTGAGGAGCCTTTGATGCGTGTGCCGCATACCCATTTGTAGGATTGGGTTTTATGTCTGCCGTTAAGACCGCATTCACGCTTTCTATAGGTTTTTCCGCATTTGGAGCAGACAAGTTTAGATGTGAAGCAAGAAAAATGTTTATTCTGGTTTGCTAGATATCCAAGTTCTGCCCTGCGTGCTATCTCTTTTTGGGTCTTCTCAAATGTGTTGATATCGATAATCGGCGGATGCGTGCCCTCTGCATAGTACTGAGTAAGCTCCCCTTTATTTATGCACTTTCTTTTTGTGATGAAGTCTGATGTAAAGGTTTTCTGTAAGAGCGAGTTTCCTGCATACTTTTCACATCTTAGCATCTGGGCAATAACAGTGTGGGAAAAAGCAATCCCGTTTCTACTTTTTATTCCCTTATCTTCAAGAAGGTTCGCTATGAGTTTAGGACCGTTACCCTCAAGGTATGAGGAGAATATGAAGCGTACAACCTGTGCTTCCTCTTCTACGATATTAAACTTTTCTTTGTCCCACTTATAACCATAAAGAATGAAGTTATTACCAATGCCTTGCTCAAAACGCTTTCTTATTGACCACAGATTGTTTTCACTGGCAGATCTTGCCTCGGCTTCTGCAAAGGAGGCAAGGAGGGTTAATAAGAGATCTCCTTCTGAAGAAAGTGTGTCTATATTCTCTCTTTCAAAGTATATGCTTATATCCTTACTTCTTAAGTCTCTGGTTACATTTAATAGGTCTACTGTGTTCCTGGCAAATCTTGAAATGCTCTTAGTAAGGATGATATCAATCTTACCTTCATTACAGGCTTTTAGCATATTCTGAAAGCCGGGTCTTGAAAGTTTTGTACCTGTATAGGCTTCATCTGCATAGACACCAGCAAAAATCCAGTCTGCTTTGCTTTCAATGTATTCTTTATAGACTTGAACTTGGTTTATCAGTGAGTGTTGAGATAGCTCTGTTTCTACCGATACTCTTGCATATGCTGCAACCTTTTTTCTTTTAAAAAGAGCCTTTTCAATTGGCTTTATTACTTCAATTTTCATACCATATACATCACTCTAATTGCCGTAACAGTCAAGAATTAAGTCTTAAAATTGGCTTGTATTTATCCGCTATAATCTTCTCTGCTTCTTTCATTTCTGTACTGTTTAACATGCCTTTGTTGTGTAGGGATTGAAGGATATGTAGTGTAAGAGAATAGCCTGCTTGGCGTTTCATTTGCTCTTCATCAAATCGCATATTGAATACCTCCAAAGCGTGCTTTGACGTAGCATGAGTGGCTACAGTATTTTCTATTTCTATTACCATAGACTATGAATGTGGTGTTGCAGGTTGGGCAAGTGAAGGTATAGACTGCTTTTTTGGTTAAAGAATGTGGGTTCTGATGCCACCATAAAAGACCACATTCACGAGAGCAGAATTTGCGCCCTTTGTGATGAGGTATGGATATAATTGGCTTTCCGCAACACTTGCAGGTGTTAGATGGTTCTTCTAGTTTAGTTTTGCTTCTTGAAACAAAGGATTTGACTGTTCCTTCTGAAAGCTCTGTGAGCTGTGCTATTTCTTTATAGCTGTGTCCCTCTACTCTGAGTTTTCTAACCTTCTTTTTCTGCGCTTCTGTCATGGTCTTATCTGTTAGAAGGGTTCTGGAATTGACGTGGAAGGTGAAATTGTCTTTTGGCTAGGAAATTAAGAAAATAAGAAAATAAGGTTAACAAAAACAGAGCCACAAAGCATAGTTTTTGCAATGTGGCTCAATTAGAAACTCAGTTTTTTGCTATATCACCGTCTGTACAGTGAATGGTGTAGTTGCCAGTGTAATAATTCCAACCGTAACCTTTTGTTATTGAGTTCCATTGTTGCTGGGTTCCCCTAAAATAGATATCGGTAAGTTTGCCACAGTTTGAGAAAGCATAATATCCTATACTTGTCACACTTGATGGTAATGTTATGCTTGTTAGTTCACTGCAAACATCAAAAGCAGAATCTCCTATACTCGTCACACTTGATTGGATTGTTATCTCTGTTAACCCACGACAACGAAAGAAAGCATAATCGCCTATACTCTTCACCCCTTTGGGTATGACGCTATTTTTACATCCCGAGATAAGTTTCTTTGTATCTTTTTCAATAAGGCAGTTTCCTTCACTATAATATACTGGATTCTCTAAACTAACCTCTATAGAATCAAACCCACTACAACCACCAAAGACTCCTTCTTCAATATTTGTTACACACGACGGAATTATTATCTTTGCTAGACCTCGGCAATCCCAGAAAGCAAAACTTTCTATACTTGTCACACCTTCTGGAATTGTTATCTCTGTTAGAGCACTACAACCAGAGAAAACATGATTTTCTATACTTGTCATGTTTGATGGGATTGTTATCTCTGTTAAAACACAACAATCAACAAAGGCAGAATCTCCTATACTCATCACACTTTCTGGAAGTGCTATTTCTGTTAATCCCCAACAACACGCGAAAGCAGATTTTCCAATGCTCACTATACTATTTGGAATTGTTATCTTTTTAAGGCCTTCACAACCGTAGAAAGCAAAATCTCCTATACTTGTAACTTCTTTTCCTTCATGTATAGAAGGAATTACAACTGATGGGGCAGAAGGGATTGTGCACTCTGCCACGACATATGAATCAGTTATAGTTTGATAGATAAAACGTAATGGTTTCTTCCAAATAGCATATAATGTGATATTTTCGGAAACAATAAAATTTGTTAAGGCTTCGTATGTGCTTCCATCGCCTGTTGGTTTTGTATTCCACCCAGCAAAAGCATATTCTCCATTTGAAAGTACTTCTCCCGAAGGAAGAGAGATCCAACTCCATTTTCGTTTAGAAATGTTTTCTGGGGTTGTTCCTTTTCCACCATTTGCATCAAATGTTACTGTACAACGTCCCAGACCAAGAAAATCGCAAGACATAAAACAAAAAGATAATATAACAATAGCCACAAAGAATAATGTTTTTTTCATAAGATCTCCCTCTTTCGCTTTTTTATGTTAACAAATTCATTTTTTCATCAGTAAGAGCAAGCGTTAAAACGTTCATAGCTGTTGTTTTTGTACCATTATTCCAAGAAATAAGTGTGAAACTATGGTCATACAAAGACCTCCTTTGGCATACACATTGAGACTTGGTAATAATTTTTGTATCTACTTAAGCAGTAATAGGTTATCTGGCTTCGGGGGGGGGACTATTGTCGCATTCATCATTCAAGCTGTCTGTATTCAAAAACACGAGAAAGAATGATGAGCAACATTGAGAAATCTTCTCCATAAAACCTCAAAACCAACCAGTTTGGTAAGATACTGTGATTTTAACACTCTTTTTAGCTGACTACAATATTTTGTTTAAAAGAAGTCGAATGGGTAATTAAAAAGCCATTTGAAAAAGTTAATACAACGTTACTATATATCAAGATGAGTTACTAGTTATAAAGATT
>CAVJIN010000076.1:0-5472 GCA_963649615.1 bacterium
TGTTTCAACTGTTTGCCATTCTGTTTAGGCCGTTCTCGACGTTCTCGACGTTCTCGACGTTCTCGACGTTCTCAACGTTCTCAACGTCACCCGCCATATCCCCTACAAACAACCCCTACAAACAACCCCTACAAACAACTTCATTGACAGAATCAACTTCACGCACTTATCATTCAAACGAACACACAAAAGGCCATAAACAAGAGGACAAAAATGAAAAGAACTACAACTAGCATCTTAACATTATTGATATTACTAACAAACCTTTTCGCCTTCTCCACAACAAGTAACCAACTACCATTTGTTGAAAGTGGCGTCTTAATTCCAATTGAAAGCAAAACAGTTGGAAACAGCATATATGCAAAGATGGAAGCACTTTTTATTATGGCAGGAAAAGGAGTTCCCAGCACATCAAGGCCATGGACAGTAGCCCAAGCAAGAAACGAACTTCTCATCATAAACCCCAGCGAACTAAACCCCAGCGAACTAAACCCCAGCGAACTAAACCCCAGCAAGCTAAACAAAGAAGCCCTAAATCTCTACAATGAGCTCTACACATATCTCTTTACAGAAGATAAAAACACACTCTCACTAACCGCCACAATCTCACCCGAAACCTATCTTCACACAAACACGCAATATAATCGCGAAGAATATTGGCAATATGGCTACGAAAAAAGAAATCACATAGCCTCCATTGTAATAGACAACAGCACCCACGGAATCTACGGCCACCTAGAACTCTCACTAGGGAAAGGCATGATAGCAGCAGACGACACCACATCAGCCATCACCATTAAGCAGTATGTAGAAAGCCTCGGCAAAACGTGGGGAGGCATTGGCACACTAATTGCCACAGAGGAAGGCAACACCCACAAAGTCATCGCCAACCAAAAAAACTACTCTGAACACTTTTCCTTCAATATGCCATCCATCAGTAATGCCGATATTAATGTGCCCCGTCGTGCATACTTAAACTGGGCCAACACCTTCATGACAATTGGAATTTACAAAGCACAAAAAAGTTGGGGATACAACAAAGGTGGAAACTTCATCTTTGACACCCACAACGACTACTACTCTTGGCTAGGCCTAAAAACCTACTCCAAAAACTTTAATTTTGAGTATGCCTTAATCTTCCCAGAAACCTACAGAGGAGGAAGCAATTACTATTCAAAGGACGGAGAAAAATACAGAAGAGTCTTTGCCACTCACCAAATAGAATTTAGACTATTTGACAGGGCGAACATAGTCTTAAGTGAAAACATAATGTATAGGTTTACCGATTATTTTGACATAACCCAACTCAACCCAGCAACCATATACCATAACAACGTCAACAACAACCAATTTAACGCCTTAGCTCATGTCGAGTTCGAAATATCTCTTTTCCCATCATTACTACTCTACGGTTCATGGGTATGTGACCAAGGATCCTTCCCCGGCTTTGAAGACAAATCCACAGAAGACCAAGCAATGGGCTTCTCACTTGGCCTAGAATATGTCCTCTTTATCAAGAAAGGAATTGCAAGATTCTCAATTGAAGGAATTTATACAAATCCAGCTCTATACAGACCCACTGGCAGTTCAGATTTTATCATCAACTATAACGCAATTAACGCCAATGACTATTACCGTTATCCATTTTTCACATATATAGGCTACAAATACGGAGGCGATACCATCAACCTAAGAGCAGACGCAAACTACACTCGCAATAATTGGGCACTCTATTCTAGCCTAGAACTCCGCCTAGACGGAGAATTTACCCTGTATGACGAATATAATTCTCCAATGCTATTAACAGCTCCAAGTGGCAACTATGACACAGTACTTACATTCAATATAGGGGGAGAATACAACACCAATTTATGGTCAACTCTCCCCCTCAAACTCTTTGTAGACATCAATCTTACAAACAGCAAAAAACGAGGTTTCGATGCCCAATTTGCAATAGGCGGTTCAATTTCCTACTCCATTTTAACAAATTAAGCAATTAAACTAGAATGCATAAGATAAACTCAAGACCATTTGCAAATCTTGTTGTTTAACGCCCTTCTCGTTTCCATAGTTGTTAATATTGATGAAATCAACTTCAGCATAAACACTAAGGCCCTTTGTAATAACATACGAAGCATTAGCTCCAACTACGGTTGTATATTGAACAGCATTTCTTACCTTCTGTGCATTTGGATATTTGTCATTTGAAGTTGTATGTTTCTCTGTTGGCGTGTTCTTGTTGTATTTTACATACTCATCATAAGAAGCACCGCCAAAGGAATCCCATTGAGTCCAAATATCGTGAGTACCATGAGCCATAAAGAAAACATTTCCACCCAACTCAAACTTAAAATCACTAGACACCCAATGTACATTGAGATTTCCAACTAAAGCATCAGGCCCGTATGTATAACCCAAAGCATATTCATCGTAGCTAATTGTATTAGTAGAAGAACTCCAGTTTCTAACAGCTACCACATAATTCATACCATAAGAATCTGTGTCAGAACCGTATTCCTCAACATCTCTTAAGTACAAATAAGGATCGGTCTTTGCAAATTCCAATGAAGCATGAAGCACCCCACCCTTGACCGGAAGAGCACCCTGCACCCCCAAAAGGAAACCAAAAGCAGATGGAGCATCCTTATATTCAGGATTAGGACCTTCTTCAATCATTGGAAAAGCCAATTCATCAATTATTACCTGTCCATAGACGTTAAGACCCTTAATAATTGTCCAGTCCGCTTCAAAAGCCAAGGTTGAGTTTGAAGTAGGCTTAGTATAATTATTGTGATTAAAGTTAACAGGATTCAATGCCCTTATATCTATTGTATTGTCCTCTGACATATACATAAGGCCTTCTGTTAAGGTAAGCGTAAGAGTATCGGAGAAAAATCTACCCTCAACTCTATGTGCCGTATAGAATTTCAAGCCCTTCAATGGCCCATATTTCTCAGACCCTTTAATATCATTCAAACCCTTCCAAGTTGGATTCTTCGCATCCGTAGTATCCCAATAATTCTGTGGATGCGGGAAGAAAGAAGTCAAGAAAGTGTATTTATATTTATTAGAATATGTTGTAAAACGCACCATGTCATGGTATGGAAGATTGTCGCTTATTGTAAGATTTCCTGTAGTTCCTGCACCCCAAGAAATTCTCTCTCTTCCAAATTGAGTACTCCATCCGTCACCACCAGCAGCAACAAAAGCCCTATTTGGATAATTGCCATCTATGAGAGCTGGCTCAAACTCAAGATTTTGTAAGAAAAGAATGTTTGAGCTAAGAGAGTTAACTCCAAATTCTTTTGAATAATCAGAACCAGCATGAACAGTATTTTGAATATTCAACTGAAATAAAGCATAGAAGTGATCTGTAGCCCAAGTTTCCCAATTGATATCAACAAAAGACTTTTGCTTTGTAGAATTATAAATCCATTGGTCTCTGCCCTGGAAAGCCTTTTCAGTGATACTTGAAGTTGCAAGTGTCCTTTCATAGCCTTCTGTGTTTGTATGGTAGTAAAGTTCAAGATTAACATCTCCAGAAAATTCAAGATCTATTGTAGATGTTTTAATTTGATGCTCTGCTAAAATACTATTCTTTGCGTCCTGAAGCATATTTGCAAGCACATCATTTGAAACCTCACCTTCAATCTCAACAATCATTTTAAGGAGTTCATCCCCACTGTATGGACCTGTTGTTGAAGGAAGGCTATGTCCTTGACACAAGTAAACGTACTTTATAGCCTCATACTCTTGGCTTGTTGCCGAATAAATCTTCTGCAAATTATTGCTTGCTGAAGCATAAATACTTGCTGTTAGAAATAAAGCGCAAAGAAAAAACATGAACAATTTTCTTTTCATTAAAATCCCTCCAATTCTTATTTTGGTAAGAGTTTTTCTCTCCCAATCCTTAATTCCCATAATACCTCACTTTCATAACATCTTTAAAGCATTTTAATTACGTGTTTATTGAGGTTTTCGCAGGTGCTTCAATAATCGCAAAGATGAGGCTAAGAAAAAAATCTATCCAGAAGTACAATTTATCAAGTAGAATCACAGCAACTCTACAGATTTGAAAGAAAACCACCGGCTAAAACCACCGGATTTTGGAATATGAATATGTTTTCTGTTGATTTTGTGACAACTATGAATTAACATCTATTCCGAGAAAAGGTGGTTTGCCACCAGATTTCGGAATAAGAATGGGAATAGAGACATGGAAATTAAAAGAGATACTTATTTGAACAAGCTAATCAGAAAAAGAAAAAATGGCCTTGTTAAAATTGTCACCGGAGTTAGAAGATGCGGTAAATCATACTTGTTGTTTAATTTATTCCATGACTACCTCAAAAATATCGGGATAAAAGATGACCACATAATTGAAGTTTCCTTGGATGACCGCACAAACAAGGCCTTGCGGGATCCAGATGCCATGCTTGCATTCATAAAAGAGAGCATCACGGATAAAGATGACCACTATATTGTGCTTGACGAGGTTCAATATCTCCCAGAATTTGAAGATGTCCTCAATAGCCTTCTCCACATTCCCAATGCCGATGTCTATGTGACAGGTAGTAATTCAAAGTTTCTGTCAAGCGACTTAATTACAGAATTTCGTGGACGTGGAGATGAGATTAGAGTTCATCCATTGAGTTTTTCTGAATATGTGTCTGCATATCAGGGGTCGTTGGATGAGGCATGGGATGACTATCTCGTTTTTGGAGGGCTTCCCACGATTTTATCAATGCAAAGTGTAGAAGAGAAGGAAGAGTATCTTACTTCCCTGTTTCAAAAGGTTTATGTATCGGACATTGTTGACCGTCATAACGTGCGAAACAAAGCAGAACTTGATGAATTGGTGGATATTTTAGCATCTGCAATTGGAAGCTATACAAATCACAGCAAACTAGTTCGTACCTTCAAAAGCGTTAAAGGAAAAGTTATAACCGATAAAACTGTCAAAACCTATATTGATTATCTACAAGATTCGTTTCTTATTAACAAGGCAAACAGGTACGACATCAAAGGGAAAAATTACATTGGCTCCTTGTGTAAATATTACTTTGAAGATATTGGCCTAAGAAACGCTCGTTTAGGATTTCGCCAAATAGAGCCACCACACCTCATGGAAAACATCATTTACAATGAGCTCAAATATAGAGGCTATCTAGTTGATGTTGGTGTAGTTGAACACTATAAGAATATTCAAGATGGAAAGAAAAAGAAAAGCCAGTTGGAAGTAGACTTTGTAGCTACAAAAGGAAGTGAAAAGTATTACATACAATCTGCCTTTGCACTCTCTTCTGAAGAGAAAATAGCACAAGAACAACGTAGCCTTCTTTATATTCCAGATTCTTTTCGCAAGATTATTGTGGTTGGGGATAACATTAAAGTTAGACGAGACGAGAATGGTATAATGACCATTGGATTAAAGAACTTTCTTTTGGATGAAAACAGTTTGAGATTTTAAGG
>CAVJIN010000077.1:0-5416 GCA_963649615.1 bacterium
TAATACTTTGTGTATTATGAAGTTAGAAGAAATGTCCTTTTAGCCGGAAAGGCAAAGCCAAGGTTTATGAAGGCAGTTTTGCAAAAACCTCGTTAATACAGAAATGAAGAGAATTGCCACCATTGGAAATAAGTAGCCTGTCGTCAAAAACCTTTATTTGTATAGGTTGCTTTAAAGATTATTGTTGTTTTTCTAGGCTCTCTTTAACTTTATCCAGAAAATCATCCTCAACAAGTACAAAGCTCATCATGCTATGAATTGGCAGTTCTAAGAACATTCTTGCTGCTCCTTTTTTGTCTAACACTCCAGATTGTGTTCCTTCTTCTACACCAAAGCTTTTAAACAAAGTTTTTGCTTCCTGCGGGAGTTTTTCATCAAGCCCTGCCTTTTTAAAGTCCTCAATGGTTGTAGTTGAATCAAAGTTAAATGCTTTCTTTGTTCCAGTGATGACTCTCAGAACTTCTCTAATGTCTCTTGAAGAAAAACCAATTTCTAATTTGTATTCCCCATATGGGATAGACCACTTTCTTTCGTCTTCTGAGTAATATGCGAAAGCTCTATGGTCTAATATAAATGAAATCTGTCTCTTTTCCTTTGGCTCTAAATAAATCTTTTCAAAGCCCTTCAATTCATGACTTGGACGATCTGGACCACCAAGAGGAGGCGCAACATAGACTTGAACAACAGTTGCACCTGCCATAGTTCCAGTGTTCTCTAAAGTAACAACAACTTTGATGTTATTAACCGTGTCCTTCTCAAGTTTTGGATTGGATAAAATAAATGTTGTATAAGATAGTCCGTGTCCAAAGGGGAATAGCACTGGCATTTTCCTTGAATCATACCATCTGTAACCAACAAAAATATCTTCCCTGTAAAACACCTTTTTCCCATTTCCCGGGAAAGATAAGTAGGAAGGATTGTCTTCTAATCTTAGAGGATAGGTTTCAGCTAGATGGCCTGATGGATTTACTTTTCCATAAAGAATATTAAAAATTGCCTCGGCAACAGCCTCTCCTCCTAAATTCATCTCAAGAATTCCCTTCACGGAAGAAACCCAAGGCATTGCAATTGGACTTCCATTAAAAAGAACAACAACGATATCTTTTTGAGTTTTCTCAAGTTCCTTAATTAATTCATTTTGGCAAGATGGTAGATTAATGTGCGTTCGGTCAAATCCTTCACTTTCATAGCTATCTGGCAAGCCGGCAAAGACAATTACCTTGTCTATTTGAGAAGTTGCATTGAGAGCTTCTTTAAGACGCATTATGTCACAAGTTACGCCGTCATCACCCCAACCAGGATAATAAGGGACATCTACAAGAGAAAGAAGGTTAGAGAGTTTATAACTGTTAACATGACTTGAACCTCCCCCTTGGTATCTTATTTTTTCTGCAAAAGTACCAATAAATATAACCTTATCTTCTTTCTTGAGAGGAAGAACAGAATCGTCATTTTTCAGAAGAACAGCTGCGTTTTCCGCCAGTTTTCTTGCAAATTCATGTTGTGCATCTTTTGAATATATTTCTTTATTCGAATCTTCTTTTAGTCCATTAAAAATCCAAGTAAGCAATCTCTCAACGCTTTCGTCAAGTACACTTTCGTCAAGCTTTCCTTCTTTAACAGCCTTTACAATTTGCCGGTCTCTAATGCCGTTGCTTGATGGCATTTCAAGTTCCAGTCCAGCTTTAAGAGCGTTGATTCTGTCATTCATTGCTCCCCAATCAGTCATTACAATACCATTAAAGCCCCATTCTTTTCTTAGTACGTCTGTAAGTAACCAGTTGTTTTCACAGCAGTAAGTGCCATTTATACGATTGTATGCACACATTACAGCCCATGGTTTGGCTTTCTTTACAACCTTTTCAAAAGCTGACAAATATATTTCCCGTAGTGCCCTCTCACTAATAATGACATCC
The DNA here is from genome assembly GCA_963649615.1 of bacterium. Taxonomy (GTDB): domain Bacteria; phylum Spirochaetota; class Spirochaetia; order Sphaerochaetales; family Sphaerochaetaceae; genus UBA9732. The sequence continues at coordinate 1,917 of CAVJIN010000077.1, forward strand.
GTAGACATTCTGTTCTGTTCTTGATTGTTTGCTGCAAAGTGCTTTATGGAAACGCCAACATTATGATTTTGTACTCCTTCAACATAAGATGCGGCCAATTCTCCTGCAAGATACGGATCTTCTGAAAAATATTCAAAGTTTCTCCCACAAAGAGGGCTCCGCTTTATATTCATTGCTGGACCAAGCACAGTATGTAGGTTCTCATTTTTTGCCGCTTCTCCAAGCTTACAGCCAAGTTCTTTAAGAAGATTTCGGTCAAATGTTGCAGCAGCCGCAGAACCTGTAGGAAAACAAACAGCTTCTACTGAAGCAGAAAGTCCCATATGGTCACCTCTGTCTGCTTGTTTTCTGAGTCCATTTGGACCATCACAAACCATTACAGATGGAATATTAAGTCTTTTGATTTCTTTTGTTCTCCAAAAATCAAAGCCAGAACAAAGGCTAGCTTTTTCTTCTAATGTCATATCCTTTATAAAATCGACTATGCTTTTCATCTTTCTTCCTCCCATAAAAAGACTATAGTTAAAACAAGAAACCATTGAACTTTTTTACTTTTTTCTAAGATCGTTGTACTAGTCAATAGAAGTATATCAATAGAAGTATACAAAAAAGATATTTTTTTCTTTTTTTTCAAAGTGTTCTTCTTTTGTAATAAAAGGGAAAATTTGACTTGCTTTTTCTATAAATTCATCCACATTGCTGTTTGGCTCAACCACTATGTCAATATCGGTAGAAAGTCGTTTAGGATGAGGCAAAAGCAGACTAGTTCCTCCCTTGAATACAAAATCCATTCCTACAATTCTTAACGCTTCAAGTAGTCCAAAGGCAAAAAGAGTGGATGCTACCATTGCAATGGGCGATAAGGATAAACTAGGAGCTTTTGTTCATGAAATGGCAAGAACTTCGCCAGAGGAAGAGCGTGAACAATTTTTGTTGTTGCTTAATAATTATTGTACTTCTTCAAGAGGTGAGCCAAGTAAAAATGATGACAGCGTGGCAACGGAAATAGATAAAGTTCTGAAAAAACTAGAGAAAATTCAAGGCTCAGAGCGTTGTCTAAAGAGTGAATACAATGAAATGTGGGACGATTGGGATGGAGACTGGGACGATGAGTATTGTTTCTTTGATCCAAATGATGTTTTAGAAGATGTTAAAGGGGCAGTTTTCTTGCTCCATAAAGCTCTAGACCACGAGGAGTATAAGAAAGGCGCAGAGCTTGCTTTACTGGGGAATGACAAGGAACAACAAGCGGAAGCAGTTCTGAAAATAATGGATAATTTTGACGATTATTCTATAACGCTTGAAAATATCTTGGAAATGGCGAAAGAGGAAATTGATGTTAAAGCTTTTCTTCCCTTTTGGATTATTGCCTTGGCTTCTAGACCGGCTTCTTCAACGGATGATCTTCTTAAAGAAGCAGTTAATATGTTAGATAACGATTCTCTTGCCTTAGATGTTGCTTCTAAGTATGCCTCTACTCATCCAATTCTTTATGTTGAAATTTTGCGCAGGGGACTTGATCTAGCTACAGCACCACAAATGCTCGAAATTGGACTAATGGGAATGAAAAAAGTTCCAGAAGAACTTGAAACAAGAAGCGAAATTTGTCTTCTGGCTGCGGAATATGCCATACGGGCTGAAACCCCTATGGTTGCAGAAATCTGTTGGCTAGAAGCTTTCAAATCAAAACCAAATGTGATTAATTATCTACGTGTAAGAAATTTTGCTAAGGATTGGGAAAAATATGATCAAGTGATGAGAAGTAGTTATGTGTCATATTACAAATCTCAAGATTCCTTGCATCGTGAATATTTGCCTGCTCTTATGTTTTTTGACACACGCTTTGGAGAAGTGATAGACAAGTTTATGAACCCAAAAGATGGTATTGGTTGGAGCTTCACTTTTATGAAGCACCTTATGTTGTGAGCAATAAATATCACAAAATGTTTGTAAAAAATACGTACCTTATTCTTTATCAGATTAAGGATGACACAGTTTATGTTGAGTATATTATTGATTGCCGAAAGGACTATAGTTGGCTAGTTTAGGAATCACTGTAAGCACATTTTGTTGCTTATTCCCTTATTTTATGATAGTTTTTAAGGTAATAAATAAGGAGATAAGGGAATGAGGGCTTTTAATTATTCTAAAATTAAAGAACAAAAATGGGATTCTGAGATTTTAGAACTTGTAGCCGCAATATACAAAGAAGCAGGAAAACAAGAATTATATCTGCAACACCGGCCAGATGAACTTGATAAACTTGTTGAAATTGCAAAAATACAAAGCACAGAGTCCTCAAATGCCATTGAAGGCATCATAACCACCAGTACAAGAATTCGCCAACTTGTTGAAGAAAAAACCACCCCTAGAAACAGAGACGAACAGGAAATTGCTGGATACAGAGATGTTTTAAAACTTATTCACGAAAACTATGATGCAATTCCAATTACGCAAAACTATATATTGCAACTTCATAAAATTTTATACGGGCATTTGAATAATCCATATGCGGGAAGAACAAAAGCGGTTCAAAATTATATTGGTGCAACTTATCCAGATGGTCACATAGAGACCTTGTTTACTCCTCTTGCTCCCTATGAAACTCCAGAAGCCTTGGATAGAATTTGTGAAGAATATAATCGTGTGATTGGGAATTTGGAAGTAGAACCATTAATAGTAATCATAACTTTCATTCATGATTTTCTTTGTATTCATCCTTTTAATGATGGTAATGGAAGGATGAGTCGCTTACTGACAATTCTACTACTGTATAAAAATGGATTTTATGTAGGTAAATATATTTCTCTTGAATCCAAAATAGCTAAAAACAAAGACCTCTATTATGATGCTCTTGCACGGTCGCAAATTGGCTGGCATGAGAAGGCAGAAGATGTTATGCCTTTCATTAAATACCTTCTTGGAACTATTCTAGCAGCCTATAAGGATTTTGAGGAGCGTATGGCTCTTGTCCAAACACGATTGTCTGCCTTTGATATGGTTAGGAAAGCAAGTAAAAACAAAGTAGGTAGATTTAATAAACAAGATATTAGAGAACTTTGTTCAACGCTTAGTGATAGTTCTATTGAGGGTGCTCTTCGTAAATTAGTAGCAGAAGGAGAACTAAAAAAAGAAGGCAAAGGCAAGAATACTTGTTATTTCAGATTGAACTAGATGTTCTCTTTTTCAAGCACAGATAATAACCTACGTTCAAGAGTAACCCCACAACCATTGCAACTGTGGCAGCAAGACCAATCCTTGTTAGATTTGCATCAGGCTGAATACTCATAAAATAAGACAACGGCAGACGAACAAGAAGAGTCTGCACTAAGCCCTGAATCATTACCCAAACGGTATGGTTGCTTTCATTGAAGTAGCCAATCATGCTGAATAGAATGGCCGTGACAATGGTCCCCGGACTAAAACCCTTTAAATAGTCAAAACCGTGTGCAATGACAGCCTGGGCTGAAGTAAAGAGGAAAACCAAGGCTTCTCCTTTT
>CAVJIN010000078.1:0-5282 GCA_963649615.1 bacterium
ATGGCTGTTGGCAGTTTTTCATTTTAAGTTTATGCTAGGCGACAATGAATACCGATGTTTTAGTTTTATTTGATGTATTTGGAACTTTTGTCTTTGCCCTATCAGGAGCAGCAAAGGCAATAAAAAAGAATATGGACTTCCTAGGCGTTATAGTTTTTTCCATAACAGTTGGATGCGCCGGAGGGATGATTAGAGACGTGCTTATTGGCGCAGTACCTGTTGCCGTTTATCAAAACAGCGTTTATATGGCTGTCGCCTTTGTTGCAGGCTTGGTAGTTTTCCTTGTTGGCGAAAATGTCAGCGTAGATTCACTGCCCAACCATATTGTTTATATAGACGCCATTGGCCTTGGCTTTTTCACGGCACTTGGATGTGAAAAAGCGGCCTCATATTCAATTATTCCAGTTGGAATTATATTCTCTGGAGTACTATCAGCAGTTGGTGGTGGCGTTTTAAGGGACATGTTTGCCAAGGAAATTCCCATGGTATTTACTTCAGACTTTTATGCATCGGCAAGCATTTTGGGAGCATTACTGTATTTGCTTCTAAGATACTTTGGCATAGATTCGTCAGTTAACATTTGGGTCACGGCCTTTTTCACAATTGCAGCAAGAATATTAGGCTATAAACTTCATTTAAGCCTACCAGTTGCCCATCAAGGTCATCAAAAAAATAATGAAAAGAACTTTATTTAGGCATTTTCATTAAAAAAAGTAATGAAAACAAGGAATTTTCAGCTTTTTCATTAAAAAAGGGCTGTAACCATTTAGTCAGAAAACCTGACTTTTGTTACAGCCCCAATGAACTTCTCAAAAGCTTTAATATCTTTCTAGTAAGGAAAGTACCTTTTCCTTCCCTATTGTTTTCATAAAGCCAGCAAGTTTTGGTCCTTTTTCTTTACCAATAAGAATACGATAGACCGCTGTAAATAAAACTGTTGTTTCTACTTCAGCTTCTGCGGCTGCATCGTAGATAAGTTGCGCTAAAGCCTTTTCATCTTCACCGTCCCACGTTGCAACCTTTGCGGCAAGAACGCGAACAACTTTCTTCTCATCATCATTGAGTTCTTCTAATGGTGAATCTGTTGTGGCAACCGCAAATCTGAAATCTTCTGGTGAAAAAGTTGTAATCCAGTTCCATGCACAGAGACATCGGGCTTTAAGCCTATCTACTTGGTCAGCTTGAACGTCTGGGAGGGTTGAAATGACCTTTTCAATGTCGCCACCGTGAATCTGAAGGAGGTTGCAGAGATGTCTAAACGGAATCTGATAGCCTGGAGATGTTGGAATGGCACCCACCTGTGAAAGCTCATAGACACGGCGCTCCATTGCTAGCTTCTTCTCGTTGCAAGGAAGCAGACCAAAATATCTGCGTTCGCAGTTGTCATAGTCCTCGTAAATTTTCAAGACATCGAGATCAAAAGAGATTGCAAATTCTGTGTTAGGTCTTGTTGATGCAAAGAGATATCTGGTGATTTCTGGTGTATAGACCTCAAGGACATCACCAAGAGAGATGACTTCTCCGCTTGAAGAGGAAATCTTGCCACCTCTGCCCTTAATGGAGATGAAATCGTACTGGAAACTAACTGGTGCATGTCCACCAAATAGCTCAACAACCTGCTTGGAGGTGTCAAAACTTCCGCCCTGTGAGTGGTGGTCTTTGCCTGCTGGCTCAAAATCAACGCCCTCATAGACCCAACGCATAGGCCAGTCAACACGCCAGTGAAGCTTTGCGTACGGTGTAGTTCTTAGGTCAATTGTTTCTTCCTTGCCAAGCTCATCATCTCTGTAGGTAATGCCATACTCACCATCCCAAGAGAGAATTGTTGTTGTGTCCTTGTCTGTGAAGGAGCTGAATACGGCAATTGGCCACCAAGAGTCATCTAAAGGCTCTGTTCTATACTGGTTGAGAATCTCAATTATTTGCTTTTTGCACTCAAGAGCTTTTTTCATCTGCTCCGCATAAAGGCTACTTCTATAGCGCTGTGCTTGATAGAGATACTCTGGATAAATTCCTACCAAAGGAAGCTTTTCTTCTACATCTATTTCGTTGCCGCGGGCATAGTTATCGGCACGACCTGTGGTGTCTGGAACAAGGGTAATGGGCTTACGAAGATAGGTTTGCAAGAGTTCTGGCTGAGGCATATTTTTTGGGACTTTTCTAAAAACATCATAGTCATCCCATGAATAGATAAATCTTACCTTGTGGCCTTTTTCTCTAAGGGCCTTGACAAGAAGGTCTACCGATATAATTTCACGGAAATTTCCAATATGGACTGTACCAGAAGGAGTAATTCCAGATGCACAGGTATAAACTTCCTTTGGTCCTTTCTCTCTAATAATGCGGTCAGCGTAAATATCCGCCCAATGAACTGATTGCTGTTCCATTTGTTACGTCCTTAAACTCGATGTATTTAATGAGAAAAGTATATAAGAAACCCTCAAGAATAACAATTATCTTGAGGGTGTCTTGTGGCTATCTTGGGCTATCTTGGGACAACGAAAAAACGCTTTATTCTGAAATCAGAAATCCAACATCAGAAATCCAACATCAGAAATCCAAGAAGAAGGTTGCACCAGTAATAACGCGCTGTTCTGGGTTGCGAAGGTTAAATCCATTAATGAGACGTGACACCTGGAACCCGAGGTCTATAAAGTCAAAGAAAGAAATCTCCAACTGAATGCCAACCGAGCACAAAACTCTTTCCAACCCAAAATCTTCTGCTTGGCTTTTAGCCGATAGTTCTGTATTAAAATAGTCTCCTGCGTAATAACCTACGTCAAAAAATGCGTTAAGTCTTGGGAATATGCCATCAATGAAAGGTTCTGGCCCAGAGAACCTTATATCTAAATTGTTTACCACTGTGAAGTTTGTATTGTAGCTATTTGTGTTAAAGCCTCGGACTTTACGGCCAAGAGATACTGGCATCTGTGCATAAACAGGAACCTTACTTCCATCTGTCCAGTTAACATTTACTCTATCAATAATAACAACCGAGAATACATTGTTGCTTGATTTTTGAGATTTAAGCTCATACAAAGTTTTAGCTGCAACAGCATTAAACGTTATACTGTAGTAAGATGCTTTTTTGTTTAAGAAAGATGGAGCAAACTGGAGTTTCAGTTCAGTTAAAAAACCATCTGTTGAAACCATCTTGTCATCCATTCCATTAAGTTTAGCTCCTACATAGAAATTGGTCATAAAGGCTTTGTAATCATCTGCCAAGTCTGGATATATTGCATTACCCACTTTGCTTGCGCCCACGAAACCAGAGAACCAATCGTCAAGAGATTTAATTGGGGTTACGCCTCTAGTCTTTGTGCCTTCATCTGCATATCCCCTATAGCGTTCCTTTCCTACAACCATTGAATCTGTATTGACTTCATAACGGCCTTCATAACCAGCATAAACAGTCACAAGGTCTTTACCTTCAACCCAAGAAGAACCAAAACCCTGCAAAAGCTTTAGATTCCAACGAAGCTGAATGCAATCATATATGCCTTGATCTGCAATCAGCGGCACGCCATTAGAAGGGCTTTGAAACACAACTCTTTGTGTATATCCACCACCAACAGTTACCTGCAATTGAGTAAGATTGCCTGGAATAAACTCAAACCCTTCATAACTAGTCCCAAAAGCTGTCAAGGTTGGAAGAAAACCAGAAAGAATTTCTGGGTGTTGGTCGAGTTCTGTAAACAAAAATTTAAACTCTCCAGCAAAAACCGAACCTAAAGCAACAAAAAGAACTAGAGCAACAATCAATGCTTTTTTCATTAGTAGAATCTCCCTTTTTTGTTATATTGACCAGTCTATATTACTTCCCCCTGCAAAGGAAATAGAAACTTTAATTGTTGATACCTTATAACCGGTTTCATAGATGTAACCATTATACAAGAAAACTTGCCCTATCTCATAATAAATGTGAGCAACTCCAAATAGTTGAAGCTCAATATGAAGACCCATTGTTCCTGCCCAAACAGAACCAAAATCTCCATCTACAACGTTGTTAATTTGTCCACCGGAATAACAGAAATCCAAGAAGGCATAAACGTAAGGAATGCACGAGCCAAAGAACTGCTGTCCATAGTAGTTTAGTTTAAGAACGTTTCTTGCCATAAAGGTCATATTCTCTGGCTCAACCCACCATGTTTTTCCTTTAAGCGTTTTTGCATATTCTGGAATGTGATTTCCACCAAAAATACGCATCTCAAACTCATCTGAAAGACCAATAGACCACAGGTTCATGCCATTTTCATCTACAGCCTGATGAATATTGAGTCCACCCTCTGCATAAAGCCAAATCTTCCAGAAATCGGCAACTCCGCCTTCTTTTCTAGAGAGGTTTAAAAATTTTGGAGCCCAAACAAATTTGAACTCAGTAGAAATTCCGGACATTTTTCCCGTCTTGAGAAGCAATTGGTTAAATTTTCCGTATAAGTCAAAACTAAGGCTTAAAAGCTGCCTATTGTGTGATAAATCTGGGGTACCTTGCAGTATTTGGGTATAATATTTTCCAACAGGATTGAATGCTTCCAGAACAGAAAAAGGATGCCCTTCTCTATTTTCACTTTGCATTAAAGGGTCCATTGCTACTTCCCACTGCCCATCTAAAGAAAACCTAAGCGTAACCAAATCATTGTTTGCTTGATCACTCCAACCTATACCTTGGGCAATTCCAGCTTTCCAAGATGCGTATAAAACATCATAACTGGAGTTCTTAATAATATCGGCATCAGAAGAAGAATTTAGAGCCTGTCCAGTTATGGGATTTTGGGTGATAGTTCTTGCAAGAGTTCCGGTGGCAATCTCTGCCCCTACTTCCGTCTTACGCCCTTCAAGTAGAGTAATGCCGTCTAGTCCAATGTAGCTTCGTACACTAGAAGGGAATACACCGGCCCAGAAATCTGGATGTGTGGTCACCCCGGTCAAGCGAGAGGTAAAGGAAAGTGCAAATAGGCAATTGGCCAAGTTTATAATAATTAGAATTAATGCTATCTTGCGTTTCACAAGCCTAATTGTATGAATTAACGCATTAAAGCACAAGTTTTTTCTTTCTAGGGTTGAATTTCAAGTTTAAAAATGCTAACTTAGTCTCGCTGTTTATGAATTGTTGCCTGCAACGGATTTGCTTGCAACCTTTGTCAAAAACATCCGGGCCTGTAGCTCAGCGGTTAGAGCAGAGGACTCATAATCCTTTGGTCGAGAGTTCAAATCTCTCTGGGCCCATTAAACAGACAGATTGTTATTGTGTTAATTTACAATTACATATGAAACAAGACAAT
>CAVJIN010000079.1:0-5246 GCA_963649615.1 bacterium
CTCCTGATGATACATATAATCCGGCAAACTGTTTTGATCTTACAGATAAAGAAGCCACCGAATACAGTATGGTTGTGCTTTGGCATTGTACATGTGGAGTATGGCAATGTTCTTCAATTGTCGCCACGGTTTCTGAACTAGAAAACGATATTATTGAATGGAAAATCCATCAACTAGGAAGAGGGTATTATAAAATTTTTCATTTTGCCAAAAAGGAATATGACAAAGTAATGTCTGAGATAATAAAAATTGCAGAACAGCAGATTTCAATAGAAACAGAGGTTAACGATAAAACTTGATTGGTATCATAGTTGTTTCTACATTTTAGTGTCGCTACATTTTAGTTGACAGTCAAATATTAAAATCATAGATTGTTTATAGAGGGTGCAGTCCCTGGCCCACTGCTTTTAGCAACACCTAGACCACCCTCTTTTTCCCTGTTGATATTTTGTATGCTGTGTCTTATACTTTCTTTGGATTGAGGGACCTCTCTCAAGCCGTTAAAATGAAATTCTTTTTGGGATTTCATTGAGAGCAAAGAGATTTGAGAGCACCTGCTTTGGTCGCAGGTTAAGCTCTCCTTCTTTAGTTGTATAAGCAGAGGCGCTGCCTTCCTCTCCCCACATGAGTGAAGTGGTAAGATTGGTTGGGTTCCTTTGAAGGCTTTAGTCTTAGCATTATGGGAAACAAAGATGTTTTGTTTGCCCGTACTTGGTTGCAGGACTAAAGCCTTTTTATTATCCTAGAAAACCAAGTTCGTCTGTTGCCCAGTCCGATATCTCGTTCATCGTCTTGCCTTTCATTGAGCCTACTTGTTTCTGATACTCCATTAGGTTGTACAGAGTGGAAGCGTTCTTCATCATGTCCAAGTTCAGAAGTTTGCAGAGTTCCTCTTTCGTGTAATTGTCCTTGGTAAACGTCATTGTTGTCTCCTAAAATTATTAAATTAGATTAAAAATGTCCCCTCTCCTCTAAAAGGGACAGTTAATCTTCTGCTTTTTGTTGTTCTTCTAAATTAGCTTCCAATTTTGCTACTTGTTTAGCTTGTTCTTGCTTCTTTTGAAACTTTATTGTTTCTTTGGAAACTGTTGGGTAATAGTTCATTACGCACACTCCAGAGAATACTTTTTTCATGTTCTCTGTAGGCTCTTTGAGGAATATTATAGCCATGAGGACTCCTTTTTAGCCAATTCTTTTAAGACGCTGGCAATACGGACCAACTCCACGTCATTAGCACTATATCAGCACAGGCCGATAATCTTGAGGATTTTGCTTTCTGGATTGTGCCACAAAGAACTGCAAAAGTTCCTCTTACGGCTTAAAAAAGAAAAAAGACCATTACAGGTCCAACTCTTCCTTTAGCAGATACGGCTGCAAGCAGAAGTTCAAATCCCGATGCCCAAACTGTATCATTTTGCCGAGTTTTTGTCATTAGTATTGGATTTCTTTCTTTACAAAGACATAAACTGGATATGATAATTACAAATACAGGGCATAATACTAATTCTTTTGCGGGGAACAAAATTGAACAAAAGGGATATTATAGAGCTGTGGCTTTTGAGCCTAGGAGGAATACAAAACCCAAAAGTATCTTAGATTTACAATAGAAAGCACCTTTATCTTGCATTTCTTAGCCACAAATCCGATATCTCTTATGATTTTATCATCTTTTGAAATTGCAATATTCTTGTTGTATTCAACAGCACCTGTTTTAAATCCAACTGCCACCAAAGCTATGTTCATCACTACTCCTGTGTAAAATAGTAATTGGGTCCTTCTTTTTGTCAAGGAAGGAGTACTAAACAGTAGTCTTACTTTTATATTTTCCTCTTTATGTTTCACTTAGATAACCGAAACTTTATATTTTCTATGACTTTTCCCCAATAAAGGGGTTATAATATCTCCATTAATATTTACAGGGGTACCACATGAGTTTTGCAACAATCATAGAAAAATATAGAACACTTTCTTTTAATAAAAGAGACCAAGGCGATAAATTTGAAAGACTCATGAAAGCCTTTCTTCTGACATACCCAGTTTTTAATGGGGACAACATCCAAGATGTTTGGCTTTGGAAAGACTTTTCATCACGAACAGATTTTGGCACCGGTGTAGATTTGGGCATAGATCTAGTTGTAAGAACAAATATTGGGGAATACTGGGCAGTACAATGCAAATGCTACAGTAAAGAAAACCATGTAAGCAAAGCCGATGTTGATACGTTCTTATCCACCTCTGCAAAACATTTCAATGATGTTGTGGAATATGGAAAACAAGTAGGCTTTTCCAGAAGACTTTGGATTGATACAACAATTAAAGGCTTCTCTAGCAACGCAGAAGACACAATAAAAGGGCAAAATCCACCAGTTCTTAGAATTGGTTATAAAGAACTTAGTGAAGCTCCAATAGACTGGGACAAACTGGACGCAGGACTTTTTGGTAAAGATGCTGTTTTACAAAAATATGGGCTAAGACCACATCAGGAAAAAGCTGTTTTTTCTGTACATGAACATTTTAAGACTGCAAATAGAGGAAAATTGATAATGGCGTGTGGAACAGGAAAAACATTCACAGCCCTAAAAATTGCAGAGAAAGAAACACAAGATAAAGAAAATCCATTTATTCTTTTCTTGGCTCCTTCAATAGCTCTTGTTAACCAAACACTAAAAGAATGGTGTGCTCAGTCCTCTAAACCAATACACGGTATTTGTATTTGCTCTGACCCAAAAGTTTCCCAAAAAACAAGCGAAGAAGATGAACTTGGAACATCTGTAATAGATTTAGCACTTCCAGCATCTACTTCATATGATGAAATAGAAGAACAACTATACCATGCAAGAAGGCTTCAGAAGAAAGATGGAGGCATGATAGTTGTTTTCTCTACATACCAATCTATAGAAGTAATATCGCAAGTTCAGAAAAGAATAAACGAAGATCCTTGCTTTGACCTATGTATTTGCGATGAAGCTCATAGAACTACAGGTGTTACTCGTAAGGGAGAAGAAAGCTCTTCATTTGTTAAAGTCCACGATGATGATTTCCTAAAAACAAAAAAACGTCTTTATATGACAGCAACGCCTCGTTTGTATGAAGATAGCTCAAAGAAAAAAGCAGAAGAAAAAGAAGCAGTTGTTTGGTCTATGGATGATATTGCCACATATGGAGAGGAATTCTATAGAATAGGATTTGGAGAAGCTGTCAATCTAGGACTTCTTTCTGATTACAAAGTTCTTGTCTTAACATTAAATGAAGAAGAAATGCCTTCTTCTTTACAAAGATCAATTGCAACAGCAAGTAATACATTAGGTGAAGAAATTCCAACAGATGACTCATTAAAGTTAATAGGTTGCATTAATGCACTATCTAAAATTACGAAGGACTCAGAATCCCTTCAAGCTGTAGATCCTTCTTTAATGCACAACGCAATTGCATTTTGCCAGAGCATTAAGGTTTCCAAAAAAACAGTAAAAATGCTGGATATTTGTAGAAATGCCTACTATGAAACCCTAACGGAGGAAGAAAGAGCAAAACTTGTTGATGTGGAAGCCCAGCATGTAGATGGAACTATGGGAACAGCAGAAAGAAGTGTATTGCTCTCTTGGCTAAAGAACGTAGACCGCAATTCTAGTAAGTGTAATGTCCTAATGAATGTACGTTGTCTTTCAGAAGGTGTTGATGTTCCTTCTCTAGATGCAGTTTTGTTTTTGTCTGCAAGAAATAGCCAGGTTGATGTAGTACAGTCTGTTGGTCGTGTTATGCGTAAGGCTCCGGGAAAGAAATACGGCTACATAATCATCCCAGTAGTAATTCCAGCAGGAACAAAGCCAGAAGATGCATTAGATGATAATAAACGCTTCCAAGTTGTTTGGGATGTACTACAAGCATTAAGAGCCCATGACGAGCGTTTTAATGCAATGGTCAACAAAATTGAGCTTAACAAAAAGAAACCAGATAAGGTTCTTGTTGGTGGAGTAGCAACTATTAAAGACCAAGACGGTAGTAGCAAACCAGATGACAAACTAACAACTGCCTTTGAAGAAAAACAGCTCTTGTTAAACTTTGAAGAGTTCAGAGGTGCTATTTTTGCAAAGATGGTTCAAAAGGTAGGCTCAAAGCGTTACTGGGAACAATGGGCAAAAGATATTGCAGACATTGCAGAACGCCATATAACCCAAATTAACAAGATTATCCATGAAGAAGGTAGTAAATCTCAAAAGGTTTTTGACAGGTATCTAAAAGGACTTAGAAAGAACATAAATCCATCTGTTACAGAACAAGATGCTGTGGAGATGCTTGCCCAGCATTTTATTACAAAACCTGTATTTGAAGCCCTTTTTGAAAACTATTCCTTTGCACAAAACAATGCTATTTCCAAGGGCCTTTCTGGCATGGTCTCAATATTAAACGAGCAAACACCAAAAGAAGATAATGAAAAGCTGGAACGCTTCTATAATTCTGTTAAAGAAAGAGCCAAAGGTATTGATAATGCAGAAAGTAAGCAAAAGATAATCATTGAACTATACGATAAATTCTTTAAGACGGCTTTCCCAAAGACCGTGGAGAAGTTGGGTATTGTCTATACTCCAGTAGAAGTTGTGGACTTTATCATAAACAGTGTTGAAGATGTGCTAAAAAAAGAATTTGGAAGAAACCTCTCAGATGAGAATGTCCATGTTTTGGATCCTTTTACAGGAACAGGAACTTTTATAGTGCGTCTTTTACAAAGTGGTATTATCAAACCTGAAGACATGGGAAGAAAATATAGAAATGAGCTTCATGCCTGCGAGATTGTGCTACTTGCATACTATATAGCTTCAATTAACATAGAAAACAGCTATCACGATTTTGTACAGGAGCACAAACAAGAAATCCAAGAGTATGAAGACGAGCAATTCTGGAAGAAAGAAAGACTTGCAGCCAATAGACCTTCTTCTTATAAAGAAATAGAATACGAGTCCTTTGATGGAATTGTACTAACAGACACATTCCAAATGACAGAAGACAATTCTGCTCTAATTGAGGACGTCTTCCCTCAAAACTCCACAAGAGTAAACAAGTTAAAGAAAACTCCTCTTACTGTTATATTGGGCAATCCTCCTTATTCCGTAGGACAAAAGAGTGCAAACGATAATGCACAAAATCAGCATTACTATTTATTAGAACAGCATATAGAAGAAAAATATGTTAAAGGTTCTTCTTCTGCTCTTAATAAATCTGTATACGATTCCTATATTAAAGCTTTTAGA
>CAVJIN010000080.1:0-5241 GCA_963649615.1 bacterium
TTATGGACAGCTATTTGAACAATTCAAACTAAGACTATCCATTATTTGGAGTGTTCTCTTTTGCAAGATCTAAATTAATGCCTAATTAGAAAAGCAACTTTAAAGCAAATTGATAATGTACGTCAAAATGTTTGTTATGCCTCTACCTGTTGGGCTTTTCTAACAGTTTCAAATTTTCATTCTTGGTGAGATATATTGACTATATTTAGTTAAGTGATAATAATTATATTAACTTAATCTTGTTAGGAGGGAATATGGATTTGAGAAAAGCTTTAGACTCTTTTTATTACAGTACTGCCCTGTGTGATTTGCGTCTCATGAATAAACATTTTGTAGACGAAAACATCACCTACAACAGTCTTTTATACATTGAGCTTATTTATACCATGAATGGCACATGCACTGCATCCAAACTTGCAGAACTGCTACATGTATCAAAACCGGGGGTAACACTAAAACTAAACGAATTATTGCGTCAGGGACTTATTAAAAAGACGTCAGATCCAAATGATAAGAGGAAGTACTTCCTTTCAGTCAACGATGACGCAATACCCCAATATAAAGTTTTCCGCCGTCAGGACAGCGAAGCAATCAAGCGTATTACCAATACATTTACAGTAGAGGAAATTGATAAGTTCTGTAGTATGCTTGATATCATCTCAGAAATCAATTTTGAAGAAATCAACGGAGCATAAAAACCTCTATGAAACAAACAAAGAATGATTTTCTGACTGGTCCAATTTTACCTTCTATTCTGAAGTTCTCAATTCCAGTGTTGTTAGCACTGCTTTTGCAAGCCCTCTATGGTGCCGTAGATCTTTGGGCCGTAGGTAAATTTGGCACAACAGCAGATATTTCCGCCGTTGCCACTGGTTCTCAGGCAATGCAGATTGTCACAGGTCTTATCACCGGGCTTTCCATGGGTTCTACTGTCCTTCTTGGTATACATGTCGGACGTGGCGACCACGACGCAGTGGCGAAGACAATTTGTAGCAGTATTTGGGTCTTTGGAATTGTAGGTCTGGCTTTGACATTTGTCACCGTACTATCTGCACCATGGATTGCACGTGTAACCAATGCTCCTTCCGAGGCATTTTCTCAAACTGTCAGCTATATACGTATCTGTGGTGCAGGTAGCCTCTTCGTTGTGGCATACAACCTTATAAGTGCTGTCTTTAGAGGTCTTGGAGATGCAAAATCGCCGTTATATTTTGTGATGATTGCATGTGTGACCAATATCCTCGGAGATATTGCGCTGACGAAGTTTTTCCCATTAGGAGCTTCTGGAGCCGCAATTGCAACTGTAGTGGCTCAAGCTGTTAGCGTTGTTCTGTCATTGCTTTTAATTAAGAAAAAAGGACTTCTTTTTGCAGTTAAAAGAAAACACATGTGCTTTGACAAAGGAAATTCCGGCAGAATATTAAAGTTGGGAATGCCTATTGCCCTACAGAGCATGTGCAATGAGGTTTCATATCTTGTTCTCTTAGGGTTTGTTAATACTCTTGGAGAAGTTGCGTCAGCAGGCGTAGGAATTGCTGAGAAACTTGTTATGTTTATACTTCTGATTCCTAATTCTTATATGCAGTCTGTCTCTGCTTTTGTAGCACAGAATTTTGGGGCCGGGCAATCAGAGAGGGCAAAAAAATCAATGTGGGTTGGAATATTGAATGCAACAATTCTTGGGGGAATACTTGCCTACTTGTCCTTTTTTCATGGGGAGGTTCTTTCAACGCTTTTCATCAAAAAAGAGGAAACTGCTGTATTAAGTTCTTCAGCAGAGTTTCTGAAAGCAACAAGTATTGAATGTTTTGTACTCTCGATTGCCTACTGTTTTATGGGTTACTTCAACGGAATAGGGAAAACAACTTTTGTCATGGTGCAGGGACTTTTATCTATATTCATTGTGAAAATACCTTTTGCCTGGTTTGCTAGTACGAGATCTAACCCGAATCTGTTTCAAATAGGAATGTCTACTGCATGGGCAGCATCTTTTACCCTTCTGTTATGCATATGGTTCTATCTCCATTGCAAAAAAAAGGTGCAAAAATTTCACCTCAAGTAGTCTTCTTTCATTAATCAAGAGATCTCCTTCTAGAGTTCTGTTAATCTTACAGTCTCATTTGCAACTTTTATCAAGGACGCAGACAAGAAAGCCTTTGCAATCAACTACATCAATTGTTTTCAAGTCAACTGTTACATTTGGTCTGCAAAAATCAAACGGAACTCTGACAAGCTCATTGATGTTTTTCTCATGCCCGTCAATGCCTGTTATAGTCCCATTATCTTCAATCCCAATAGCCAGAAAACCACCATCTGCATTGGCCATAGCAACAATAGGATTGACTAAGTCAATTGCCTTAATTCTAGCTGACTTTCTATCGAATATTTGTCCTTCTGTAAAGAATTGTAAATCTTCTAATTTGCTAGGATTAAACACAGATGATAGCTCCATATAGAAAATGTCTCCCCTGGGGCACATCAAAGAGAGGTGCGGGGAGTCCTGTCACTTTCATGGTATTAAGATTTAGATGGTCGTCAATATTTTTGATTGGAGATGTGAAAATCTTGTAGTCAGACCAATTGAAAACTCCACCAAACAAGAAAAAAACAGTTATCACAGTTGCACTTTCTTATCGAGGCTGGATGTGATAAAGTATAAGTGATTAGACTAAACTAACCGACAAAGGAATTGAAGTATAAATGAACAAAAAAGTATGGGATTTGTATGCACCAATCTACGAGAAAGCTATGCGTATGGATCAAAAATATTATCAATATATGTATGACCACATACCTAAGAAGATTGCAGACAAAGAAGTCTTGGAAATAGCTACTGGTCCGGGATTATTGGCAAAACATGTAGCATATGCGTCAAAATCCATGATTGCAACAGATTATTCTGACGGTATGATAAAAGAGGCACGTAAGGGAAGTTATTCCCCAAAGCTTAAATTTGAAATAGCCGATGCAACAAATCTTCCCTACGCAGCTGATTCTTTTGACGTTGTACTAATAGCGAATGCACTGCATGTTATGCCAAATCCTGAAAAAGCATTGTCTGAAATTGATAGAGTTCTTCGTAAGGACGGGATCTTGATTGCACCAAACTTTGTGAGGCATAAGAAAGGATTTGTGAGTAGAATATGGAGTGGTATTTTAAAGTTTGCTGGAATTAAGTTTGACCATCAGTGGACTCCTGATGAATATCTGAAATGGCTGGAGAAAAATGGATGGAATGTTATATTTTCAAAATTGCTACCATCCAGAATTTCTTTGATGTATGCGGAATGCATCAGAAAAGAGGCAATGTAAAATGGTGACTTTTATTATTGAAGTTGTTGCAAAGGGTGCGCCAAATTAAAATGAAATTACAATATGAAAATTTGATTATTAGGCAAGCGATTAATGCTGATGCCAAGCAACTTTCTTTATGGTGGAATGATGGCTTCGTAATGGCACATGCTGGTTTTCCTAAAGGACTCGGACTCACTGAAGATCAAGTGAAAGGAAGGATTTTTGAAGGCCTTTTAATCATTGAGGAAAATTATAAACCAATTGGTGAGTGCTACTATAAAGACAAAGGAAATGAGACGGCAGAGATTGGAATTAAGATTTGTGTTGCTAGTTGCCAAAATAGGGGTGTTGGGCGCAAGGTTTTGAGTTTGTTGATATCTTTTTTATTTCAAAAGGGTTATAAGAAGCTTGTGCTTGATACAAATCTAAACAATAAACGAGCTCAACATGTTTATGATTTGTTGGGATTTAGTAAGGTTAAAACAAATATCAATTCTTGGACAGATCAACTTGGCGTTTTGCAATCTTCTGTTGAGTATGAGCTTGTTGAGGATAATTTTGCAAAACCTCTATGATGCAAATGCTGTTATTGGAATTACGTAAACCCCATCTGGACGGTGCAAAATGGCCGATGACAAACCGCAGATGATGCAAAGAAATTCTGGAGTTGAAGAGGTCTCTTTGACAAATTTCTCTTTTAGAGAGATTAGCTGTTTTGCTGCAGTTTCAACTTGGTTGAAGCCAACTTTGATTTCAAATAACCCCCATCTTCCGTCAGGCAGTTCTAAAACAGCATCTGCTTCGTTATTCTTTTCATCATGGTAATGAAAAACTTTTGCACCTATGGCATCGGCATAAACTCTTAAATCGTGAATACAGAGAGCTTCAAATAAGTATCCAAACGTGTTTAAATCGTTTTTTAGGGTTTCTCTTGTTGCATTAATTGCTGCGGCAGCTAGAGATGGATCTGAAAAGTGTCTTTTAGGATTTTTTAATGCTTTTACAGAAGAGCGAAGTTTGTTTTCAAAAGCTGGTTGATTGTCAGTAAGGAAAAGACGCGAAAAACAATCCAAGTAATCAGATATTGAATCCACTGAAATTGTGTTTTTATCTTCACTGTACTCCTCAATATCTTTCTGAAGAGATCTTTTGCTTGTCATATTACTTTCTGCTCTACCCAAAGCTCTTAAAACTGCTTTGACTTTACGGGAGTCTCGCTTGATTCCATCTAGCCTTTGCATGTCATCGGGAATATTATTTAAATAATCTCTAGATACTTGCATCGCATCTTCTAAACCTAAATTTTGTACTCCTGGCCACCCACCACGAAGAACATATTCAATTAGTGTATCTAGATGAACTTGGGGAAGAGGTGTGTTTTTTATATTTCCATTAAATAGGTCCATAATACAAACATTTCCAGTGGATTTTCCCATCTCATATAGAGACATTGTTCTCATTGTTATTTTCCCAATCCTACCAGTTCCACCATGAAGTATTCCCTTAAGTACAGGGGTAGAGGATCCCGTGAGGATGAATTGTCCTTTTGAGCCTGTTTCATCAACTTTATAACGTACAGCATCCCATATAGAAGGAACTGTTTGCCATTCATCTATTAGTCTAGGTCGTTCGCCTTCTAAAACTAGAGAGGGATCCAATTCCGCTAGCATTTTGTTTTTGAAATTTCCTTCAGGATCTCCAAGAAAAGATGCTGAAGAGGAATGATTTCTACTTGTCCATGTTTTACCTGACCACTTTGGACCTTCAATACAGATTGCTCCATAAATCTTCAGAAGTCTATCAATGTTGCTGTCAATAATTCTTTTTATATATCCATCTGGAGTTAACACTTTCCTTGCTCCTTTTTAATCTTAGCTAGCTAATTGTAGACTGATTAAGAGCTAAATGCAAGATAAATCCATACTTTTCGACATTTTTAATACGTAT
>CAVJIN010000081.1:0-5204 GCA_963649615.1 bacterium
GTTCCAACAAGAGAAACCTTTACACCGCTGTAATCAGAATAACCCTCAAGTTTTACAAGACCTGTAATTTCTCCCTTAGCTATTACAAGCTCTGTTGTACCACAATCTATAGGAGTATCGTCTACTACCGTAACAGTTGGAAGTGTAGCAGAGAGATAATTACTTCTAGATACAACAATTGAATATTCTCCTGCATACATCTTTGCAAGAGTAAAGTCCCCGTCACTGTTTGTAATTGCAGAGTAAATCAATTCAGTATTAGAAGTATTAGTAGCAGTGACGAGTGTTCCAGAGTAATCAGTAGCCTCTTCAAGAGTAACCTTACCCTTTACAGATGTATAAGCCACTTCAAGAGCCACGTTATCAAGTATTTTCTCCTCGCCCTTTCCAATTTGAACGTCCTTTACTGTAACGCTACCATAACCGCCCTTACTAAAGATAAACTCATATGTACCGGCTGTAAGATTCTTGATAATATATTTTCCATTTCTGTCTGTTGTTGTATTAAATGTGGTTGATGTTGCTGAATTCGTTACGAGAACTTGAATTGCAGTATAATCAGTACCACCAGTAAGTGTTACAGTTCCACTAATTGTTGAACTTTCATTCTTAAGAGTAATGGTTTTAACGCTAGAAATCTTTCCATTCTCAATCGATACTTGCTGAGAAGAATCAGAGATAAATCCTTCTTTCTGTAATTTGATTGAATAAATACCACTGTCAAGAGACAAGAAGTAATAACTACCATCTTCATCTGATGTTGTTGTGTAAACCTTAGAAGAGTCTGAGGTGCTTGTTGCAGTTACCGTCACTCCTGAATAATTTGAAACTCCCTCAAGAATCACTCTTCCATTAATTCCGGCAGATCCAACAATCATTGTCTTAGTGCCAATATCATAAGTTGAACCTCCAACAATAGGAATTGAATTCAAAGCTATGTCAACATATCCACTCTTAGTAATTAGAAGTGAATATGTACCAATTAGAATTGTAGAGGACGAGAATTCACCACTTTCATTTGTTGAAAGAGTATATGGACTTACTGAGCCATCCATGTTGGTTACGGTTATGACAGCTCCTGTAATTACAGAGCCAGAAGAATCAACAAGCTTCCCCTTTAATGTTCCATAAGCATATGTTAGAGAACCCATATCTAGTGAATATGATTTACCTGATACTATTGTTATTTCTTTAGAAGTTGATGTATAGCCATCCTTTGAAGCTTTAACTGAATATGTGCCCTCCCCAACTCTGAATGCAAAAGTTCCATCAGTTCCCGTGGTGGCGGTATCAATAGCAGTGCCATTAGAATCTGAAATAACTACAGATATTCCTTCAGGCGTGGAGCCATCAATCAGAGATACTTTTCCATTAATAAGAGAGAACTGACTTGTAAGGGCTATATCTTCAACCGTTGTAGTCGTTGATGACAAAACTGTATATTTCAGCGGAAGATTTGTTGTCTTATAGTCAACCTTTCTTATAGCCACAGAATAGCTACCAACAAGAACCTTCTCGCTAAATGAGCCATCAGAAAGGGTTATTTTACTATAAGAAGAGCCATTATCTCCATTAATTAGAACAGTTGCACCTTCAATTGGATTTGAATTGCTATCTGTAACCTTACCAGAAATTATTCCATACCTAGAGATTAAGCTATCCAGCTTTGGAGTATAAGTGGTATTTGCTACAACACTTATTTCTTTTACAGACTCTTCATACCTAGTAGCATTAGCTCTGATTGTATAGGTACCAGCTTCAACTGTGAAATTAAAAAGACCTTCACTACTTGTTGTCACACTTGAAATAATACCGTCTGAATTTTCTATTGTTACAGAAATATTAGATGCATCTGCAACATCATCATATTTAACACTACCATTGATTGTTGCAAATTTAGTGTAAAGCACTATGCTATCATTTATCTTGGTTTCTTTCTTTGCCTCAACTGTATATTTAGATTCAAGTGTTGTAGGCATAAAGCCTTCTTTTGTAACAATAATTGAGTAGGTTCCAACAACAACATCGGTTTTGGAGAAAGCTCCATTTGAATCTGTAAAGACTGTGTATTCTGCACCATCATTTCTAGTTAAACTAACAACTGCATTCTCAATAGGAGTATTATCTTGATTTACAACTACTCCACTTATTGCACCATATCTGTTAGAAAGTTTTCCAAGGTTTAGTTCAGTGCCAACACATATTGCAACAGCTATATTGTTAACCTCAACAGAACTGTATCCTTCACAAGAAGCAACAACCTTGTAATCATCTCCTTGCTCCAGTTTGGTTATAGTTAGTACACCTGTATTTGTTGTTTTTGATGCAGAAATGAGTGTTGTACCCTTATAAACTGATACTATAATTCCCTCTGGGTTAGTGTTATCGGCATAACCAACATTAACGGTGATAAAGCCATATTTGCTCTTAAGCTCAACATTGGATGTTGCGCTACCACCAGATTCAAGTGTTACTTCATTTGTAGCTGTAATATACTCATTCTTTGCAAAAGTAATTGTATATTTTCCATTAAAGGCATTGGAGATAATATACTCGCCAGTAGAGGAAGTTGTAACTTCATAACTGTGTTTTCCATCTTCATTAACTGCAGTAACCTTTGTATCCGAGCCAGTAGCAGAATCTGAAGTGGTTACCTTTCCGCTAATTGTTCCACACAAATTTACAAGACTTCCAAGCGGTAGCACATAAGACTCCCCTTCAGTTATTGTTATGGATTTGTCTATTGATACGTAACCATCGGCCTTTGCACGAATTGTGTATGTGCCAGGCTTAATTGATGTAAAAGAAAAATTGCCATCAGAACTATTTGTATTTATTGTTTTCACCGTTGCGCCATCTGCATTAATTAAAAGAACATTAATACCAGTTGCATCTGACTTATCACTATATGAAACCGTTCCGCTAATGTTGCTTGTTTCAATAACAAGCTTAACTTTTGCTTCTGTAACGCTTGGATTTGTTGTGAGATCTGAAGAATAAACAATAGTATTTTTGGAGACAGTAGAATAACCATCCATGCTAAAAACAAGTGTATAAGTTCCTTGTACAACATCTGAAAGGGTATAACTTCCATCAGATGCTGTCTTTGTTGCGTAAGAAGTATTATTTAAAAAAACATCTACTCCTTCTGGAGTGCTTCCATCACTAAGCTCAACTGAACCTGTAATTTTGCCATTTGGAGTAAGAATAATATCGCCTACATCTTTGGACTTTCCACTAAGAGGAGTGACTTTAGTTCTAATTGCGCCAAAGGTTCCAGAAAAATCACTAGAAAGGGCTTTTGACCTTGTAACATTGACATCAGAAAGCCGATTTGAGGAGAAATACATTGTATAAGTTTTAGATGCATCAAGTCCTGAAACTGCAAAGTCTCCATCTGCAGCAGGCTTATTATTCCACACTGTCTCGTTGGTTGACTCATCAACAACCTTTATGTATGTATCTGCAACAGAGTAATAATCTCCATTGGCTATAATAGTCCCAATTATTGTTGGGGTATCGTAATTTACAGCAAGGTTCTCAATCAAAAGTTGCCATGCTCCACCTGCGTATATATAAGAGTTACCATCTGTTGCATTGTAGTATGCCCAAAGCTCAACTGGATCTGCAGGAGGATTATAAGAAGTTCCTTTCCAAACTATTGATTTACCATCCAGCCCAGCTACACCTTGTTCACCGGTATCTCCCTTGTCACCCTTGTCTCCTTTTTCGCCTTGTTCTCCTTGGGCACCAGTATCGCCTTTATCTCCCTTCTCACCCTGAGCACCTGTGTCTCCTTTCTCTCCTTGAGCTCCTTTTGTTGCTAACAAAGTCCAATTAGAACCGTCAAAGATGTATGTGCAACCATCATCAGTATCGTAATATATGTCATACAATGACGGATTTTCAGGAGCGGTCGAAGAGGAGCCCCGCCAAGTAATTGAAGCGCCACTACTTGCTAGTAAATTCCATTTACTGTTTTGATAAATATAAGAACAACCATCACCGGTATTGTAATAGGCCCAAAGTTCTACTGGATTACTTGGTGCTGTACTATAACTACCTTTCCAAATAATAGATTTTCCATCTACACCTGCTGCACCTTGTGCACCGGTATCTCCCTTGTCTCCTTTTTCGCCTTGTGCACCAGAGTCGCCTTTATCACCCTTATCGCCTTTCTCGCCCTGTGCACCAGTGTCTCCTGTGTCACCCTTATCTCCAGTTTCTCCTTTCTCTCCTTGTGCTCCTTGCTTAGCTAAAAGTGTCCATTGAGTACCATCATATATGTAGGAGCAACCGTCTGTGGTGTTGTAATAAGCAGCATACAATGTATAATTTTCAGGGGCAGTAGAGAAAGAACCTAGCCAGCTTATAGAAGTTCCACAACCTGCTAATAGTTCCCAGCTACCATTCTTATAAATGTAAGAACAGCCGTCCGATGTGTTAAAGTATGCCCAAAGATTACTTGGATTTGATGGTGCATTTGCATAAGAGCCTTTCCAGTCAACCGACTGTCCATCTAAGCCCGCATCACCTTTCTCACCCTTCTCTCCAGATGCACCTTGTTTAGCCAAAAGAGTCCACTGAGTACCATCATAGATATAAGAACAACCATCTGTTGTGTTGTAGTAGCTATCGTATTTTGACGGATTACTCGGAGCACTAGAAAAGTCTCCTTTCCAAGTAATCTTATCAACAACTTGTGGCTCATTATTACACGCTGTAACAATTAAAAGTGCAACAACAAGAATAGAAACTAAAATGAAAAAGGACTTCTTTTTGGTCATACATAGACCTCCTTTGGCATACACATTGAGACGTGATAATAGTTTTTGTATTTACTTAAGCTGCAATAGGTTATCTGGCTTCGGGGGGAGGTAAGGAGACTATTGTTGCATTCTGAGTTCAAGATGTTTGTATTACAAAACATGAGAAAGAATGATGAGCAACCTTGAGAAATCTTCTCCATAAAACCTCAACTCAAAACCTGTTTAGTAAGATATTGTGATTTTAACACTCTTTTAGAAAGAAACAAATACTATCTCTACACCCAATTAAAGAAAATTTGACTGTTTTATGTAGAAACTACACCTATCCTCTTATTTCTTTCAACTTTTGTGGTGTTCGAAGGGAAATACAAAGCCGAAGTTTTAATGAAATTGCCGATTTTTTCTTGTTTTCATTACTTTTTTTAATGAAAAAAC
>CAVJIN010000082.1:0-5077 GCA_963649615.1 bacterium
AATTTTACCTGCACGCCTTATTTTGTGGATTCTAAAATTAATCTATCTTAGCTAAAGTTTGTATTAATTCAGAAGAAGGACTGTGAGGTCGTTTACATTAGTACCCGTAGGACCAGTGATAACAAGAGCATTAGCAGCCTTAAGGGCATTATAAGCATCATTGTTTTTGAGAACAGAAGAGATAACAATGCCCTTATTGTCTAAGATTGATGCAGTTTCTTGGTCTACACAGCCACCAGCGGCATCTGTTGGACCATCTGTGCCATCACTTCCAACTGAGAAGATACAGCATTTTTTGACTCCTCTTATGCCATCTGCAGCAGCCAAAGCAATTTCTTGGTTTCTACCACCCTTGCCCTTTCCTGTCAGGTGAACAACGGTCTCACCGCCAGCAATAAAAGCCAATTTCTTACCGCAGGCTTCATTATCTCTAGCTATTGCTGCAAGGAACATTCCAGCATCACGAGCTTCACAGTTAAGACTTGCAGTCAAGAAAATAGGTTCGTATCCTAAGCTAGCTGCTGTCTTTGATGCTGAAAGACACAACTGCTTGACACTGCCTGTGACATAGGTTGTTACATTATCAAGAACTTTTGGAGTTGGTTTTTCAATAAGGCTTCTTGCTTCATCTGAAAGTTTTAATGAATACTTTTTAACAATTTCTAAAGCCTGTTCTGTTGTTGATGAGTCTGGATAAGCTGGCCCAGAAGCTATCATATCCAAAGGATCTCCAATTATGTCTGAAAGAACAATTGCATAAACATGGGCTGGTGCACAAAGTTGAGCAAACTTTCCTCCTTTGACAGATGACAAACGCTTTCTCAAAGTATTCATCTCAACAATGTCAGCACCGCAAGCTAAAAGCTGACGTGTAATGTCTTGGTTTTCTTGTTCTGAAACCAATGGCTTTTCAAATAAAGCACTTCCACCTCCACTAATTAAGAAGAGAACATTATCGGTCTTGGAAAGTCCACTGACTAAATCAATACATCTTTGTGTGGAAGTATATGTGTTGGAATCGGAGACAGGATGACCGGCTTCATATATCTCTAGTGAGCCAATCTCTCCTTTGCTGTGTCCATATTTTGTGATAACTGCGCCTTGATCAATGCGGTTTCCAAGTGCATCGTATGCGGCTTTTGCCATTTGCCATGCAGCCTTACCAATAGCAATCAAAACAAGTTTGCCATTGTTGAATTTAATTTCCTTTAAGGCCTTCTTTACAGCACTGTCTGGAAGAGCCTCTTTTAACGCTTCATCAATGATTTTTTTTGCATCGCTGTTCATAAAAACCTCCTATGCTGGACATTGTGCCCACTTGTGCCACAGCATTTTATTAAATGAGCGGACCAAAAGGAAGTCCGCCCATCTGTAAAACTCTGTGTTAACCAGATTGATTAACAGAAAATTGAAACAATCAAGACGTTGATAATGGCGGCTATACCAATGACCAAAGTACCAACAGTCTGTGTCTTATAACCATCCTGAGTTTCCATTTCTCCAAAGTTTGTAACAACCCAGAAGTATGAGTCGTTTGCGTGAGAAACAACCATAGCTCCAGCACCAATAGCAATTGTAACGAGACATGCATACATTGGAGTTGCAAAACCTAAGCTTTCCATCATAGGAGCAAGAATACCAGCTGTTGTTGTAATTGCAACGGTTGATGAGCCCTGAGCAGACTTAAGAATAGCAGCAAGAAGGAATGGGAAGATAAGGCCTAAAGACTTAAGGACTGTAGCATTATCTGTAATGAAGTTGATGAGATTACTTGAAGAAATTACCTTACCAAGAACACCACCGGCTGCTGTAACAAAAAGAATAGGTCCAACAGTCTTGAGAGTGTCGTTTGTAATTTCATAGAAATCTTTCATTTTTCCAGCAGAAGCAAGAAGGAAAACACCAAAGATAACACCAACAGCAAGAGAGATGATTGGCTTACCAAGGAAAACAAAGAATGGGATATTCTTTCCTGCCATTGAAAGTGCAGATGCAAGACCCATGAGAATGATTGGAACTACAATAGGAGCAAAGGCAGCCCAAGCGTTTGGAAGCTTACCATAGCTCTTTACGAGTTCTTCATAATCTTTTGCAGCTTCTGCTGAGGTATCGGCTTCATCGTGTGCTTTAACTTTTTTACCAACGTTGACTGCAAAGATGTAACCAGCAATCATTGGAAGAATTGAACAAAGAGCACCAATTGCCATAACCAAGAGAAGGTTAACTTCCTGACCAATTCCAGCAAACAAGGAGTTAGCTGCAGCAATAGGACCTGGTGTAGGTGGAATAAAGCAGTGTGAAATGTAAAGACCCATTGAGAGACATACAGTACAAGCAACAGAACTCTTTCCTGTCTTTTTGACCAATGCTTTTCTAATTGGGTTTAAAATAACAAATCCACTATCACAGAAAACTGGAATTGATACAATCCAGCCCATGATGAGCATTGCAAGTTCTGGATTCTTTTTTCCAACAAGCTTTACAACGCAATCAGCCATTTTCAATGCGGCACCTGTCTTCTCTAATAAGACACCAACTAATGCGCCAAGAATAATGACAATACCAATAGATGTAAATGTTCCAGAGAAGCCTGAACCAATGACATCGGCAATTTTGGTGATGTCAATGCCTGCCACTAAAGCAAGAATAAGAGATACTCCCATGATTGAAAGGAATGGGTGTACGTGCCACTTTGAAATTGCAATAATCATTAGAGCAACTGCAAGAACAAAGACAATTAGTAATGGAATACCTGTCATTTTATTCCTCCTTTCTAAAATAGAAATTTGCTCAAATTTGTTAAAATTTGTTCAAATCTCTTCAAGGCTAGATTTTAAAATGAAAAAATTGGTATTGCAAGATTTTTAGTAAATGTTGTTATCATTGTAACAAAAAAATTTTTTAAAGTTTCAAGGTTTCTTTAAGGTTGACAGTTTATTCTCCAACCGAAATGGAGAAAAACATATGAAGAACACAATCAAAACAACATTTTTAGTAATCTTATTGGTCTTCTGTTTTATCGGTGTAGCGTGTACATCGTGCAATACAGATATCTCTGGTAGTACAGACAGCTCAACCAGTACCAATACCACCACAACACTAAGTGGAACGTACAGCTCGTTTGTGGATGGCTGGATTTCAGATGAAGATGCAATTGCAACCGTCACGCCATCTTCAGACCAGATGCCTGATACGTATGATGCAAGCGATTACGTGTATGATGAAAGTGAGTATACAGAGGTTGAAATTAACCTTTCAAATCTTGCTTCCTCGTATGCAGATGGAAATGTTACTGTTGAGGCAAAAAAGAAGAAGACTACTATAACTCTATCTTCTGAAGCAAAATACAATATAGTGCTGACTGGCACAAGTGAAGTAGGTATAACAATAGTTTCTGATAACGATTTTGTGCTAACTCTTGATAATGTGACTATTACATCTGCAGATGGAAGCGACGAACAGGCTTTAAAGACAAAAAATACGTCAACTTGTTTCCTTGTACTTGTAGGAGAAAGCACTCTAACAGGATGTACAGATTCTTCTGGCGAAACAACAACTAATGCTGTTAAGGCAAGTGGCTCTCTTGTGATTTCAGGTGATGGAACCCTAAATGTTATTGGAAATACAAAACATGGAATTGTAAGTGACGATGTTGTGTGTATCCAAAGTGGAACCGTGAATGTAACTCTGAATTCTGAGACAAGTGCTGGAACAGGAATTAAACCTGTAAACGGATATGTTCAGAATGGTGGAACTGTCAATATTACAGCACTGAATATGACTGAAGGTTCTGAGACCAAAGGCATCAAAGTAGATGGAGATGAAGAAGAAACTGAGTATGGTGCTGGAAAGGGATATATCCTTATAAATGGAGGACAACTTACAATTAATTCTGCTGGAAAAGCATTGACTGCAGGTTTTAACCCTACTGAAGACGGAGATACAGATTCGTCAGAAAATGATCCAAGTGCAGACGTCTTTATCAATAATGGTCTTATCACCATCACAACCTACGCAACTCCAAGAGAGGATACTTATACAAATGGCGTAAGTAACGATGATGGTGTTTCCCCAGAGGGCATTGAAGGAAAACACAGCGTCACAATTAATGGTGGAAAAATTATTCTCAACACCACAGATGACTGTATTAACACTAGTACCGATGACTCAAGCGTTGTTATCAACGGTGGTCTTATCTATGCTCATAGTAGTGCCAATGATTCAGTTGACTGTAATGGAACAATTGTAGTCAATGGTGGTGTTTTGCTTGCTTTGGGAGCAGGAGCCCCAGAAGGTGGAATAGATTGTGACCAAGATAATAGATTTATCTATACCGGTGGGACAATCATAGCCATGGGTGGTAGCAACCAAATTCCACAAGGCACCGGCACAACAGGCTATGTTCTTACAACTGGTTCAACCATGGGCATGGGTGGCATGCCGGCTACTGAGGGTGAAATGCCAAGTGCTATGGGTGGCATGCCGGCTGCTGATGGTGAAATGCAAGGTGCTATGGGTGGAATGCCAGGTGGCAATATGCAAACAGTCGAAACACAACCACCACAAATGCCAGCTGGAATGCCGGATGAAAATATGCAAAGAGGGCCTCAAGGAATGTTTAATGGTGGAATGCAAGGCGGAATGCAGGGTGGAAATGGTCAAATGACCCCTCCTTCAGGCTTTGGCAATGGCAATATGATGGGACAAGGTTCTCTTTCTCAAGGTTCTGTCCTTGCTGTAGTAGATGATGAAGGTAACGTGCTAATTGCTTTCACAGTGCCAGAAGGCTGTGTAACTAACAACGTCCTAATTGCAAGCGATGCCTTTGAAAATGGTAGCATTATCTACTATACAGGCAATGGTTCAATTGAAAGTGCAGATTATTCTTTTGCCAACAGCCTTGCTCTTGGAAATGTAAAACTTACAATTTCTAATGCAACGCAGTCCACAATCAGTAGTACAGCAACAGCTATAACACTTTAATAAAACTCTTAAAGATAGAGGTGTCTTCTTAACAAAGGGGACACCTCTTTTTTTTATAAAAAAAGAAATTCCAGAAGTTGAGCTAGAAGTTGAG
>CAVJIN010000083.1:0-2454 GCA_963649615.1 bacterium
CGATTTTCAATCAACTCGTTTATGCTTATAGGTAATGCCATGCTTTACTCCTGTAAAATATTTGAAAGATAGTGTTTACTGTCCCTTTTACTGTCCCTTTTACTGTCCCTTAACTATAACATGTGCTATGTAAAAAAAGAAGTGTTTTCGTTTTTATTCCCTTAGATGAAACCCAACCTGTGTGGCAAATAATTGCCCAAGTTTTAGCATGGAAGGGGCGTCCAGGTGGGCCTTGTCAGTGGGTTGGCAGTTTAGGATGTTTGCGTTTGCATTGATAAAGACGCATCTTGGCAAATCTTTGCTAAGTTTGTACTTGGCGTTGTTTACAACGGTATAATACTTCCAGTTGGTGGTTATTCCTGCATCAAGAAAGAAGAACCCTCCAGGTAGCGAGACTGAATTGTAACGTTGTCTAAGAGAATTTATGAAGTATTTTTCATTCTCATAATATTGGCGGGCTGTGGAGTAATTTATGGCATCGGACTCTCCTTGCATCCATGCAAAAGCCACAATTTCATATGCTATGTCTTGCTGTTTGAGTATTTCTAAGGACTGGTCAATCCATTCAATAAGCTCTTTGTAGGTGTTATTACCAGGGTAAAAATCATTGTAAAGGTTGTGTCCACAACGAGCATACTTGATTATGTAAATTGTTTCGTCTTTATATTTTTCACTTAAGGTTTCTGCTATGCCAAGTTCTGGACCAAAGAAGCCTTCTTTGTAGCCTAACGAGGATGTGACAGGGACAAAAGCATCGGTATGTATGGTGTCTGTGTTGGAGCGTATTAGTACGTTGGAATAGCCTGCAGTATAGAGTTCTCTTTTTTCTGGGCTTATATCGCTGACGGGCGTGACCCCTGCTGCGTTGGATTGACCGGAGAGGATGATGACTTTTACTTTGCCAGTTGTGGTGCTCACGCATTCTGTGCTTCCTGAAACCAATTCTGTGGGGTCATTTTCAAGATCTAGCTGTGAGCAGGAGAGAAGTAAGAGAAAAATCAAGAGAAATGTGGCTATGAGAAGTGGTTTTATCTTTTTTGGTGTCATTTTTCCTCCGATTCTTAATTGTACTATGTTAATTGTACGTCCTTAGTGCGTTATACCCAAATGAAAATGGGGTCTTTTGTAAAAAACTTTTCTGTTCAAAGTCTTCTTTTCCCCTTTTCTAACTTATTCCACCTCCCTGCCGGGGCTGCCTTGGTTTGTAGTTACTAGTTCTCCCAATGCAATTGCCATTATGTAGTCCCTGTCAAAGACTGACTTTTTACCAGGTCTCTTAACTTGGGTAAGTTTTCCCTTACTGACGTAGCTGTACAAGGTACACAACTTAATGTCCAGCATTTCTGCTGCCTCTGAATAAGTTAAATAGGTTTTGTTTTCAATCATAAGAATACTCCTTGAGCCGTTCATCTAGTGTTTTTTTGATGATGAATCTGACTTCTATCCAGGTTGTAATTCCTTGGTGAGTTAGACCAAAGCTCAAAAGGGGTCTTCAGTAAGATTTTTTCTAGCCCCGCGCCTTGAGGCGCTTTTTCTCCCCTATGCAAATTAGGCTTTAATGGGAAGTTGTGAACTTCTACGTGCCAAGAATCAAAAATAACAAGGAGGCAATAATATGTTTATTGCAGCAAGAGAATCATTGTTTAGCCTTTGTCTGGATCTGAAAAAGAAAATCAATTTTAGCATTACCGCTATCAGTACTTTTACGGAGCCTAAACGGACAAATGTGTTCTTTAATTTATCTAAGGGTAACGATAAATGGAGTGTTCGTTCTAAGCGCGTTCAAGCTCATCTAACGGGACAGGGTTACGCTATGCTTTTAGACCCAAGGGAGCATTTGAGTTTGTCGCTAGAAGGATACACTGTTTGTATTGAGAGCATAAACAACACTCCAATTCTTAGCTTGTCAACGCCACTTTATGATGCAAGTTTTATCGTACCCAAACTTGAGATAGGGAGGGCATTTCATGAGCTTGTTTTATAATTGAGTCTTTGTTTCTTGCGCCTTGAGACGCATTGTCGTCCACATGAAAAAGGGTAAGTTTTACCTAATTAAAATCTGAATTAACAGGAGCCGTTTTTATGAATGTAGTTTCAAAAAACAATTATCTACTCGGGCTTTGTTTAGACACATTTACCGATGTCTTCTTTGAAATTTATGCTATCGCAGAAGAGCAAAATGCTTTGCTTCATGAATTGGTTTTGCATCTTTACACAACGAACAAACAGGCGCAACAAGAGGGAGTTCAAAAGACTCTTCTTGTTCGTCCAACAGCACAAGGTTATAGCCTTTTCTTCAAAGAAGGAGATTCTATACAATTGGAATTGGAAGGGCTTGTTTGTGTTCTAGAAAATGTAAGTTCCAAGGTGATGTTAAGAGTAGAAACAAAGAACTATAGTGCAATTTTTGCGCTCAAAAAATTGTACATAGAAACGAAAAACATCACTGAAGAA
>CAVJIN010000083.1:2464-4977 GCA_963649615.1 bacterium
GCTCTCTTTGAATCGGTCTTGTGGCTCAGTTGGGCCGTTGGACTCAATAAAAAGAGAAGCATGAAAAAATCCTACTTATTTCACCGAGTTTCTCGAGCTATTTTCTTTTCCTAAAAAGAATAAAACGTTTTCACAAAAAAGGAAGGTGTGAAAACAGCTGTTGTTTTTATGCGTAATTGTTTGTGCCGTATTGAATTATGCGTGAAAAATACAACATTTTTACAGCAACATGCTTAATTTGTGAAAAAAACACACCAAAAAGGCCACAAAAAACCTATTAACTTGTTATGATGTAGACACATAAATTGTTTCACATTTTTTCGTACGGTGAAAAATCTTTGTTGTTTTGACTCACAATTCTTTTTGTTATAAAAAGTTAGTTGTGAAAAAAAACAGGTCTTGACTACGCCAAGTTGAGAGCCACTAAATTGATTAGGGTTGAGCCAAAATAACTGATTAAAACTGAGCCACTTGCCGTTAAAAAAATGAACAACAAACCAGTATTTCTTGTCTTTTGCAAAGAGTTTTTTTAGAGAGTTTTCAAAACCTTCGTTAATGTTCTAGAGGGCATAAACTATCTCTAGCCTCTTAAGAAAAAGGCTAGAGATTAGAAAGAGAAAGTCTTGTTTTACTTCTTTCTTTTTTCGTTCTCTTCTTCCAAAGAAGTCCCGTTTGCTATGGCCATTATGTAGTCTCTGTTGAAGACAGATTTCCAGCCTGGTCTCTTAATTGGGACAAGCTTTCTTGCCCAAATGTAGCTGTAGAGAGTAGTCATTTTAATGCCCAAAATCTCAGCTGCTTCTGAATAACTTATGAAAGGTTTCTTTTCCATAAAATCATTCCTCCTTCTTATCAAATAATGGCGTTCCCGCCTCGACGATTGCATCTTTATAAATCTCTTTTAGGTTGTCTTCTTTAAGCAAATCTCGTGAAAGACGAGCCATATAATAGGCCGCAAGAAAGTTGTATTGCATATACACAGAGTGTGCTGTTTCTGTCTCATGTCCTGTTGTTTCCATAATCTCCTTATGCCACTGATATGAAGATATAGCTTCTGCACGAGTTATGAAAAAATGCCTAAAAGAATGCATGGTAATTTTTCTTTCAAGTCTCTTCTCTTCTGGTATTCCTATCTCTCTCAACGCAGGGTATACATAGTCCGTGAAATTGTTTTTTGTGAGAGGAATTGAAGTGTTAGTTAAGCAACAGAAAATAAAACCCTTAGGGCTTTTGTTTTCCTTGTAAAGATCAAACAGCAATTCTGCAAGGTCTTCCCAAATAAAAACGTCTCTAGATTTTCCATTCTTTGGAGGCTTAATGGATTGAGTCATTTCTTCCCAACTAGAGTCAACTCTAATACGGAATATTTTTGTTGGTTCTCTTTGGTCGCTGAGGAGCCTTTCAACTTTTGAAATTCTTAATGCTCTTACTTCTCCTTCACGCATGCCAGTATGAATCATAAGTTTTACGGCTACATAAATGCTTTTCGCGTAACTGCGTTTACTGGGTTCTGTGCTTTCTGCCTTTTGTCTAAGGTTTTCAAGTAAGTCTATTAGCTCATAAGGTCTAAGAAGATCTCTTTCGCTATTACTAGTGTATGTAATTTT
Source organism: bacterium (assembly GCA_963649615.1). Lineage (GTDB taxonomy): Bacteria > Spirochaetota > Spirochaetia > Sphaerochaetales > Sphaerochaetaceae > UBA9732. The sequence continues at coordinate 4,072 of CAVJIN010000083.1, forward strand.
TATCCCCTCTGTTGGATCTTCGCGAACTATTTTGAGTTCTTTGATTGCGTACAGATACGCTTTTCTTACAGACTGAAAGCAGTTGCTAACGATATCATCGGAACAAGAAGAAGACCTCATTTTTCTAATAAAACGCTCAATATCTTCACGTGTGGCCTCTACTAGTTTTAAGTTCTCTGGAAGGGCATCATAGCCATGAAGCCTAAAAGAGGAGGCATAGGATTTAAAACGGCGGATACCAATTTTTGTTTTAGGGTCTCCCTGTAACCAATTAAAAAGGTCTTCTTTGGGATCCATCATCCTAATTACAAAGTTTCTAAGTTTAATATTGCATGCGTTTTTCATTCCGCCTAATGGGTCTGAACCAGGAACTTGTAAGAGTCCTTTTTCAATAGCAGTCTCAACGTACATTCTTGCATCGAGCACATTAGTGATTGGCTCGTTAACAATGAAACCCGCTTTTCTAGCTATTATTGCAATGTCTTTTTTGCCTCCACGGTTCTTTTGGGAATTAAATCTGAACCATTTCCAAAATGTTCCATCTGGTGATGGATAAAGACTAAAGAGCTCACAATTGGTTGTGGTTCTTTTTGCCCTTCTTTTGCTCATGACAGCTCCTTTTTCAGGATTCTGCTTAGCGTTTTCTTCTGTAGATAATTGAACTTTATTATTTTTCATTACCTAAATTGTACGGCAAAGGAACTTTTTACCAAAATTTTTCAGCGAAAAAATAGTTCTTCTTTTCAATTATCTTTTCTTTACTTGGCACATAGACTTGGCACATGAGGGGGTTAAGAAGACCTAAAATAAAAATAAAAGCCTTGTAATTTGTTACATTACAAGGCTTTACCTTACGAGATCTACGGGGCTCGAACCCGTGGCCTCCACCGTGACAGGGTGGCGTGA
>CAVJIN010000084.1:0-4572 GCA_963649615.1 bacterium
GGAAATGGACAACATCCATGAGATTGTAGAAAAATTGTGCTTGTGTATGCTGGGAGTTGGGAAGGACTAAATGGTAAATCTCGCAAATTAAGCATCATATCGTATTTTTGTTGACTTCTTCCGGAGGCCATAATTATTGAGAAGAGTTGTGTTTGATTTTTGCTCCCTTTTGTACTTTCGAATCTCTCTAACTGAAAATATCAAATCTCTCGAATTGGAGTAGCATTACTTTTAGGAGGCTTTTGCAAAAACCTCTTAGAGAGGAGCCAAAAAAATCTCAAAAGGCAGTTCTAGAGACTGCTTTTGTTGTTTCTTGGGATAAGCTTTACAGTTTCCAAGAGTAGAACCAAATTTCAGAATAGAAATATATCCACATAAAGAGAAATGTATCCAGCCTTAATCAAAAGAAGAGTTTGAAAGGTTCTTCAATCTCCAGAGACTTCATCAGAGCCTTGGCTACAAGATTCAAGAAGAGGTTTACGAAGAAGGAAGTTTCCCTGAAACAATAACTACGAGAGAAGTAGTTAAGCCGGTAGATTCCATCATAGTTTCTTACCATTTCAATTTTCTCTAATTCTCTAAGAACAGCAGGAACTGTCTCATAATTTGGTTTGTTTGTAGAGTTCTTAAAAGCCTCTTTTAAATAGGTGAATAATCTGCATCTGATAAGTAGTGTTACAAACTCAATAAGAATCTGCGACATTTGAGCTGTGAAGAAATAAGGAAAAATTCTTCTTGACGAATTAGGGTGTGTGACTTATTCTGAAAAAAAGTAACGCAAAACGTTTTGCGTAAGACCTGTGTGATGTGTACCTAAGTAACACCTAAGAGGTTTCTAAGTAGAGTATTCATAGCATGCGCAAGGAGAAAAACTATGGCAATCCCTCAAATTTTTAGAGATGATTCTGATAAAAAGAACTGGAAAAGCAGGAGAAAGGAGATTCTTTCACTCTTTGAAGACTATGAATATGGCAAAGTGCCTGAAATGACATTTGATAGACAAGGTTGCATTCTCCTTGAACGACTTGAACTTAAAAGTGGACATGTAAAAGAGTCTTATGCTTACTATTTCCAAAAGGGAAAAAATGTAGCCAACCTTAAATTTGATCTTGTGCTTAAAAAATCTAGTAAAGAATCTAATAAAAAACTTCCTGTTATAATGCAAGTTGACCCATTTGCAAATAATCCACTTTTTGTATCTCTTATTAAAGACTTTGCTCCAAAAGCAAAACTTGAAGAGCGGTTCCCAATGTATGATTTTGCAGATCAAGGAATTGCTGCAATTAATGTTGATGTGGGCTCGTTGGCCTTTGATGATCCTATTAAAAGCAATTTTGGAATGCTAGAACTTTATCCCCCTCAGAGGGATAATGGCTGGTGTGCTCTTGGAGTTTGGGCATGGGCTATGAGCAAAGTGGTTGATTTTATCTATGCAGATGGAAGATTTGACACCAACAGGATAATTATTGCAGGCTGTTCCAGAGCTGGAAAAACATCACTGTGGGCTGCTGCTCAAGATGAAAGAATCACTGGTGTATTTGCTAGTGTTAGTGGGTGTTGTGGCTGTGCTATGCACAGAGGAAAGACTGGAGAAAAAATTGCAAGTATTGTAAAAGAATTTCCACATTGGTCTTGTCAAAAGCTTAAAGAGTATGGTGGAAGAGAAGAAGATTTACCAATGGACCAACATATGCTTTTAGCCTTAATTGCACCTCGTCCTTTATACATTACTAGTGCAAGTGAAGATGACTGGGCTTGTCCTCCAAAGGAGTTTGAATCTTGTGTTTTGGCAAGTGAAGCTTATGAAAATCTTGGAAAGAAAGGGTTAAGTAGTTTTGATTTTCCAGCAGTAAATACACCTATTACAGGGGGAAGTCTTGCATATCATTTGAGAAAAGGGGAGCACGGTTGCAAAATCTATGATTGGCAACAGGTAATACCATTTATGAGAAGAGAACTCAATTTTTGAGTTTGGGATAGAAGGTTTACAGGAGATTTGCAATTTTTTTTACAAACTTTGCAAAAACCTCTTTGAAACAAAAAAAAAGGAGGCCTAACTATTGTTAGGGAAAAGGTATGAAAAAACTTTTAACAGTTTTACTCGTAATTGCTCTTACAGTTTCTTTTGCGTTTGCAAATGGTTCATCGGAGAGCTTAAAAAAAGTTAAGTCACTGGATATGTTCTGGTGGTCAGACGGTAATGAGGGTATTGCAATGCAAAAACTCATTGATGAGTATGAAGAGTTGCATCCGGACATTCAAATTAATCTTATTGAAGTCCCATTCAATGATATGAGCCAAAAGATTATGATGTCTGTTGCTGGTGGAGAAGCTCCTGCAATCACAAGAACAACTGAAGGAATTAGCAATAACTGCTATGAAGCATATGTTGATATTTCAAAATATACAGATGGTGAAGCTCTCAAGAGTCAGTTTATTAGTTCTATTGAGTCATATTATGTGAAAAATGGTGCAATTATTAGTGTTCCATCAGATGTAACCGCAAATGGACTTATTGTTAATAAGACAATGTTTGACAAGGCAGGTGTTGAACTTCCTAGTGGTCCAGATGATATTTGGACATGGGATGAATTTCGTGATGCTCTCAGAAAAGTTAAAGAAGCTAATGGTCTTGAATATGCAATGGCTATTGACAATGCTTCTCATAGATGGTCCACAATGCTTTATGAATTTGGCGGAAGTTTTGCAAATGAAAACGGAGGTAATTTCTCTTCTGATAACAGTGTAAGAGCAATTAACTATACATTGGATATGTTCAAAGAAAAACTTATCAACCCAAATCCTTGGATTACATTTGAAGATGCAGGAATCCTTTTCAAAGGGGGTCTTGTTGCTGCTCATCTCTCTGGTAACTGGAATCTCCAGAACTATCATGAAAACATCGCAGCTTTTGAGTGGTGTGCAACATATATGCCATATGATGTTCAAAGATCTTCAACACCTGGTGGAAAACAGTTAGCAGCTATTCAAGGTTCTGGATATGAGCAAGAAGCTGTTGATTTTATCCTTTGGGTAACAGCAAAAGAACAGAGCAAGCGTTACTGTGAAGAAGCAATGTTTGTTTCACCAAGACTTGATTGTGCTGAACTTGATTATGCATATTGTGCAGAAGACTTTGCAGTATTTGCAAATGAACTTGCTAATACTGGAAATGAAGGTGCCTTTGACTGGGGATATCCAGGACTATCAGCAGCGTTTGGCACAGATATTACATACGATTGGCCAAAGGTTATTAGCGGTGAAATGACGGTATCTGAATTATGTGCAAAGATTGATAACGACATCAACACTTTCATGGGCAAGTAATTTAGTATCATTATTGTGTTTGGCAGAGGTTATCCTCTGCCAAGGTATTTCTGATTGTTTTATTTATATGAAAAGAAAGAGTTCTATTTATTCAACTGAGATGAAGGTTTTTCCATATCTTCTTATTTTACCTAATTTTTTAATTTTCTTTATTTTCATAATTATTCCATTTATATATGGTTTAGGATTATCATTTACAGATTGGAAGGGTATTGGATCTCCAACTTTTACAGGATTGGCAAATTATGTAGCAATTTTTAAGGATGCCGATTATTGGAATTCAATTCTTAGAACGTTTAAATACGCTATCATTTATCTCCCAATTGCAATTATTTTTCCTTTGTTTCTTGCATATCAACTTGTGAAGAACAGTAAACTAAAGGGAATTTATCGTACAGTTTTTTATTGGCCCTCAATGATTTCATATATTGTTGTAGGTATAGGTTTTAGATTTATATTTGGCGATTCAACTGGTTGTATAAACTATTTAATAGACTTAATGGGCCTTCCAAAAGCTAGTATTATGACAAATTCAACGGGAGCATTTATTGTATTGATTCTTGCTTCGTTGTGGTCTGGTACAGGTGGTTCAATGATTATTTTTATGGCTGGGCTTGAGAACATTTCTACAACTTACTATGAAGCAGCAGAAGTGGATGGAGCTACTCCATTTCAAAGATTTATTCATATAACAATACCTTTGTTGAAGCCAACTTTGTTCTTAGTTTTAATTACTGGCATCATTGGTGTTTTTAAAACCTACGGAATGGTTTCTGTCCTCACTAGAGGAGGTCCTGGGGATGCTACAAAGTTTGTTGTACAAAACATATATGATACTGCATTCTCTAAGTTTAAATTGGGTTATGCTTGTACGCAATCATTTATTTTAACATTTATATTGGCAGTTTTTACAATTTTCCAATTTAAGATAAACAAGGGAGGTGCTGTTAATGACTAATGTATCTTCTCTGCGAAAAAGCATAAATAAGAGAAATCAAATTTCAATTCCAATACATTGCATCTTGATAATACTTTCAACTGTTTTCTTTTTCCCAATTGTCTGGATTTTTTTCTCTTCTTTTAAAGGATATATTGAGCTTTTTAAATATCCTCCAACATTTCTGCCTGAGAGTTTTGATCCCATTAACTATGTAAATGCTTTTAAAACAGGAAACTGGGTAACGTTCTTTAAGAATTCCACAATTGTTACTGTTTTATCCACTTTGCTTTGTGTCATTATTAGTG
>CAVJIN010000084.1:4614-4964 GCA_963649615.1 bacterium
TTAGTGTTATGGGTGGATATGCGTTTGCAAAGTATAAGTTCAAAGGTTCAAATTTTTTATTCTTAACTTTTATAGCCACTCTTATGCTTCCTCTTGAAGTTTTGATGATTCCTATTTTCATTATGGTTAAGAAAATGGGATTGTATAATTCTCTTTGGGGTTTAATTATTCCACCAGCAGCAACTCCATTTGGTATTTTCTTAGTAAGACAACATTATTTATCAATTCCAAATGAATATATGCAAAGTGCAAGAATTGATGGCGCAAAAGAATGGCAAATTTTTGTTCATATAATGTTGCCAGCTGGGAAATCAATTATGAGTTGTTTGGCTATATTCTCTGCCTTATGG
>CAVJIN010000085.1:0-4796 GCA_963649615.1 bacterium
AAAGAGATAGCCGTCTCTCTGAAAGGGCCAGATACTCCTGCTCAGAGTCTATACCAATGTATTTTCGCCCTAGATTTAGGGTTGCAACACCAGTTGTTGAACTACCGCAGAAAGGGATTATGCGCAGTATAATTGCAGAAGGCATGTATTTTTACAAATGGGCGCCGTAGGGGGTGGTTTGAGAGAGAAGGCCGTTCAGGTTGATGGTACCGTCTTTGTCAATGGTGATGTTTGGGTTTTTGGTGTCAACGGAGGTGAAGATTGAACTGTCAAGACGTTCACCTAGAGAGTTGACGCCAACGTTGCCGTTACACAGGTAGTTGGTGGGTGAAGCTAGGGATGGCATTTCTGCTATGTCATCTGATAGAGCTCCACCAATAGAGATAACTTTGTCCATTTTGTATAGACGCTCGTCTGTGCCTTTACCATACAAGGTTAGATTTCTGTTTCCATTGGCATAGAGGGTACAGTTGTAAACTTGTACTGCAGGGTTGGAGTTGCTGGTAATGCCGTTGGTGTTGTTGGAGAAGGCTATTGAATTTTCAATTACGTGAGCCACGGCTATTCCATCTCCGCCCAGCTTGAAGCCATTTCCGTCTCCGTTTCCAACGCCGGTTGAGAGGCTACCATTTTTATAGGCAATGCAATTTTTAATTGTGACAACGCCAATTGGGCCGGATTCAATTTTAGAGTAGAGGTCCCAGCCGTCATCAATATTACAGTAGGCTATGCAGGAGTCAAAAACGTTGCCTTCACCACAGGTGAGTTTGGCAGCAAAACCATCTGCATTGTTGTTGGCACTGTCGCTGTTGTCGTGGGAGATACATCCTATGATGAGATTGTCATGAGGCCATTTTTCAAAAGGTTCACTGCTAGAGCCACTAATTTGGATGCCGGTGTCTCCGCAGTTGTAGGCCGTGATGTTCTTGATGATATTGTAGTTTCCACCTACCTGAAGGCCTTTTAAGTTGTCCGGTGTATTGCATATATCAAAGTCTTGGAAAACCCAGTAGTCACCCCAAATAACAATGCCTCCTTTTAGGGCTGTTTTGACAAATTTTAATATTACTTCTTCATTTTGGGCACTTTTTAGGATTTTTGGTTCTTCTGCTGTTCCATTGTTTCCTCTTTCAATTACTAGCTGTTTTGCTATGTTATAGGTGCCTCCTGCAAGTTCTATGGTCTGCCCTGGTTTGCAGTATTTTAAGGCAGTTTCTATGTCCAGTGGGCTTGATTTTGTGCCACTGTTAAATCCAAAACCCTTTGGGCTGACATAGATTGTTGAGCCAGCAATTTCTCTTACAGTTACTTCTTGATAAAGGTAGGTTGGATTATAGTTTTCTTCGTTTTTCTGGGTTTCTTCGTTGAATTGTCCAATTACTTGGTTTTCTCCTGGTCTATAATTGGGATCTGGAGTGAATGTGACATAGAGGGTGTTTGAGTCACTTATTAGATTTATTATTTGGTAAAAGTCCTCATTGGCTTTTACCGGCATATTATCTATGTAGATATGGCTAGAGCCAGACTGTTTTACTGTTATAAAGCCATCTGCATTTGCGGTGAAGGCAAATGGATATTCACGACAGTAGTAGCCAGAGGGGCTGTTGATCTTTGTGTAAAGAGCAACAAGATCTGCGGGTTTTTCTTCTGCAGGCGGGTCTGTTTTGGGGTCTGTAATAGTAAGTTTTACATCACTTACTGTACACTCACACCATCTAGCTGCTGCAAAGCCTACGTAAAGATACTCTGAATCAAGTTGGAGGAGGTTTTCAGTTCCGTAGAGAGTAAATTCTTCTGGATAGACTTTGCGTTCGTATTCGCCATCTTCATTTGTGACCCATTCTTTGTCTTCTTCTGGACGTACAAAGATACAATGATAGCCTGTATTGTCTTTCTTGATTGTTAAAGTGTAGACGTCGCCAGTTTTTACAAAGTGATTTTGATCATAACTGAAAGCGTGGGTTTCACTTACGGCATTTTCTGCTATGGCGCTATCTCCTTGGCTAAGAATTTCTGCGGTAATTCCTGTAACAAAACGTGCTCCCAAAACGTCTTTGCCTGAATATTTGACATTATTAATTCTTTCTTCAAATTTGGTAGCAATTAGTCCAACGCTATTTGTGTAGTTGTTAACGCTATTTACTCCATGTGTTCCTATGCGGTCTAGGATTAGAAGGCCAAAACCTTCTTGTCCATCTGGATTTGGGTTAATCCAATCAACGGTGAAGGTGGCTGTGAGTTCAAAGTTTTCATTTTTAGCATCTATTTTTGTATAATAGAAAGAGATACCATCATGGAAGGTTGTGAATTTGCCACCTTGTTCTGTACGAGAGCCTGCATAGAGTTTGACTTTAAGGTCATCTGAGTCTAACAGTTCGTAGTGGTTTAGTGTTTCTTTTGTACTTTGTCCAAACCAGGTGAAATACCAAGATCTATCCACTTCATCTTTTGCTGTCTTTTTAAGAGGGGATGAGGTGGATTTTTCGCCATTACGAACTGCAGATACTTCTATTGAGTAGGTTTTGTTTTGTTCTAAGTTTGTAAAAGATATTTCACAATTTTCTGTATCTTTTAACGCAACAAGAGAACCGGAGTAATAATCTTTAATGAGAACTTCATAATACTGGGCTTCATCTACTTTTCCCCATGAGATTGTAAGAGTTTTTGAGCCTACATTTTTTGCGTCTACCTGTGGTGCATCTAGGGGAAGAGTGTAGTCAAAAGTAAAAATTTTGCTTTCAACTACACTAGTTTCTTCTTTTCTTGAAGCGGTGACCTTTAAGCTGTAGGTTCCACTATGAGTCATGTCAAAAGTAGTCTGTCTCTCAACATTTTTTGATTTTCCAAGGTTTTTCTGCTTAATTAGGCTATTGTTTTCAAATAACTCAACAAGTAGTTTGTCAGCACCGTCAGTGCCTGTTATACCCTCTAGATAAACTGTGATTTCTCTTGAGCCAGATGGTTGCACTTCTGTTACTACAGGAGCCTTGTACTCGTTCCAATTTGATCTATCGGCTGCATAAACGGAGGATAGACTTAAAACCAAAAAAAGGGCTATTACCCAGAAAAGATGAGAGTTCTTCATTGTTCTTTATTGTTCTTTACTAAACTTAGTCTTCAATTACAATTGCGTATACGTAAATTCCACTTTTTGCGGAGCCAATAAGGAATTCTCCATCAAAAGGAATTGTAAACGTTCCCATGCCGGTTGTCATGTCTGCTGTTGCTGGTGCTGCAGCAATGGAGGCAAGTTTATCTGTGCTTTTTGGTGTGTAGAGGTTAAGTACACGTTCATCTGTTTTGCTTGAGCTATTTAGATAGACTGTTACTTTTTGGCCCTTTTTTGCGGTAAAGCCAATGCTATATACCTCTGTTGTTCCTGTTCCGTTGAGTTTTATTCTATTATTGAAAATCTCTCCGTCTTCTGCGGTTCGTTCATCTATTTCCTGAATTTCAATTGGTTTTGAGGCTGTTCCGTAGATTTTAAAGCCGTCAAATTCCTTCACTTCAGTGATGCTTTGAACTTCTAGATCGTTTGCACTTAAAGATGCATCTTCTGCAAACAAACACATTGTAACCATGAAAATTAGTAAGGTTAGAGCAATTTTTTTCATAGTTTTTTTCTCCTTTGTTAAAATGGTAACCTATTTTGTTGAACAAATGTTGTTTTTTTTTATGGAATTTTAATAAAATCGGCACAAAAAAAGTAAAGAAGAGAGGTTATCATGGCACAAATGAAGATTTCAAATCAGTTTCCGCGTGATTATAAGCCGGTTTTGAACCTGCATGACACGGAAAAAGCTATCAAAGCAGCTAAGGATATCTTTGAAAAAGAGCTCTCTGGGTCTCTTAGGCTCAGTCGTGTGACAAGTCCACTGTTTGTGAAACAGGGTAGCGGTATTAATGACGACCTCAATGGAGTGGAGCGTCCTGTGAGCTTCCCGGTGAAGAATATGGATGAGTCCAAGATGGAGATTGTGCAATCGCTGGCTAAGTGGAAGCGTATGGCTCTGGCGGACTTGCATTTTAAACCGGGCTATGGGCTTTATACGGACATGAATGCAATTCGTCCAGATGACGATATTGATGCAATTCACTCAATTTATGTTGACCAGTGGGACTGGGAGAAGATTATGAAGCCGGGCGAGCGTAATTTGGATTACTTGATGAGCACGGTCAGATCAATCTATGACGTGATTAGACGTACTGCATTCAGGCTTTCTGAGTTTTATCCGCAGCTTGAGGACCACTTGCCACAAGATATTACTTTTTTATATTCTCAGGATCTTGCAAAACAGTACCCTGAACTGACTCCAAGCGAGCGAGAAGTTGAGGCTGCTCGTAAGTATGGAGCTATATTTCTCATTGGTATTGGTTATGGCAATCCACCACACTCGGGCCGTGCGCCTGACTACGATGATTGGTCTACTCCAACTGGCAATGGCCATTATGGTCTTAATGGCGATATCATTGTTTGGGATTCTGTTAGACAAAGTAGTCTAGAGCTTTCTAGTATGGGTATTCGTGTTGATCAAGAAGCTCTTTTGCGTCAGCTAGAGATTAGAGATGCTGAGGAACGCAAGAACCTGTACTGGCATTCAAGATTATTAAACGGAGAGTTCCCTCAGACAATTGGGGGAGGAATAGGGCAGTCCAGACTTTGTATGTTCCTTTTGCAGAAGGCTCATATTGGAGAGGTTCAGGCGTCTGTTTGGCCTGAGGCTGTGTATAAAGAAGCAAGGGAGCATGAGGCTCACCTGTTCTAAGGCTTTAATCTAAAGCGCGCTTGCCCTGGG
>CAVJIN010000086.1:0-4776 GCA_963649615.1 bacterium
TTTACGGTCAAGAATATTATTGGGTAATTGGGATGCTGCTATCTTCTTTTTGCGATAGTAATCTTTTGGATGTTTTCTAATCTTTTGTTTTGCATGCAGGTTGTTTCTTGTCATTATGGCATCAACCTTCTTGTGGTTGATTTCTTTACAGAAACCTTCAAGAACAAGCATTTTAGCCATTCTTTTGCATCCAATGTTGAAGTTTTCCCTTTCCTGAATGGTACGGATTGCACTAACAAGATTAGGGACATCCTCTTTGGGATGGGATTTCCAATAGTAATAAGTGGAACGAGGAAGATTTACAGCTTTGCAAATTCCTCTGGTGTTAAGTCCGGTACTTTTCCCTCGCTCAACTGCATCAAGGAAGTTTTTTTTTGAATGTTTTTTTCTGATTGAGCACAGACACTGAAGTAAATCTTCAATGCTTTTATCTCGTCTTCTAGTTCTTTGATCTTTTTCTGCTCTGGTGTTTGCACTTGTGAATGGTCCTACCTTTTTATAATGTCTTACCCATTCTTTTAACACAGTTTTAGGAATCAAGAAAGTACGACAGAGGTCTGCCATGGTTAAAGCTTTGTTTATGTAAGCTGTAACAATGAGATTCCTCTGATTGCTAGGTAAACGATAGACCCTAGAAATTGGTTGATTGGTGACCCACCTAGTGTCACCACCATCGTAAAGGTATTGCCATTCTTTTACAGTGGATCTATCTAGGTGTAAGGATTCAGAGATCTTGCGACTCCTGTATCCTTGCTTAAACATACTAAGAACTTGTTTCTTAGTTTGGAGGGATATGATACCCATTTTTGGACTCCTTTGAGTGTCCAAATTTATGGGGTCAGTTCAGTTTGAAATGAAAAACAAAGTAAGCAGTATTTCTCTTATTGTAATGATTGGTGTGTTGGTAGTTTTGATTGTTGGATCAGTTCCAATGATTAAATTTGAATGGCTAATTGAACTTGAGGATGTATGGTACGTCAACTGGATTGGTGAAATAGTTGGATTTGTGAAGAAGAATCAATCAGGTGGAGTCTCAATAGCTGATCTGTATAAGACAATAGCTATTTTTCAAATTATAGTCCTTGTTCTTCAAATGATTGTTTCAGGGATTCTGTTAAAACTGGCTCAAGCAGGCAAAAAATTTAAGATGTCTGCTTTTATACTCATTATATTATCGCTTTTGCAGATTTTTGATCCGGTTGTTCCTTTGTCAGTGTTCTTTAAGTTTGTTTCTTTTCTTCCTATTGTTTCTACTGTGACATATTTGGTTTCGCGTAAAATTGAATTTAATAGTGATTCAAGGAAGTCGTCAGCCCCAAAAAAGAAAACTCTTGAAGAAATTGATACAAGAAAGATTTACTGAGAGCAAAACACCAATAAACATTAATAGGATAAGTTGGGTATTTCTTGAAAGGCAGATATAAAATGGAGGATTTTTTGTATGACAGAAAAGCTAGAGAAAGAGATTTGTAGGATAATTAAAGAGGTTGGAATTGGTTGTTCGTTTGATAGCCATTATGTAATTGAGAATTTAACTAACAATACAAGTGAAGTTTCCAATGAATATTACTCGAATTTACCTGACGGTGAGAATATGCAAATTGAGAACTTAAATTCTCAGATCTCAACATATGTGAAAAGCCTTTCAGGCATAGAAAAATTGAACGACAAACATCTATCAAAAAACATTCGTGGAAAATACAGTGAAAATGCTCTTTGGATAAAAAGAGCAGAAACCCCAGAAGTCTAAATTTTATATCTCATTTTGATTTAATATATTTGAAATTACCGGAGTAAATATGAAAAAACTATTATTTGTGTTAATACTGACTGTGATTTTTACAGCAACGGCTTTTGCAGAGTTCAACAAAGAACAATTTGCTAAAGATCTTTTGTCCGAAATGAAGGAAACAACTCCATATAAGTGTAAATATTATGATTCCTATGGGACTCCAAGTGTAGAGGTAACCACAAAGGATGGCTTGGTGCTTAGTATTTATGTTCAGGAGGATTATCTTTCGATTGATTACATAAATATATATTCAAACTATAATGCTTTTTTTGCTGAATATGACGGAGAGCTTTCAATTGGGACTGCATCTGTATCAGGGAGCGTGTTTATTATTTTTCCTTCAAATGGAGCGCCAATAAGTGCATATGTCGAGTCTATAAAGAAGGTCATAGAACAGTTTCTTGCTCCTATAGATTCACAACTGAATGATTTTACCTTCTCGCTATAATTTGAAGGCTGTTAAATTGGCTAATGAAATTACTTCTATGGTGGCAATTCAGAACTTATCATTTACACAAGAAGTTTAAGATAGCTTTTTCTCTTTGTTTGGTAGAAGAGGATAAGCAAGTGGCTGAAATCTTAAAAAGGCTTTAAATCTTCTCTTTGCACACAAAACAATACATACCAAATTCCAAAGCAAAATGAAAATCTTGTAGTAAAGGTGACTTTTAGGAATGGGAGGGAAGTGGGGAACGTTTAAATAATGTTCCAAAAGCAAAAGAATTATTGCCATATTCCTTTCTCTTCGTTTAGTTTCTGTGCTAGACTTCCTAAGTATGGAACAGAGCAAAGATTTATTACAGCCTTTACAAACTGCTGATGATATTAGAGCCAAGATATATACAATCCGTGGAGTTCAAGTGATGTTGGACTCTGATTTGGCTGAGATATATGGGTATGAAACAAAGAATTTTAATCGTCAAGTGAAGAACAATATTGAGAAATTCCCAGAAGATATGATGTTTCAGTTAAATCAAAAAGAGGTGGAACAAATATCGAGGTGCAAAAATTTCACCTCGATTATGCAAGTCAAAGGAATTAAAGGTGGGCGTACATATTTTCCTTTTGTTTTTACAGAGCAGGGGATTTACATGTTAATGACTGTTCTTAAAGGCGAGCTTGCAACACAACAAAGCCTTGCTTTGGTTCGTATGTTTAAGCAAATGAGGCCAATATCTTGCAGAGCATGAATTATTATCAGATCATCTAACAAAAATAGATTTAAAACTCCTAGAGCATGACAAAGCAATTGGACAAGTCTTAAAGCAACTTGAAGAACCCAGAACAAAGAAAGCTATCCTGTTTTTCAAAGGCCAAATGTTTGATGCTTTCTCATGTATTGCAGATATTATAAAAACAGCAAAAACAGAAATTATTCTCATTGATGGCTATGTTGATACTGCAACCCTGGATTTACTTTCCAAAAAGAAAAAAGGTGTAAAGGTTGAAATCTACACAATGCAGAATAACTGCAAACTAACAAGTTCTGAGATTGCAGACTTTAATAAACAATACGCAGGCCTTGCAGTAAGCTATACAACAGAATTTCACGATAGGTTTATGATACTTGACAAGAAATCCCTCTACCACATTGGAGCATCAATTAAGGATGCAGGCAAGAAAGCCTTTGAAATAAGCCAGATTAATGATGACAAGCAAGTATCCGAAATTTTGAAAAGGCTTTAAGACTTTTTAGGTGCGTGCAAAACTATATGTACCAATCCAATATATCAAACTAAAGCGAGATAAATGGGTTAATTCTTGGCTAAAGAAAACATAAATGATAGTATTGCTGTCATGGTGATAGAAGATGATGCACTAATTTCAAACAAAGAAACTTATCATGAACTTGTAAAGTTTGTAGACAACAATTTAGAACTTGAAGTCAATGTTAGTCCATCAGAAGATACTGTATGGCTGACACAAGAACAAATTAGTCTTCTGTTTGATACAGCAAGGTCTTCTATAGCCTATCATATAGGTAACTTATTTAAGAATGGAGAATTGGATGAAAAGACTTCTGTCGAATTTTTCGACAAAAGTACCAACCATAGACCAAGTAAGTACTATAATTTAGATGTAATTCTAGCAGTTGGATACCGTGTGAACTCACGAAGAGGTCAAATTTTCAGAAAATGGGCTAGCACTGTTTTAAAGAATTATATGTTGCAAGGCTATGCCATAAATCAGAAACGTCTTGAGGTTCTCAATAAAACAGTAGAAATAGAAACAAGAATAATTGCACACATGTCAGAGATTGATATTGATGAAATGATGCAAGCAGTCAATCTTTACACTAGTGCACTTAATCTTCTAGATGACTATGACCACCAATGTATTGCAAAGCCAAATGGAAATAAAAACGTTATTGCTCTAACAATAGCAGAATGCAACGAGATTATTTCTTCTATGAAATTTGGAAATTCATCTACGTTGTTTGGTGTTGAAAAAGAAGAAGGAAAGCTTGATGCAATTCTTGCAGCGGTTCACCAAAAAGTATATGGAGAAGATGTTTATCCCACTCTTGAAGAAAAGGCAGCAAATCTTCTGTATTTGCTCGTAAAGGACCATCCATTTCAAGATGGGTGCAAGCGAATCGCAGCCACTTTGTTTTTGACATTCCTTCAGAAAAATGGAATTCTAAAAAAGGCCGATGGTAAACGAACTATCAGCAACGGAACCTTGGTGGCTATAACACTTTTGATTGCAGAATCTAAACCAGAAGAAAAAGCAATAATGATTTCTGTAGTAATGAACATCTTGAGTTTGAATTGATATCTTCAAATGGAAGAGAAGTGGATTTATTTGTCTATAACAGCCCAAGTACCACTCTTGTCTGAGCCTTGTCGCTTAATTTTTTGAAGTTTTTTTGAGAGCAGATAAATTTCTTGTGACTGTAGCACGACTAACATTTAACTTAGTGCACAAGTTCGCCTCCCCATTGACACCTCCCTCTATAAACGACGAAAGACCACTTGCAGTGG
>CAVJIN010000087.1:0-4532 GCA_963649615.1 bacterium
AGGGAAATGCATTTTCATTTTCCAATAGGAGAAATGTGTTGTATGTTGTTAAAACAACTGAACTGGAGGGGATTTGGAATGAATAATGATGTTGGGAAGCAAAAGGCTCCTCTTTTAAATAGTAAACACCAGACTTTATTTTGAAAAAGAGGAGAAACTTTTCCCTCCTTCCAAAAACTTGGACACCTAGCAATCCCCTCTTAGGTGTCCATCTTTTTGCAATAGTTTTCAAAAACTACTTCTTAAAATATCGGTTTAAGAGACCTTCAAAAGCTTTTCCATGACGTGCTTCGTCTCTGGCCATCTCGTGAACAGTGTCGTGGATGGCATCAAGATTATACTTTTTGGCCAGTTTTGCAAGTTCTGTCTTTCCGCATGTAGCTCCGTTTTCAGCTTCAACTCTCATTTGAAGATTTTTCTTGGTTGAATTTGTGACAACTTCCCCAAGGAGTTCTGCAAATTTAGCTGCGTGCTCGGCTTCTTCAAGACCAGCTTTCTCCCAATATAACCCAATTTCAGGGAAACCTTCACGGTGGGCAACTCTTGCCATTGCAAGATACATGCCTACTTCACAGCACTCGCCTTCAAAGTTGGCTCTGAGCCCGTCAATGATTTCTTTTTGTACTTCTTCTGGAACATCTGCGCCAAATTGCTTGCCTACGCCTACAACATGCTCTGAAGCCCAGGAGAGTTCTCCCTTTTGCTCAACAAACTTTTCACCAGGACATTTGCACTGAGGACACTTTACAGGTGGTTCATCTCCCTCATGCACGTACCCACAAATTGGACATACCCATTTTTTCATTGTATTTTCCTCCGATGGTTCTAAGATAATTCAAGTATGACATGTTTTCTGTTGTAAGACAAACGTATTCGCGTCTTCCTGCCGCAAAGCTTCGCCTCCCCATTGACACATTGGGAAGTCGCCTTCAGCTTCCTTTTTCCCATGATTTATTTCCTTCTTTAAAGAGGTTTACTTGCCAATTTCATTGCCCTGACTGAACCCGATGTCACTTTTTGCAAAAAATGCTTCGATTATGACACAAAATGTACATACAGCCACACAAGTGCTGAAATATGTTACAATGTCCATTTTAACTGAACGAAAATGTTTCATAAATATTGCAGTACATAAAGTGCACTACTAAGGGACAAGTTTGTGGGGTATTCCAAGGAGGGGTGCACTGCCGTCACGGCAGAGCCACAGATGCTAAAGCATTGCTGTTATCATTTCTTTGCAAGTGCCTGCTCAATTAGGCTCATTAACTTTGCCTTTGTTGCCTTACTTGTTATGGCTCCAAGAATAGGAGAGCCTACAATTTTGCCTTCTTTATCAAGAACATAGGTTGTAGGATAAGCGTAGATGCTTGACACAAGTTTGCCTAAAGGTGATTTTGACGAGAAAGTAATATTCATATAGCTTGCATTTTTTGCTTTAAGAATGGACTTGGCTTTTTCAATCATTTTTGTGTTGTTGTTAAGGGTATCTACATTAATACCAACAACCATCCCACCTTTTTGTCGCAATTCTTTATCAAGAGCATCCAAGTCTCCAAGCTCGGCAAGGCAGGGAGGGCAGGTTGAGAACCAAAAGTTTACAACAGTAACCTTTCCTAGAAAGATTGACTGGTCAACAGGATTTCCATTAAGGTCTGTTCCTTCAAACGAAGGGAACATATCTCCTTCTTTTGCACAGAGGATTGCTATGCTAACAAGGAAAATAACAAGTAACATGATTAATTTTTTTGCGTTCAATTTTGTGTTCATTTTTTTTCCTCCATTGAGGTTTTTGCACAAACCTCTTCAATTTTTTTGTTGAATTTATCCAAAGCAGAGCATGAGAACGATATTGCACAAGTAGGACATGCTTTTATGCATTTTCCACAGCGTATGCACTCGCTATCATTCGCATTCTCTGTTACAACAACATCCATCTTGCACACTTGATCACACTTACCACATGAGATGCACCTATCCTTGTCAACGCTAAGCCTTACCAGCGATATTTTATTGAACAGGGAATAAAACGCACCAAGGGGGCATATCCACTTACAAAATGGTCTATAAACTAAGACCGATATTAAAATGACTGCCATTAAAATGGTCATTTTCCAACTGAACAAAAATCCTAAGGCTTCTCTGATTGTTGTGCTTACAATTGCAAGTGGAATAGCACCTTCTAAGACCCCAACAGGACATATATACTTACAAAAGAAAGGAATAGAAAGTCCAATTTCATCTACAACAAACATTGGAAGTATTACAACAAAGACAGCAAGAATTACATATTTTACAGATGTGAGCTTTCGCATTTTCTTTGTTGAAATCTTTTTTGTTGGAACTTTATACAACAATTCTTGAAACCAACCAAAGGGACAAAGAAAGCCACAAACAGCTCTCGCAAGTGTAATGCCAAAGAAGATTAGTGTTCCTGTAACATAATAGGAGAAGTTGTATTCAGGTGAGCCCACAACAGCTTGAAAGGCTCCAATAGGGCAGGCTCCAGTTGCAGCAGGACATGAATAGCAATTAAGACCCGGAACACAAAAGCTCTTGGTTGTACTTTGGTTAATTGTTCCTTTTGCAAAATTTAGAATATGTATGTTGGAAAGAAAGGTGGCTAAAGCTCCAATTAAATATCTGTATTT
The DNA here is from genome assembly GCA_963649615.1 of bacterium. Classification (GTDB taxonomy): domain Bacteria; phylum Spirochaetota; class Spirochaetia; order Sphaerochaetales; family Sphaerochaetaceae; genus UBA9732. Next base: position 2,649 of record CAVJIN010000087.1, read on the forward strand.
AGAGAGTAAAAATGATAAGGTTTTGGTCTTTTTCTCTTTCATTATCCTATTCCAACGCATTCTAAGCACAGCTTTATTGCCTTGTTCAGAACAATAGCTACTTCTCCTCTTGTTATGCCAATGGCAATAAAGAGCATGGCTATGAGGGTTAAAACTATCCTAAGGAAAATAACTTTCTTCATGGTTTTATTTCTTTATTCAAAAATGTATTTCAAATATCCATAGCCTTCTTTGTCCATATCGGCATAGGGGATGAAACGAATGGAGGCGCTGTTTATGCAGTATCGCACTCCATTGGGAGACTCGCTGTCCCCTTGAAAGACGTGTCCAAGATGGCTATCACCGGCGCGACTTCTGACTTCTGTGCGGACCATGCCGTGGCTTGTATCCATGAGCTTAACAACAGATGGCTCTTCAATTGGAGATGAGAATGCTGGCCATCCGCAGGAGCTTTCAAACTTGTCCAAAGACGAAAATAGGGGCTCACCTGTGACAATATCTACATAAATGCCTTTGTCAAATTTGTTCCAGTACTCATTTACAAAGGGCCTTTCAGTTGCGTTGTTTTGGGTGACTTCATACTGTAGGGCGGTGAGGTTTTCTTTGATAAGTTCTTGTGCTGGCTTTAGATATTTGCCAGGGTCTATCTTGAGAGATGCAAGAAGTTGCATTTCCTCTCTTGGTATATGGCAATAGCCAAAGGGGTTTTTGACTAGATAATCTTGGTGGTACTCTTCTGCTGGATAGAAGTTCTTTAATGGCTCAACTTCAACAAAGAATTTCTTTGCTCGGCTTTTTTCTATGGTGACAATTCTGTCTACTATGGCTTTCTGTTGGTCATTGATGTAATAGATGCCTGTCTGGTATTGTTCACCTATATCGTTGCCTTGTCTGTTTCTAACTGTTGGGTCTATGACGTAAAAATAAGCAAATAGAATTGCGTCTAACGAGGTTTGCTTAGTGTCGTATGTGACTTTAACGGTTTCTTTGAAACCTGTTCCTCCTTTGATTATTGTTTTGTAGTTTGCATCTTCTGGTCTTTTGCCATTGGCATAACCACTTTGGGCGTCAATGACTCCATTTAGGCTTTGCATTAAGTGTTCAAGGCCCCAAAAACAACCCCCGGCTAGGTAGATAACGTTCTCGCTATGTTCCATCTTGGGTTCCATTTTTTCGTCTGGCATGTTCAATTCCTCATTTGTTGGTGTGGTTTGTGTTTCTTCTGTTGCTTTTTCTGTTTTTCCTTGGGCTTGAACTTGGAAAATCATGTAAAACAAAAGCAAGAAGACTAATATTGTTTTACTTTTTCCCCTTAAAATCTGTACTACGTTGTGTGGATTCATTTTTTACCTCTTTGCGTTGTGCAGTGGCCACCTCAGACCAATCTTTACTCAGGATTTTGTTTTCTATTTCCTTGACGCTTATGTTCTCAAGGAATTTATACAATATCTTGTCCATTTCTTGCCCTAGAGAGTCCATGATGTCTTTCATGTGGGTAGAAATAAGACAGTTTTTATCGAATTCAGTGCTTTTCCATGTAGGTTTAGCAAAGGAAGAATTCAATGCACTTGCTATATCCTTAAGGGTTATAGTTCTTGGGTCTTTGCTTATTTTGTAACCTCCTAGCTTTCCCTCTTTTGTCTCAACAAAACCCTTGTTGCGCAATTGCGACAGGACTTTTCTAATTCTTGCAGGATTTGCGCATATGTTCTTTGCAAGTTGTTCACTTGAAACATAGTCTTCAACATGGCCCAAATAAACTAATGCGTGAACTGCAATTATAAAAATACCATCCATATAAACCCATCTTTTCAACAAAATGTAATTTTAAAAGTTACAGTTAATGGTATCAGACAAATATCTTCTTGTAAATAGGGATTTTGA
>CAVJIN010000088.1:0-4521 GCA_963649615.1 bacterium
ATACGATGTATTAACTGTTTCAAGTGGCAAGTTACTTTAGGAACTTATGAAGACTCGCCAATTGACTGGATATGTCTAGAAGAAAAAGATGGCAAGGCTTTACTTCTGAGCAGATATCTCTTATGTAACAAAAAATATAATGATATAAAAACCGATGTAACATGGGAGACTTGTACACTCCGTACTTGGCTCAATGGTGACTTCTACAGTTCTTCGTTTACCGAGGCTGAAAAGGCCAAGATTGTTCAAACTGAAGTGCTTAATAGAGACAATACCCGTTATGGAACAAGCGGTGGCAATAATACCAATGATAATGTATTCCTCTTGAGCATTGACGAAGCTAAGTCTTATTTTGCAAGTGATGCAGATAGAATCGCCTGTTACCGCAATCAAACTAGTGGGGACGATTGGAGGCTTCGCTCTCCAGGTATTCAGTACTATGCGGCGGAAGTGGACTACTTTGGCAACGTCTTCGACTTCGGCTCCAGTGTGGACTACACACTTGGTATTCGTCCAGCTTTATGGGTCAATCTTTAATCTAAAATCTTAGGGCAACGCCCTTAATCTAAATCTAAAAAAATAAATAAAAGAAAAGGAGTGAACATGAATTCAGAAAAACAAGCGGACAAAAGAGTAAAAGAGAATCAACTTAAAGAAGATATTAAGTTAGCTGTGACAATTTTAAATGGAGAAACCGGATATGCTTTTTGTAGGAATCTAATTGATAATCTTTTCAGAAAAACGGATTCTTCTTCAATAGAAGGGATTTATACTCGCCTTATTGTTATTGATTCACTGTATGCTACCAACATGACAAAAAGATTTTTTGGCATTCATGATTTAGCCTCAGCTATATCAGGTATTGGAGATGATGAAGTGCTAAAGGTTGAGATTCAAAAATACAAAAATAACGAGATAACATCAAAAATAGAAGAACTATTTTCAGGCCATTATGGTATTAAGAAAGATGGTAATGATGCAGGAAAAGCTTGTTCGCATATTTCAAAGTATTTATATTTTGTTAATAAACACGACTTTCCAATTGAAGATACGTTAGTAAAAGAGACCTTAAGAGATCAATCTGTGTTGGACTATTATGGGCTAAGTGATGTGGGCTTTAATAAAGGCGGGGATGAGCAGTTTTTACATAACATAATTTCGTTTTGTTTAGACAGAAAAATAAAATTTAGTGAATTTGACAATTTTACGTGGCTACTTGGAAAACTAAGGATAGGTTCACTCTCACTAATTACAAAAGACAAGGATGTGTATAAAAAAGTTATTGGGCAATTAGAACTTCAAGGAACAAGAAGCAACGAGATTGACACTGAAATCTCTCACAAACTAAGAAATGACGACTATATTGCTAAAATATCAAGTTATATTTCTGATGAGTTACATAAATTTTTGCTTATTAATCAAAAGATTCACGGCAAAGTCGTAGAAGTTTAGTTTTCTAAGCATAATTTCTTGAGTTAGACATTTAATATCTCTGTCCCTTTCAATAAAAATCCTCTTGTATCAAAGCCAACCAATATACCTTTTGAAAGAAGGGTACTGAACCCTTGAGCCGTTCAAGCTCAGATATGCCACTAAGATATTTACCCACAAGAATTTAGCTTAATGCCTCAGTCTCAAAGCCAAGTGAGCCAAATGCGATTTTTTTGCGAAAACAAACAATTTGAGAAGAAACCCTTAAACCTTTTGAGAGAAATTGGGAGGGGTGCTAAAATTTTGGGACAAAGCGAAAAAAGTGTTAGTATTATAACAAATCTAACCCAAGAACCCCTAATACAAAAAATGAGCCAATTTTTATTTTCTTGTATAATAAGAAATTAACTGGCTCAAAATCTGGTATCAATGCATTTCTTGGCTAAAGCCTTAGTAGGTTGGCTTGGATACAAATTGAGCGATTTTAGAGAGTGTGCTAAAGGGGTAGGGTGCTAATAAGAAAGTCTTAAATTCTTGAACTTTGCATTTACCCAGGTAATAGCTCCACTCAACAATTCAACAACAGAAGATAAATCTACCATATGGCAAGAGCTTAAAGGATATGCACTAGACCTAAGAGATGAAATATCTTCAGCAGTAGAGAACACTGAACTTGCTAGCGATGAAGATGTTACAGCTCTAATGGAATCTCTCTCAGATACAACCCTAGCCCAGATGATGAATAATAGACCACTGGTCTATACAAAGAGAGTAAATAGCTTGGACGCTGGTACTGAAAATGGTATAATAAATACAGGAGAAAACAATGACGTTTACCAAGGACAATTACACGAAAGAGGAACTCTGCAAACTTCTGAACTTGGACATGATGAAGGACGCACAGGATATTTATTTTCTGACGGAATATCAAAAACAAATAGGTTCAATGAAAGACAAAACTTTGGACGAAATAGTGAACTGGGGAATGGAGCAGTTCAGCTTGATAAGCTAATAAAACAACACAATAAAGAAGCCCACTACGTTGCAACTCCAGAAGCAACGCAAACAAGAGAAAATGCTGTTAAATTCCATGATGCAATAGAAAGAGCAAGTCAAACGCAACAATATGGACTATATGTTTCCGTGTACCCTGTAGATGATATTGATCATGGAGACTGGATAGAAACAGGCTATAACAATAAAGACATTAGGCTGTTCCTTTCAGATGATGGCTCAACTGGCTTTGCTCTTCACAAAGACGATATTGTTTCTGTATTTTCAGATAAAACCGTTGCCAATCATCCAAATTCAGCTTATTCAATACTACTAAATGCCATATCAAATGGTGGCAGAAAATTAGACTGTTATGGTAAAAACTTAGTGACTCTATATGAGAGAATGGGTTTTGTTGTTGACGGCAAAATACCATTTAATATGGATTACGCTTCGGCTGAATGGAAAGCGAAGATTGACATTTTAGGGCAACCAGATGTGTTTGCTCTCCACTGGGGAGACAGTTCAATCGAAGAAACACTATCAAAACTTCCAGAAAGGCTAAAAACAATAAATAAAAATGCGGTTGAAGAGCAAATAGCCTCTATGCCTTATTTTGGAACAAAAGATGATTATGAACCTCTGTTAAAATACAGAGACGACCAATTAGAAGCTAAGAAAGCAAGAGAGAAATTAACTGCCAGTTCAGAAGATGCTCAACTTGTAGCAGAGAAACAAAAGGCTAAAAACGGAGACACAACTACCTATACCAAAAACGTAGACTACACTTATGCTCAAGGCTCGCTATTAGTACCTTATACAACAGAGCAGATAATAGGAAGAATTAAACAAGGTATGCATTGCTGTGCAGGGCTGGGAATTTAGAAGAACTTTTTGCTCTGTAGCCTTTAAATGCATGTTATAATTACGTCATGGGTAATTTCAGTGTTCCGCGATATGGTGTCGTTATGCACCTTCCAATCAAACCTTCGGTTAAACCTTCAAAAAAGAAAGCTTCAAAAAAGAAAGCTGTTGCATATACAGAGCCAAAGCGGAAGGAAGAAAAAGAGAATAAGGTCAAAATCAAGAAAAGCAATGTGCCAAAAGTTAGCTCCTCAAAACGAAAAGAAGTTTTTTTGAAGGTAAGTAAGCCAAAAAAGGAGCAAAAAAAGGCCTCAAAAAAAGAATTATCCAGATGGTGCAAAGGCCCTAGATTTGTCATAAACTGGAAGGAATACGTTTTTGAAAGTATACTCCTTTGGAAATCTGTGAGTAATAAATATACTCTGGAACTTACCTGTGAAGGTATAACATGGAAGTTAAGTCAAAGCAGGAAAGGATTTGTGATAGCACAACCTTTCAGCAATAACAGAGCGGTCACAATAAAAAGAAAAACACCAATTGCAAAAATTTATGCCGCATTCGATAAATTGACATGGAAAATGTCATTTAAAGATTTTATTTCAGTAGCACGTCAATATTTTCCTTGCAATGCTATAATTCAAAATCCTATATTTACAAGCAATTCTCAAAACTCAACTAGTGATAATGTGAAGTCTAGCATGGTTAAATCAGAAGAGAAAATATCAACGAAAGAAGATCTTTTGCGTTGGTTTAACAATCCACGTTTGGTGGTCTCTGGTGAAGAGTATGTTTTCAAACACATAGCTTTAATGCAATCGGGAAAACGGTATGTCTTAGTACTTTCTTGTGAAGATGTTAAGTGGGCGCTTAGGAAGAATAAAGAAGGAAAAGTTTCAATATTTGCTTTTAAGAATCGCAACCCAATAAAAATAGAAAAAGGAACACCAAACGCCAAAATAAAGGTTTTCTTTGCTAATCTAACAAGAGGGTTACCATTTGATTTCCTTTATCTAGTTGTGTCTAAAACTATTCCACGTGAAATCATAACACGTCGTAGTTTTTACCTATTTGACCCAGCTAACCAGCCGGAGACTACGATTTAGAAACTATAAGATTTATATATGCCTTAAATCTATTAATAATAAGGAATAAATAAAATGAAAGAAACGGATAAGAAAAAAAATACTACTAGGGACATAAAACGACTTCTCGCAATTCACGATCCATCATTCT
>CAVJIN010000089.1:0-4451 GCA_963649615.1 bacterium
GAAAAAAGGCTCCTAGCGATGACACCAAAGGCAAGGGATAAGGAATATTTGGAACAAGGTGTCTAAATAGCGCACAAAAAACTTTTGCATTTTAAGGAGTATGCACGAATGAGAATAAAAGCATTAAAAGACAAAGGGTTAAGTGGGAACCATTTCACAAAGGTTGACAGAGCAGCAATCGAGTATATGTTAGCAAACAATGTCAATTGCTGTGCTAGCAATAGAATTCGTTATGACATGAAAAGGCTCAAAGATGGGAGTTATAAACTAACTAGAGAGGAGTTTATACGCGATTGGGGAGGGCGCAAGAAGGAGGTTTCTAACTTGTATTTTAGCCTTCTATCCGTCTAAATGGCACGCACAACAGTTTTATGGAGGTACACTATGGATTTAATTTATTACGAGCAATTTGATGAATTTGAAGAGGAGGCAAGCAATGAAGCATGCAGATGTGATTGAATGGTTTGAAACAGGCTCTTGGATGCCTTACCCAATCGATAAGTCAGAAGGAAAGGCATTTTGTCGCAAATCTCTAGATGTCATTATTGATGAAACAAAGCTATATTTTTTGACTTTTTGCGGTCTGCATATTTCCTTTACTCTAGATAGCTTGAGGATAGACAGCAAAGGTGATTTGACTAATGGATTAGGAAACTTGCATCTAACAAAGAGGTTGCCACCCAAAAAGCCTCTAAATGTCACGTGAAAAACTTTTGAAAAATTAAAAGGAGATCTAGTATGTTTATTGAATTACATCAAAAAGGAAAACCTGTTTTAGTTGACGCTGGAAGCATTACTTTGATGAAGGCAGACAACCCTAAAAGCCCTGTTATGATTACAAAGCAAGTATTAGTATGTGAAAGTTATGATGAAAGCTATGAAAGGGTGAAGGGAATGGTGGAAAGATGTACAGACACCAGTGTTAGATTGGCGGAAACTCCAATTGAAGATCTGTGCACTGTAAGATTGTTCCATGCTTTACAGAAACTGGGAGTAAAAACAATCATAGACATGGCCACTATCTCACTAGAAGACCTTGTCAAGCAAAGAGGTGTAGGCAAACGAACAATAGATGAAGCTGAAGATCTTTTGGAAGAATGGAACCTCCAGCTAGGCATGGCGGAAGGTGATGTTTACAAAAACATTTGTGATGGTACTCCCTTTAGATATTAAGAAGAGAGAACACAAGGAGTAGAAAATGGATATGAGAGCCTTGATGCACATTTTACTTGAACATATTAGCCATGTCACACGTGCTCTTTTTGCCCTTGTTTTACAAGATGTGAAATTATGCCACTTAATGCAACAAACGCAATCTGAGGGCATTGTGTAGCGTTGTGCGTGAAGTTTTGAGGGATTACGGATGTAGTCCCTCTTTTTTGCTCTAAATGGGGTCTGAAAACTTTTTGGGTTTTAAAAAAATTTTTTTAAAAAATATTGTTGTTATTGTTTGGTTTTTGAGTTATACTGATACAGTAATTTGCTCCTCGCTCCTGAGGGGTTTTTTTATACATAAATCACCTCCCCTCATTTGTAGGCATATGCCTCTACAATCTTGCTTTGTACCCAAGATTCGATGTCATCTGCCCTAAACCTTATGGAGCCATTCTTGCCATGGCCCAATTTGAGTTTAGCCAAGAATTCAAGTACACTTCAAGTTCACTTCAAGTCCAGTTCAACTACTGTTCGACTATACTTAAGTACATGCTTAAGTCCACTTCAAGTCCACTTCAAGTCCACTTCAAGCACACTTCAAGCACTGTTGAATTTGTCAGTTTTTCCGACAAGTTGAAATAAAAAAGAGCCTCCTGTCGCAAGAGGCAAACAACAACAGGAGGCAAGTGAACAATGAAAATGCGAAACCATGAAAGAAATCGAAAATCCTCTTTAATTATAAGCTGAGGTTGCTGAATCGTCAACATTAACAAAAAACCCTTCATGGGGATACTGACAACCATGAAGGGAGAAGGAGTCTTTATGCGTGAACTATACTCGAAGTTGCCCGCAAGTAAAGTATAAACAATAACTCGTTAGTGGTCAATAAAAAGGCTATTTGCTAAAGGAAGGGAACAGTTGAACAAATAGCCTAAAGTAATGAATTATAACACCCATAAACAATATAGATGACAGTTGCTAATCTGTCAACTTTTATGCGTATATAAAGAGGCCTCTTGTTGTTAGCAAGAGGCACAGTGGAGAATTATTGAATACTACCCTATTACAGGTATAGTCAAATCCGAAGGAATATATGTGTAAGATGTAGGCTCTTCTGAGTCTGTATTTACATCTACGGTAGTGTTTGGGTCTATACACTTGTCACGGCAAATATAGAGGGTTTCCTCAAGTAGTTCTGCATAAGCTTGCCAATCTTCCCATGCACATTGATATGCCCATGAGTTAGCCATGACTTCCCAAATTGTCTTTACATTGTCACCAGTTAGGATGATGTATGTAGAATTGTCAGGTCTTTGTTCAATGACGGTCTTAATAGTATCGTTTAGATCTACATACACTGGAACATATTCAGTTTCTGTTATCGTCTCTATCTTTGTTTCTGTGACTGTTACGTATTCTGTTTTCTGCTTTGTTGCACAAGAAGTAAACAATACAGACAAGCAAAGAAAGAACAATAACAAGAAGGTATATAAGCATGATTTTTTCAATTTATTTACTCCTTAGCTTGTTCGTTGCTATCAGAGGAGGCTCTACTCATTCCAAGGGCCACAGCTCGCTCTGCTTGAAGTCTTGCAACTTGAATAGCACTTTCAATGTCATTGCGTTCTCTTGCGTTCTCAAGCTTGTTAGATAAGTCCTGCATGGCTATATCGCTTTCTGCTCCATGTTGGATGTAGTCTATAATTTTGTCTTTAACGCTATCTAGTACGTCGTATTCAACTGCTTTTTGCTGTGCAATAACATTTGCCTTGGATAATTGGCTTTTAGCCTCTGAGGCTTGTTTTTGAGCTTGTACGGCATTTTCTTGTGCAAGTTGTGTTTCTTTTTGGCTTGCAGAAAGTTGAGCCTTAACGCCCTCTATTTGCTCCTCAATAGCCTCTTTCTGTCCCGTCTTTTTACCAAGAAGGACAGAAAGAACTACAGTGATTATTCCTAAAATGATAGACGCAACTGCTGTGCTATTCATTCTTTTTATTCCTCGTTTGCCTCAACGTATGTGACAACCTTTTTCATCTTCTTTTTCTTTTCTTTTGGCTGTGCTACAAAAGTGCCAAGAACCTTTTCCATGACAGTTTTAATGCCACGCATGCCAAAGTAGAGCTGTAAGAGATATAAGGCTGTAACCCAAATTGGCATTAGTGCCTCATCTCCAATGCAAGGAAGGCTTGACTTGTGAAGACAATACAGAAACACACCAGTGATAATTCCTGCAAGAACCATAGAGGAAGCAGACTTGATAACTTTAATCTTGGCAAGCTTGCTTTCGTTTGCTTGATAATGCTCCTCTAGCTTTGTGAACACACCCTTTTTGTATAAGTCTACTATTGCAGCACAACAAAAGCTGGATAGTATGGCTACAAGGATTGTCACCCAATACTCAACAAAAAATGCTTTAATTACTTCTAACAACATTTTCGTATCTCCTTTCCAAATTTGGTTAGCCAGTAAAAATAGAAAGACAATAATTAAGCTCATACAGAAAGATTGCTTGTGCTACACTAGTACGTTAAACAATTAACGCACTGCCTTTAAGTATGGCTAAAATCTCAACGATACTTTTGGCTGTTTCTGTGTCTTTCATGAAGATAACAACCAAAGTAACAACGATTGCTAGTGACATGAACTTGAGCCACTTGCCATGGCTGTCTAGCTTGCTATCAAGAGAATTGATTTTCTTGTTTGTAATTTCTTGATTCTTAACAACGTCTTTAAGCTGAGATGATAGCGAATTCACGTCTGTGCGAATTTCGCTAATTTCCTCGCTCTTTTTAGAAAGTCCTTCTTCAACGGCATAGATTCGCCTTGAGTGTCTATCTAGCCGTTCTTCATGATTTCTAACTTTATCCTCAAGTAAACTCATTCTATCCTCTGTTTCCATGCCTAAAAGAACCTTTCCTTTGTCTTTTAAGTAAAGACAATTATTCATACATTATTATTGCATATAAGGCTTTGAGTTGTGTGCCTTATGCTCCCACGTTTTCCCTTTTAATCCCACACGCACGATTTTTCTTGACAATTCCCAATTTCGTGCTATAGTAACCATGTCAGCTCGCAAGGGCTGTGGGTTAAAATAACGATGTTTTAGACTGTTTTTTGTGCTAAAGTCATTCTAAAACGCACTTTGGTAGACGTGTTATAACTACCATGAGCCTGTAAGGATTCGTCTTTACAGGCTTTTTTCTATCAACTCATAATAGTTCTCAATCACATACTCCTCTGCTTGCTCTGCTGTAGCTACAGGCAAGCTCTTAATATAGTCGCCTGCCTGCACATAG
>CAVJIN010000090.1:0-4372 GCA_963649615.1 bacterium
CTAGAATTGTCAGTTCCAATGTTTACCTTAGAACTATTTGTAAGCAAGCATTAGAGATAATGCATTATTCATTTGACTCTAGCAAAGAGATTCTTTCATTGGAAGATTTGGGAGACAAAAAAGCGGAGTGTATCTCTGGTTGCTACAATTGTTTGCTGTCATATTACAACCAACCATATCATGAGAATATTAATAGAAGAGATACAAATGTATTAACTATTCTTCTAGCATTGGTAAATGGAAAATACTCCAACCCAAAAGAGCAGAACACAAATGCTTCTCCTTTTGAGCTTTTTCTGAAAACAAGAGGGATTGTAATAACAGATTTAGTCAAGGACAAGAAGGTTTGTGGTAATGAATATGTAATTCCTTATTACAGCAATTCTTGCAAAGTTGCATTTTTTACTTCCAATCCGCAAGATCCTCTTATTGAATATTTAAGTCAAAAAGGTGTACAGCTTATTACAATTGGAAGTACAAAAATGGAATGGGAAAAGAATTTTCAAAGTATCCAAAATGCTATAGAGGGGGACAGCGTTAATGTTTAATCCTGGAAATCTTGTACATGCACGTGGAAGAGATTGGGTTGTTCAATCTGGTTCCAGCAATGAGCTTTTGTCTTTACGGCCACTGACAGGATCTAGCGATAGCTTGACATATTTAGTTCCCTCTCTTGAGGTGGAACCTATAAGGGAAGCCTCTTTTCCTTATCCTAACGCTTCAAAAATGGGAAACTTTGAAGACAGCTCTATATTTAGAAATGCAGTTATGCTTAGACTCAGAGATGGTGCAGGACCACTAAGATGCCTTGGCCATATTGCAGTTGAGCCTAGGTCCTTTCAGCTAACACCACTATTGATGGCATTGAAAATGGACACCATTCGTCTTCTTATAGCCGATGACGTTGGTGTGGGAAAAACCATAGAAGCTGGATTAATTGCGAGAGAGATGCTCGACAGGTTTGAGATAGAAAGGATTTCCGTCTTATGTCCACCACATCTTGTAGATCAATGGGTAAAGGAGCTATCTGAGCATTTTAATTTACCTGCAGTTGCTCTTACAAGCTCTACCGTTTATTCATTGGAAAAGAAATTGCCCTCTGGAATAAGTTTAACGCAATACTATCCTGTAACTGTTGTTTCTCTGGACTATATAAAAAATCCAAATAGACGAGACAACTTTGTTCAGACGGCTCCTGAATTTATCATTGTGGATGAGGCCCACACTTGTACAGAGAAAAATGGAAAAACAAACCAGTTGCGTTTTAATCTACTTAGAGAACTTGCTTCAAAAGCTGACCGGCACATGCTGTTTCTCACAGCAACTCCTCACTCAGGAGACAATATTGCTTTTGGTAATTTGCTTTCTCTAATTGATCCTAAATTTGCTATTTTGGGCTCTGTGGATGCAAAGGAGATGGATGAGTACAAGGCTTTAAGGGAAAATCTTGCCCTGCATTTGGTTCAACGACAAAGAAAAGATGTCCTTCAGTTCCAAGATAAACCAAACTTTGCAAAAAGACTGCAAAATGAGTTTCAATATACCCTTAACGGAGAGTGGAAAGAGTTTTTTGAAGATGTTCGGGAGTATTGTGCAAAACTTGGTGAAAAATACTCAAAAGACCGCAACTCTGCAATTTGGTATGCAATTTTAGCTCTTTATAGAAGTATTGCATCTTCTCCAGCCTCTGCCATTAAAGCTCTTGATACTAGAATTCGCAATGTTGTTGAAGAAGAAAATGAAGATACAGATTTAGAAGAGTCAATGAGAATTCTCATGGATACGAACTCATCTGACGTTGCTGCAGATGTTGATACTACATCTCTATTTAAGCATGATAAGGCACTTAAAGACTTGCTTGAAAAAGCAAAGATTCTCCAAGAGCTTGAAGATCCAAAGTTTTCCTTATTATTGAAAGTCTTGAAGGAGCACTTTCTTAAACCAGATGAGTATCTACATGAGCCATACCGCCCAATTATATTTTGCAAATATATTGCAACAGCAAATTATGTTGCAATAAAACTAAAGGAAGTTCTGCCTAAAGAGAAATACCATGTAGAAGTAATTACAGGACAACAAAGTCCAGAAGAAAGACAAGAAAGAGTGGCAAAGATGAGCAAAGAGGATTTTCCAATACTGGTTGCTACAGACTGTCTTTCAGAGGGTATAAACCTACAGGAACAGTTTAATGCCGTTATCCATTATGATTTAGCATGGAACCCAACAAGGCATGAGCAAAGAGAAGGACGTGTAGACCGTTTTGGACAGGTTTCTCCGTATGTTAAGTGTGCAATGATTTATGGAAAGGATAATCCTGTAGACGGTCTAATTCTAAATGTAATTCTAAGAAAAGCAAAAACAATAAGAGACAGCCTTGGAGTTATTGTTCCTGTTCCTGATGACAGTAAGGCAATCCAGAGTGCGCTCATTCAAGCAACAATGCTAAAACGTAGATCAAGTCTGCCAAACCAGCTTGAATTTGATTTTGGTGAAATTGAAGACATACAAGAGAACCTGAACAAGCCTTGGGAAGATGCTTTGGAGAAAGCAAAGCTAAGTAGGACAATCTTTGCACAAAGAGCAATTCATACAGATGATGTATATGCCCTTTTGTCAAAGGAAAAACTTATCTTGGGAACTGAAAACGACGTTGAGGATTTTGTTCTAAGAGTTTTATCTAGGCTAAATGCCAGACCGGAGAAGACAAATAAGGGGTATGTTCTCTGTTTGCAAGATATTGCAGATTCAAATTTAAGAACATACCTTAAGGAAGCGGGTATCGCAGATAAAATGAAAGTTTCATTTTATTATCCTCCTGCATCTGGGTACTCTTATGTTCATAGGAGCCATCCGCTAGTTGAGGCTCTCTCTTCTTTCACATTTGAATATAACATGGAAGATAACAGTACGAGAGACTATGATTTAGGAACAAGGTGTGCAGTAACTGAAACTAAGGACGTCTCTAAGATTGTATACTTGTTTATGATTAGAATTCGAATGCAAATCAATGTAGCGGGGCATTCTTCTATGGCAGAAGAAACGCTGTTGCTTAAGAATGAAGGTTCTAAACTTGCTGTTATGGAAGATTCTAAAGATTACAAGAAGTATCTAAACGTAATACCGTCTTCCAATCTTGCTACATCTTACAAAGAGAGGATGATTGGCACTGCCATTAGCCTTTATGATAACAATAGAGAAACCTTAGAAGCGATTCTTTTACAGAGAGCCCAAGTGTTATTTGAAGAAAACAATAAAATTAGAACTGCATCCTCAAAAGGCTCGTTTGGACGAATTTCCGTTGTTCCATGTAATGGTATAGACCTTTTAGGCTCTTATGTTTTAATTCCAAGTGGGGAGGATCTTTGATATGGCACGCTCTGCAAACTACAATACATGGCAACATATTCATCTTGAGGGGAATCTTTATTCTTCCGATATTCTCACTTTGATTTCTAACGATGGTGCACAGGCTCAGTCTAACGATGCTTATTTTCTTCCTTCTTCTTTGTCTTTGATGGATAAGATTGGTTTTTCCTACAAAATGGCAAGAGGGCTGTATGAGGACTACAAGGTTCGTCTTGCAAATCCAAAATATGATCCATGGGATTTGACAAGAGAATATGTTTGTAAGTTTTTAACCAACTGTTTGGATTGGGATATAGACAATGTTAGAAAACTAGATTGCAATGGTAGAAGCTATCCAATAAGGCGTTTAGCATACAATAGAATCCCTATTGCCATTGCTCCATCTGATACAAGCCTTGATAGCCATGAAAAGAGATACTCAATTACAAACGGGCAAAGTAATATTTCTGCATTTCAGTTGGTTCAGCAGTATTTATCCTCTTCTGGTCCTTCAAGTTGGGGCATTGTTGCAAACGGTCTTTGCATTAGGCTGTTAAGGTCCACCACAGCTTTGTCCAAACCTCAATACTTAGAGTTTGAATTGGCTCCTATTTTGGAAGACGATTTTTATGCTGAATACGCTGTCTTGTGGAAAATTCTCCATGTTTCCAGAATTAGAAACTCCGCTGAAGGGATAGACTTAGATATTTGGGAAGAATGGAGGAAAGAGTCTATAAACACGGGAGAGAGAGTCAGGGATAGGCTTCGTGTTGGAGTTTCAAAAGCAATTCGTTTATTTGGTACAGGATTTCTAAGACATAAAGAAAATTCTGTTCTTTTTGAACATTTACAAAACTCAAGTCTTACCACAGAGGAGTACTATCACCAAATTCTTAGGCTTGTTTATAGATTTCTATTTATCTCTGTAACGGAGGAACGTTATAGCGAAAAAGGCATACGGCTAATATTTGATCCAGCCTCTACGGTGGAAGCCAGAAACAATTATGAAAAAGGATACTCGTTGTTC
>CAVJIN010000091.1:0-2558 GCA_963649615.1 bacterium
TTCTAATTCTCCAGCACCAGAAACATCAGATTGGAGTTGGCTCAAGGCAAATATACGGCATCCTATTTGACGGCGCCTGGCTCTGGGAAGAATACGTCAATTCTCTCATCTCCAGCCACTTCCACCACCCCATGAACAAACGCGGCAAGGGCGCTCAATGGCTGTTTGCAGGCCACACTGGCTTAATTTATCCCGATTTCATTAGCAGAGACTGCGAAAATAGAATAATTGCCGATGCCAAGTACAAACCCGTTTGCAATATTGGCAACAAAGATTACTTGCAAGTTCTCGCCTACATGTTCCGTTTTGATGCAAAGAAAGGCTATTATCTTTACCCTAATGCAGAAGGTTCAGAAAAGGTAGAACTAAGGATGAATCAAGGTTCTAGCTACGAATCCAATGTTAGGCCAAGAGATATTAGTGTCATTAAACATGGCTTGCATATACCTGTGAACGCACCTGATTACAACAGCTTTGTCAAAGAGATGCAGGCTAAAGAGTTGGAGTTTTGCAACTTGTTTTTTGCAAAACTGCCTTCATGAACACTGCTAGATTTTTCAATAGGTTTTTCTTATCATCAAGGCATGAAAAAAATTTTGTTTTTAGTTCTAGTATTTTTTGCTGTAATTAGCAGTCTGTGGGGAGGCACAACCAATCTCAGTTCATTCATAATTCCAATAGAAGAAAGTGAATTCTATGATGACACATACACACTTTATTCGCTTTTAGGATTGGCATCTCCGTCTTACTCGCAACCGTGGACTGGAAGTGAAGCAGAGATAATTCTATCTAAGACAGAGGAGCTTGCCTCAAAAAACAATTTTACGCAAAATCTTCTTTCTTCTTTAAAATCAAGATTAGAACGCTATAACCCTAAGTTCTCATTATCTGATGGGTTTGGCTATGAAATTGGAGTTACAGCATCTCCAGAAATATATTTGCATGCGAATACTGAAGATTACGTAAATGACACAGACTGGTTTTACAACTTTGACAAAAGGCAAAAGCTCTTAACTTTAGAGCTAGAATTTAGCGCTAAAGATTTTTTCTATACTTATTCAGAGCTGGCCTTCACAAAAAGCCGATACTCTTGGAACGGAACAGAACTCTACAGCCATGAGACCGATTTCCCTTTTGGAATTGGCGCTATTGTGGACTCATATGAAAATGTAAAAAAGAAATACATGGAAGAAAACGGCATAGCAGACGAAACAGAACTTCCTTTAGATTGGGATTTAGAGTACAGGTATTCGCCACATGTTGTCAAATCAAGTACAAGTTTTTCTTCTGCGTATAACGACAACACTCCATTTTGGAGTTTGTGGAATATTGCTGCAAATTTTCCAACACGCGCATTTGTTTCCTTTGGCGGTGACAACTGGAACTTCCTTTTTGGCCGAGACAGGCTAAACTGGGGACGAAGCATCATTGGCTCTTTCGTAATAGACAAGCACGTAAGCTATCATGATTTTGCACGGCTTTCCATATACACCGATTCTTTCAAGTACGAATGGAACAATATTTTCCTTGAAACACAACCGTATGTATCAGAAGAAGATAAAAAGGGACCAGAAGACATAAGAATATTCATGAATCATAGGTTAGAATTTAGACCTCTCAGTTGGCTTTCTTTTGTACTGGCAGAATCTATTATGTATCGCAGTCAGGTTTTAGAAATACAAAATCTAAACCCTGCGTTTATCTACCATCAGCTCAATAATAGGGATCTCTTCAATTCTATCGCCTCTCTTGAACTCTATGTAACACCTCTTAAAGGATGGGATATCTACTGGCAGCTTGGACTTGACAATGCAACTATTCCAGGAGAAGGAAACAGCCAGTCAAACGCTTTAGGCATGCTTTTAGGTTCTTCATATAGTTTTACGTTAGGAAGTGGCTATGTGAAAGCAACAGCAGAAGGCTCTTTTACAACTCCAATGATGTATAGACGTGATGGCGTAGACTTTCTTATGCTACAAAGAGATTACACTTTCATATATCAAGGCTCAGGAACAGTAAAACTTAACTATATTGGCTTCCCTTATGGCTCCGATGCAACTGTTGGGAAACTCCAAGTTGAGTACAATATCCCAGAAGTAATCTATATAGCACTAGGTTCTGAATTAATTCGTAAGGGTGAAATAACCATGTTCCATTCACATAACAGTGAGAACAATAATAACGAAAAAGCCAACATAAAAGGAAATACTCCTTATGGTGACATAATCACATATCAGCTAACTATTTCTGCAGAGGCAAAATATTATGTGCCACAGCTCATAAAATGGATGGATATTTCTGTTTTTGGAAATCTTGCATATCTCTCTCGCTGGACACACAATAAAAAAACAGAAGAGACAACAAAAGCTAAATCCGATATTCAATTCTCGTTTGGTTTTTCTCTAGAAGTCTAGCAAGACTCCCTTTTCATCACTTCCAACATGATTTTTACAAAAACCTCAGTAGTTTGGATTTTTGAAAAAAGAAAGCTCTCCACCTAAGCAGAGAGCTGTAATTGTTATATTTAGGTTGGATTAGAATCTGCGGATTGGTCGTAC
>CAVJIN010000091.1:3059-4292 GCA_963649615.1 bacterium
CCAAGTATACCAGAATGCTGGACGCAAGCCTTTGTTTTCATTAACTTCTGTTCTACAGTAAACTCCTGTATCATCAATACATGCAACGGCCTTATACGCAAATCCCTCGGTACTATCTAATGTACGAACAAACCACGTACTGCCATTAGCTCTGCTTTCTTCAGTTTCAAAGTAGCCTGTAGTAGCCTCAGTTGTTGAGGGGATGAATACATAGTCTTCCTCTTGAGCTGTAAGTCCGACATCTGAGAAATCTTCCACTTTATTCAACATATAGTCTGTTGAAAGACCGTATTTTGCGATAAATCCATCTTCGCCAAGGTTCGTAAGGTATGTACGGATATCAGACTCTTTATACTCCGATTTACCAGTAGTAGAAAATTTCATATTCTCTAGAACATCCTCGCAGATAAGGAGAGCTCTCTTATTTTCAGCATCAACGCTGAGTGCCATCCATGTAATTTTGGTGCCGTCTGCCTTCTTACCAAGGACAATAGTATCACCAGGATTTGAAAGAGGTTTAATTGTATCATCCCCTCCCCCGAAGAGCATCTCATTAACGCTACCGTCACAAGAAACAAAAAGGGAGAGAATAGCGCATATTGCAATTATGAATATATATCTTTTCTTCATGGCTTACTCCTTAAAATGCGACACCAAGACCGAGTGTCGGGATTACACGATAGTTAACATAGGAAGTTCCGTCTTTCTTGGAGAATCCGAATGTAGCATCTACAGAGAGTGTAGCTGAAAGTTTCTCGCTTATATTCATTCCAGCTCCAACTCCTCCCTTGAGTGTGAATGTCGCAGCTTTAATACCGTCATATATCAGCCAATCAACTCCAGCGCCAATGTGCGTACTTACCTTCCAGCTCTCTGAAAGTACAAGGTCGTAACCTACTCCTACATATGGCATAATACTTGATAGAGGTTTTCTATCCTTCAACTTGTATGTGTTCCAAGAAAGACCGCCCTCTGCAAACAATCCACCCTCAAGATTTCTCTGGTAGGAGATATCGGCCCCTATGCCATAAGTGGAAACAATAGGATCGTCTCCCTTTTTCTCTGATGTTGCCACCTGTAAGGCGTAGGGGGCAAGCTTCACATTCACATTGTTCTTTGATGCAAATATCGGAAGAACAGAAAGAGCTATTACCAATAGCAAGAATGTTTTCTTCATAAAATTTATCCTTTGCAAGGCGAAAAACCTTGCGCGCCTAGTGTATCGCCCCCCCC
>CAVJIN010000092.1:0-2931 GCA_963649615.1 bacterium
TTTAATGAAATTGCCGATTTTTTCTTGTTTTCATTACTTTTTTTAATGAAAAAACCAAAATCTGCAAAATTTCATTAAAAAAGTGCATGTAGCTATCACAAAAAATTCATTCTTGCCAACAAGACAGCAACACCGGCACTACAAGCCGTCTCAGTTCGCAGCACACGAGAGCCCAAAAGCATGGGGGAAAATCCATTTGCGATAAACAAATTGCGCTCCCGTTGAGACCATCCGCGCTCAGGTCCAATTGCCAAGACAGCGCTTTTCTTGATTGTACTTGCGCTAAGGGGAACAGCACCCACCACGTTATCTAAAATTATCAAAGAGCACTCATCATCCTCTTCTATCCCGATATCTTTAAGCATATTTAATGCCCCATCAACGGTATTTGTGAAAAAAACTTGAGGTATACCTGCGTGACAAGACTGCATTGCACCATCTAGAAGATATTCCTTATATTCATTGGTCTTGTAAAGGTTGCTTGAAAGATAAGACTTTTCACCAGTATCTGAACCGGTAAGAATAATACGGCCAACACCAAGACTTACCGCCTCTCTGAGAATTCTTTTCATACATATTGGCCTAACTTGAGCACACAAAAGAGTCACAGGGTATAGTTCTGGTTTTGAAAGAGCCACATAGGAAATGGTCACACCAGTTGGTTCAATGGCCTCTATTTTAGCCATCCCCTCACTCTGATTTACAATCCCCATACGAAACTCGTTACCAACTTTGAGTTTAAGAATTTCAACAATATGTTTTGCTCTTTCATCAGCTATAGGAATGAAACCAGACTCTGGATATTCATTAAAAAGAATCATATTCATGGCCTCATAATAGCACAAAGCTCAATACTTGTTGAGATAAAAGCCATTTTGGATTAGACTTGCCACTGAAGTATGAAAAAATATGTTGTTCTGATAATGCTACTTATCCCAGCACTTCTCATAGCTAGTGCGCAGAAAGAGGTTATAAGGATTGGCCTTGATCCTGGAGAGGAAATCATCAACCTCAATCCTTACACTGCCTCTGACAGCAATAGTATTGTCCTAATGCAGAATTTATATGATGGGCTTTTTTCGTATAGTGGCAGTACAAGCGAAGCTGAATATGCTTTAGCAGAAAGCCATGAAGTCTCAAACAATGGCCTAAAATGGATTTTTCACTTAAGAACTGCTTATTTTTCTGACGGAAAAGCCATCACCTCCAAAACTTTTGTAGAATCATGGAATTATCTACTTGGAGGCCCCTTAGCAAGTAATTTAAGTTTTATTGCCAGAAATAATGCTGGTGAACTCGACCTAGAGACTCCAGATGACCACACCTTAATAGTTAATCTAAAGCATGCCGTTTCTTACCTTCCAAGTCTTTTGTGCCAACCTTGTCTTGCTGCAATAAAGGACACAACAAGCTATAGTGGAGCCTATGTCTTGTTAAGTCAAAGTGATAGCAGCATTGTTCTTGAAAAGAATACACATTACTGGGGAGATGTAAAAAACGACTGCATTGAAATACTTCTTGGTTCCGATTTTGATTTAGCTTTCCAAGCTGGAAATATTCAATGGTCAATGGCAGCTGTGAAAGAAGCATCGGACTATATGGTTATTTCAAGACTGTATGCCACTACATTCTTTTATTTCAACGAAAAAGAAGGGGCATATTCAAACCAATATGTTAGACAGGCTCTTATTTCCCTTATTCCATGGGATATTATCCGTTATATTCAAGGCTCTCTCATAAAGTCAGACTCTCTCGTTCCGCAAAGCAATGTAACTGCAGACTTAAGTGATGAAACCATTGAGCTATTGGAAAAAGGTGGATATCCATACGGAGAAGGCCTTCCTATGATTAGCATAGGTATTACTAGGGGTTCTCAGAATTCCACGGCAGCTGAACTCATTGCAGAAATTTGGTCAAAGACGTTGGGTATTACAGTTACGCTCAATACTGTTCCGGTATCGGTATATGCTTCTAGGCCAGAGGAAAATCCTTTTGATTTTTGCACAATGACTTGGATTGGTGACTATTTTGACCCTATGGCTTTCTTAAGCTTGTTTGAATCTTCCAGCTCTTATAATCTTGCCAACTATTCAAATCCTGAATTTGATAAGGTTATTGAACTGGCTCAAAACGCAGATACTGTTACCCGCAAAAGCCTCTTGCAACAAGCAGAAAAACTTCTCCTAGACGATGGAGTAGTAATTCCTGTTTCTACAGCGTTTGCAACAAATTTTGTTAGAGAAGATTTAATTGAGGGATGGCAATCTAATCCTCTAGACATTCATCCATTTAAGGATTTGAGTTTAACAAGATAGAAAAGTATTCGATTTTCGCGATGTTTTTCAAAAAATCGTATAAAAAATATTCGATTTTTTAAAAAAATGGCTTTTTTTCGAATATTTTTAAAAACCTGTCAAAGAACACATCAAAACTAGCACACTAGAACTACGGCTTGTGCAATAACAGCATCACCTTGGCCTAACTCACAGAGAACTCCTTCCGCAGTCTTTGCCTTAACACCAATAAGAGAACTGTCTATCCCAAGAACCTCAGAAAGCCTTTGCTTTATTTGAGTCTTATATGGCCCAAGTTTTGGATTTTGCAAAACAACGGTAGTATCTATATTACCAATACAAAACCCAAGTGCCTTGATTTTTGAAACAACAGAACTTAATAATATAGCAGAATCTGCATCTTTATAGGTTGGATCTGTATCAGGAAAAAGCGTGCCGATATCTTCTAATCCACAAGCACCAAGAAGAGCATCGATAATTGCATGGATTAAAGCATCTCCGTCAGAATGTCCAGCACAACCTTTCTCTGAAGGAATGACAACACCACCTAAAACAAGGTTTCTTCCTGGTACAAGTTTATGCAAATCCCAGCCTGTTCCAACTCTCATATTTTCTCCAAAATTATATTTTCTCCAAA
>CAVJIN010000092.1:2938-4258 GCA_963649615.1 bacterium
TTTCTCCAAATCGCTTGGGTATGTAATCTTTTTATTCTTAGGATCTCCTTTGACAATAGCAACCTGTAATCCATAGTCTGTGAAAATTTGTGTGTCATCTGTGTAATTGAGACCATTTTTTGCTTTCTCTCTTGCAACTAGATGTGCTTCATAGATTTCAGGAAAACGAAACGTTTGAGGAGTCTGAACGCTAAAGACTTTTGAGCGGTCAAGGCGGCCATCAATCATTCCATTTTCCACACTAACTAGGGTATCGCTCATGGGAAGAGCTGGTACTGCCCCACCTACTAAAGTTGCAGTTTTTAAACAATCTTCAATTATTTCTTTAGTTACAAAAGGTCTTGCCCCATCATGAATACTAACTAAATCAAGGTCTTTAACTTCTTCATGCAAGAACTTAAGTGCATTAAAAACACTCTCCTGCCTTGTTTCGCCACCTTTTACCATATGAAGTTCAACATTTGCAGGAAAATTCAAATTCTTTAAGCAATCCTCAGTTTCATGAAAATATTCTTCTTTGTACGTAACAACAACGGCGACAAGTCCGTCTAAAAACAAAAAGGGCCTAATTGCACTAGACAGCACCGTATCATCTTGAAATTTAATAAACTCTTTCTTTACACATTGAGAATTAAGAGCACAATTAAAGCGGCTGGAAGAGCCTGCCGCAGTTACAATAACGGCATGGCGCATTGAAATCACTTCTCCAAACAACTAAAGATGGTTTTTTCTATCTCTTTTTGGTCCTGTTCTAAGGCAAATGAACATTCATCAATTAAAAGTCTAATGGCATTGTCATAAAGCTTTCTTTCTTGAACAGGTAACTCTTTGACTTTGCTTCTGTGATATAGCCCCTGTACAACTTTTGCAATTGAGAAGATTGAACCTTCTTTAATTAAGTCAACGTTCATTTGATAACGAGCCTTCCAATCAACGGCAACGGGTTCATATTTAGCGGAAATGCTTTCCAATGCCTGAAGGGCAGTCTCTCTTGGTACAATGGCTCTAACTCCAGATTCATGAACTTTATCAACAGGAATACTGACAATCATATCCGAAATATCAATGTAGATTACATAATAAAGAACAGGAGCATTACGAACAATTCGCTCTTTAATGTCCCTAATAACACCTACACCTTGTAACGGATAAACAACGTGTTCGCCAATTTGAAACTCGGTTTTTACATCTGAAGCCATGTCTTTATTATAACCCAAATTAACCGAATTAACAACAAGGATATGGAAAAAAACATCTTTATAAGGTATAGTTTTAAGCATGCAAAAAACTAAACGACTTTGTGGTGTTTTACTTCATCCC
>CAVJIN010000093.1:0-4131 GCA_963649615.1 bacterium
AACACAGAAAACAACTAACAAGTCATTTCTCATAAACTTTGTTGATCAATTCCCTTTTAGGTTCCAAATGTTTCAATACTACATCTTTCAAAGGCTTTCAAAAGGTTTAAGAAGGAAGAGAGGTTGTTCCTGCTGATACTATTAGCAATTGTGCACATTGCTTCATTCGCAAAGAGTACACGATAGGAAATAGTTGGACAGACCGAAGAGCAAGAAGAAGAAAGAACAAGATAATTTTGGTCAGACAATTAAATTAACCTACCTTTGAACTGATTTTTGAGTCATAGAAATTCTCCATTTTTTAAGGGCCGTTATCCTACATTTTTTGACGGCCATAAATCTACATTTTATGTTGACTTTTACAGATCTAAGGGTTCAGTAGCCTTGCACTACCTTTTATTTTAGGGCTCATTTCATTATCGCTTTTATTATAGCAGGCAAAAGTTCCATCCCAAGCTGTATAATTACCTCGCTCCATTTTTTCTTGTCTTTACAATTAAACAAGAAATCTAATCCTTTGTTTGAGACATATACATTCATTGGCACTTTGTCCCCTTCATCCGCTTTAAAACCAAGAATTAAATTTCTATTACTGAGATACTGAAGATACTTTGAAATATCTCTCTCATTACAATCAGCAAGAGTAAAATCGAATCCAGCTACAGGATTGTTCTTATACATCAACAATGAAAGCAACATTTGTCGCATCTGTTTTTCGGTCAAAGGCTTTATTGCATCATCTGGAATGATCCATTTTCCAGCAACTTTTTTAGCTCCGTCAATCTTTCCTTGCTTACAATATTTACAAACAGTAGCTTGTGTTAAATTGTATTCCTCTGCAAATTCTTGAACCGTCATCATCACTCCTTCTATATAATTAAACTAGCAACAGGGTCCTTTCTTTATGATATCTATCCAAGCCAAAAGAGCTTCCTTTGGCATGAGAATTCTTGCTGTAATTTTCTTGCCTTGGGCATCCTCAAGGAGAATCATTTCCTCGCCCAAAAGATATGTTCGATTGTGAGCAAAGGAATTGCGAATATGTCCAAACAAACATTGTAGGCGTGTTTCCTTTTCAATTATCTTA
The DNA here is from genome assembly GCA_963649615.1 of bacterium. GTDB lineage: Bacteria > Spirochaetota > Spirochaetia > Sphaerochaetales > Sphaerochaetaceae > UBA9732. The sequence goes on from CAVJIN010000093.1 coordinate 1,088, forward strand.
AGACTACAATCTTCTTGTATTATTACTGAATAATTCTGCATCATCACAGCCCTAGGATGTTTAAAACAAATCTTGGAATCAAGATTCATAGCCTTTAGCATATTTTGAAGGCCATCAGCTTTCATTAAATAAAATGCCTCAATTTCAGATTCCTTTAAAAGTAGCTTTTCCAATTCAAGAAGTTTATGACGTCCTTCCCCACCCATAATCTTTCAAAGCTTTAAATCCAAACTTTTCAGCATTTTTAGAAGGTTTTTTATTTGAAGTTTCATCAGAATCTGATGTTGGGGCATGGAACAAATAGAACTCAAGAATTTTGTCAATCGCATCCTCATCTTTAAATTTCATATCAAGAATTGACTTTGTACAATTATCAAATTTCTTTTTTTGCTCATCACAATTATGTGAGTACTTTTCTTTCATTTTTTTATTTGCCATATCACTTGCCATACAAATGCTTATTCTCCTTTTAGATCTAAATTAAAGATTGACCCATAAAGCTGGACGAATACCAAGCATTGTGTAGTCCACATTGAAGCCGCCGTAGTAGAGATTGCCACTGCTGTCCACTTCCGCCGCACAGCTCTGATTTCTACCAGGAGAGCGAAGCCGCCAATTGTCCCCACTAGTTTGATTGCGGTAACAAGCAATTCTATCTGCATTACTTGCAAAATAAGACCTAACTTCGTCAAGGCTCAAGAGGAATACATTATCATTGGTATTATTGCCTCCGCTTGTTCCATCGCTGGCATTGTCTCTATTAAGCACTTCAGTTTGAACAATCTTGGCTTTTTCAGCATCAGTAAATGAGGCATTATAAAAGTCATCATTTAACCAAGTACGGAGTGTACAAGTCTCCCATGTAACATCGGTATATACGTCATTATATGCTTTGCGGCATAAAAGATACTTACTCAAAAGCAATACCTTGCCATCTTTCTCTTCTAAAAATATCCAGTAAATTGGCAAGTCTTCATAAGTTCCTAAAGTAACTTGCCACTTGAAACAGTTAATACATCGTATAACAGACTCTTTACCATCCTTATCCTTAACTTGAATAAGTAGAGTATCTGCATCATAGTCAGTGTCCTCTTTATTGATAGTTACAGTTGTTTCAGTTACAGCATGCCACTGTGCAGTTTTAAGCTTATCCAAGCTAAATGCAACCCTGAAACCTGTTATTTCATTGCCAGAGAGGTTGGTTAACACTATGTTACTAATTGTTGCATCTTTGTTAGCAAAGCCACTGTCAGTAAGTTCCTTTTCTTTTCTGACATCTGCAGAGAAAGAGAAATCAATGAGATTTTCTTTGAAACCAACACTAGCAAATTGGGTTGTAGCATAACCATCAACAACAACTTTTCCTTTACTAAAGTCTGAATAATAGTCTTCAATGAATGACAGTTTCTTCCTTGTGCCACCCATTTGTTCCAACTCATTTGTATTCTTATCTCCCCAATAATTGAATCGCATGTCCGCAAAGGTTGTCGAATTGCTACTTGCTGAAGTTACACTGGAAGTATTCTCAACTATATAGTTGTCACCATCAAATGAGGAGAAATGCTCAACAATTCCATTGTTTACATAGTACTTTGATGCATAGTAATGGTTGTTTGAACCGATTGTGGAGAAAGAAATTGAATCTGCTTCTATAGTGTTTTCTCTAATCTCTCCAATCAAAGAAACCTCTTTAGCTTTGACATTATTATTGATTGCTGTTTTGTTTATTCTTACAGTGCCATTTGAGCAAGAAATGGTGCTGTTATAAGTATTTCGTACATAAATATTGGAAGAAGAACTGACGTTACTGTCTTCTAAAACTGTCAAATCATAATTATTTATACATCCATTTAATGTGCTATTAGAGAAGATTGTAGTACTGTTACTTGCATAGTTATCAGAAGTCAAAACATATCCACTTGCTGTTATCTCTGAATTATCAACAAAAACACTTCCAGCTATAGCATCTTTTACGTTAGTGATAACTGCATTGCTAATACGGCTACCAGCCTTTAGGCTTGAATGGTAATTTTCAGTTGAATATGAAATTGGACTTCCCATAAACTTAAATCCTGACCATTCAGTTGTGCCATCTTCACTTCTAAAGTAGATTTTCTTATCAGCTGTTCCTACAGCAGACAGAGTTCCTAAAACTTGGATACTGAAGTTACCAGCAAATTGAACTTCAACACCTGGGTCAATAACTAAGGTATCTGAACTTTCAACAGAAATATTGCCTGTGACAAGATAGGGACTATTCTCTACTGTCCAATGTAGGTCTTCACCGCTGAGAACTCCCTTAACTTCTCTCTTTTGGTCAGTAAGTGTAACTGTAGCACTTACTATCTCAGAAGCGTTTCCACAAGTATCATACACACGAACAAATACACTTTTAGAGCCATTACCACTGTCAAGAGTCCATTCAAAATCGGCTTTATAGTCTTGTTTTTCAATTGTATAATCAAAAGCGTCCTTTGAATTAGCCACCTGCATTTTATATGCACCACTTCCCTTCTCATCAACAGAAAGATGCAATGTCACGATTTTATCTGCTGCAGTTGGAGCACCACTGTTTATAACAACATTCTTAAGCACAGGTGCTGTCGTATCCAAAAGCTCTATTGTCTTGTCCTTTGTGATATCTCTTTCTTCCAAAGCTGTTAGGTTGGAAACAGTTATACTCTGACTATCCCATCCTTCTTTTGAGAATGTAACTGTATGGTCAACAGAGGAAAGAACATTGCTTATAGTCATGGAGACACTACCCAAATCAATCTCTGGAGAAGCAACAACGTTGAATGAAACATAGACGTTAGGAGTATTGCTTCTTGTGAGCTTGAGTTTGTAAGTTCCAATTGGTACGTGCTTAAATTCAAAGTATCCGTTTTCACTTGTTGTATAGGTAAAATCCGTACCATCAATAGAAACAGTAACATTGCTATTGTCAGTTGTTCCCTTGACATCAACATAGCCCTTTACTACAGGAACTGCTGTAGCCTTCATTTCTGGTATTTTACTTAATGCATAAGTTGAGTCCACAAGAA
>CAVJIN010000094.1:0-4108 GCA_963649615.1 bacterium
GCGGTGTACTTTTGGTTTTTATTGATATTTTGGCACTAAACTTTATTTACTGCCTGAATATCTGTTGAAACTTACTCGTGAAAGGGATATAATGCAAGTGGGTAATTCGGCAGTAAGATTAAAAGACTGCCTAAAAACCAGAGAGGCATAGCATGGTAAAAACATCAGTTGTTCTAGATGAAATAGGAGCTACTCGTTTGTTTGATCGTTCAGATTTACAGGTTGTGATGGAAGAATGCGGGTATAAAACATCAAAGAGTATTACGAATCATATGCTTGAAACATTGCTGACTACAGGAGATATTGCTAGAGTTGGGCGCAACAAGTATTGCGTGTCAGGTTCTTTGAAAACATATAACTTTCCCTATTCTGACCTTGCGGTTTCTCTTTCAGATGAAATCATTAAAGCTCACCCATACCTTGACTTTCGTATTTTTGAACTGGTGCAGCTGAATGAGTTTGTTAACCACCAGATAGCGCATAACATTGTGTTTGTGTCGGTGGAACGAGATTTTGAAGAAGATGTGTTCAATACTCTTTGGGGTAGACATAAAGGTTCCGTCTTGCTTAAACCTAAGACAGACGAAGTATTCCGTTATTTGAATGATGATATGGTTGTTATAATGAAACTTCCATCTGAAAGCCCTAAGGGAAAAGATGTTTTTTGGAATACACGGCTTGAAAAAATGCTTGTTGATATAGCCGTTGACAAACTACTTAGGCAGATTGTCTATACTGGAGAGTATCCTACAATTTATAAAGATTCGTTCAATAAATATGCTATAGATAGGAATATGATGTTTAGATATGCAAGACGTCGTGGATCCCTTGAAAAGTACAAAGATTTCCTTATAAACGAAGCAGGTTTGAAACAGGAGGACTTAAAACTGTGATAAAAAGGGAGAACTTTAGAGAAAAACACATTAGGGAATTACAGAATATAAGTCACAAGGATCCTCAACTTATAGAAAGAGCTTTATGTGCAATGGGACTTTTGGAGGCACTTACTCAAACAGGAATGAATTTTATCTTCAAGGGAGGAAGTTGCTTAATGCTTTTACTTCCTCATGTTATGAGGCTGTCTACTGATATTGATATTGTTGTTGAACCAGGAACTGATGTAAAGAAGTACATAGAGAGAATCGCTGAGATTTTTCCTTTCATATCCTATGAAGAACAGGTGAGGGTTGGAAAGAATAATATTGAGAAGAAGCACTTCAAGTTTACTTACTTTTCAGCTATCAGGCAGGAGAATTTTTATATCCTACTGGATATCCTTTATGAGAAGAACAATTATGTGGCACTGATAAAGAAGGAAATAAAGAACGAATTATTGTTAACAGAAGGAAGCAACCTCTCCGTTTGGGTTCCCTCTGTCGATTGTATCCTTGGTGATAAGTTTACAGCCTTTGCTCCTTATACGACGGGAGTACCTCTTCGGGCAAAAAAAGATCTAGAAGTGATGAAGCAATTTTATGATATTGGTATACTGATTGATGAGCATCAGAATTTTGGCCACGTGCTAACAACATATAAAAAGGTTGTTGCATCGGAGATTAATTATCGGGCTTTGGATGTTACAGAGCGGGATGTCCTTGAAGATACGATATCTGCTGCTATTGTGATTGGCTCAAGAGGAAAAAGCGAGAATAATGACTATCCTGTATATGTTGAAGGACTCCGCGGTGTTGAGACGCACGTCTTTGCTGGACGCTATTCTGGAGAAATAGCCTCCTACCAGGCTGCAAAGCTAATCTACATGGCTGCTTGTCTAATGGCGGAAACTGAATATAAAAAGATTGAGAATTTTGAAGAATATTCAAGCGAAAAGCTGACACAATCAGATCTGAAGATTCTTTCAAAAATGCGTAAAGCACAACCCTTGCAGTATGCGTATTTGGTTAAAGCAGATAGATTACTAAAGGAATGCAGATAGAAAACTGTAATTAAAAACTGTGATTTAGAACTGTCTTTTTTGTTTATATGATAAGAGAGTAGAAGGATAGATATTTGACTTTTCTAGTTGGATTTGTAGAATTAAAGGGTAAGGAATTAGTGTTAAAAAATTCTGTACCCTAGCAAAAATTCTATGTTTTCCAACTAATTAGCGGTGTACTTTTGGTGTACTTTTTCTAAATTTTGCACGGCGAATTTTCTAGAAAACAGGGGAAAGTGATATTATAGAGCTGTGGCTTTTGAGCCTTGAAGGATTATTGTGAATACGCTTTCTTTTTATACAGAGCCATTTGAGGTAGAAGAATTTGGACGACAAAACAAATATTTGGCTTTCTATTTTCAGGTTGATGGAAAAACAATTCTAGCTCCTGATGATACATATAATCCGGCAAACTGTTTTGATCTTACAGATAAAGAAGCAACCGAATACAGTATGGATGTGCTTTGGCATTGTACTGTTAACTTTTCACAAAATTATACCTTAATCGCTTAATCTGGCACCTCAAAACTATCAACTAAGACTTCGACTAAAACAACAATGTATTGTCATTTTGGTCGAAGCTGTGATATCATTAGTCGTAGGAGAATTGTACGACTGTGTATATTAGAAGAGAAATAGAAGAAACCATTCTAAAAGTTTCAAAATCATTTCCCTGTATTGCTATTTATGGACCACGTCAGGTTGGAAAGTCTACTACTGTTGATTTTCTTTTTGGTGAAAAATTTAGAAGCGTAACTTTGGATAATTTGGACGACAGAACCCTTGCACAATCTAACCCAAGGCTTTTTTTAGAAACTTATGGCTTTCCTCTTATAATAGATGAAATCCAAAAAGCACCAATACTTCTTGATGAGATAAAAATAATAATTGATAACAAAAGAAAAGAATGGCTAAAGAACGAAGAAAAGCCCCAGCTTTTATATGTCCTAACTGGCTCAAATAGATTTGAACTACAACAGGGGATATCTGATTCTCTTGCTGGTCGATGTGGCATTATAGATATGTCGTCTCTTTCTCAAATAGAAAAATATGGTGAGAAAGGGCACCTTTTTACTCCCAATATTAATACACTTCTTGAGCGAGAAAGAAAAAGTACAATCAAAAGCAAAACAAGAATGGAAGTCTTTGAAAGCATATTTACTGGAGGTATGCCTGATATAATCGTAGGTAATTCTGAACGAGATATTTATTTTAAATCGTACGTGAGCACATATATAGAAAAAGATGTTAAAACGATGATATCAGCAAAAAATGAGACAACTTTCAGAAATTTCATGTCTCTTGTTGCCTTGCGAACATCAAGAGAACTTCATTATGAAGAGATAAGCTCCTCTTTGGGGATCGATGCAAGAACTTGCAAAGAATGGATTACACTTTTAGAGACGGCTGGTATAGTTTTTCTTCTTCAGCCTTTCATGGCAAATCTTTCAAGTAGGATTATCAAAGCTCCCAAACTCTATTTTATGGACACTGGACTTTGTTCTTACCTTTGCAAGTGGCCAAATGCCGAAATGTTGTCTTCCTGTGCTATGAGTGGTGAATTCTTTGAAACCTTCGTTGTTAGCGAAATTGTCAAAAATCTTTATTCATATGGCGTTGAACCAAAGGAACGGCTGTTTTATTACAGGGATAAAGATCAGAAAGAAATAGATCTTATATATACAGACAGAGACAAAATATTTCCCATAGAGATTAAAGCCGGCATTTCTCCTCAAAAAGCAACGAAGAATTTTTCTTCTCTAGATAAATACAACCTTAATATTCAGCCTGGTCTTGTGATTGACGCTTCTGACAAAATACGACCAATAAATGAAAGGGCTTATTCCTATCCAGTGTCTCGCCTAGGAGAGTGACTTTGTAGAAAAGGTGTTGAGTAATCATTCTGGTACAATTGTGACAAAGCCCTTTTGATATGGTGTTAAAAAGGGAAATAAGGGCGTTGATCTCCTGTTGTAACCTTTTCTCTCTTTTGTTGTTCTTGCCTCTGCATGCAAAAATCCTATGATTACATGAAAGCTTTTTAGCAATTTTTTAATAATTCTCACTAATTGAGTAAGAATCAACAAATTATGGCTATTATATAGAGTCATATCAGAAGCCAAATTCTTTTATTTCAACGAGGTCAAATTTTTTGACCTCGATAGCTCAAAG
>CAVJIN010000095.1:0-4006 GCA_963649615.1 bacterium
CTCTTTACAGCCAAAATAGCCGTTTCATAAAGCACATCTTCTTCTAAAATACGAGAAGTGATGCTATTATAATCATCCTTGTAAATTTTATTCTCAATCAGATTGTTTAGTAACTTTGAAACATCCATTCCAGGCTGCGCAGATGGGCAGATGTTCGTCATTGCGCGTACATTGCGAACTTGTTTAACTAGTTCTTTAAAGGCTTCTGTCTGAGGGACAAGAGGAAGAAGTTTGTAAATATCATAAATATGGCGCGAGTGTCTACGTACATCGTCCTTAAGATAATAATCACAAATAGCAAAAACCTTGTCCACCAATGTACGATCCAGTCCCTGTACTTTCATTTCAAAGGAACTTAATCTAAAGAGCTCAACCATCTCTGGTTCTTCTGTCTGAAGAATATCACCCAAGTACTTGTGTACAGGAATAATTACAGTAGGGTCTTTTACAAGGGTTTATTCATGAATCTTTCCTGAAAATCCATAACAACCTGTATTTGTTCATCACCCATAAAGTCCATAATTCTTTCTGCAATATTATCAGGAATACCATAGACAGCTTCTGCTATGCCTCCGCAGATTGCACCGGTGGTATCACAGTCACCACCAATAGACATACAGTTTCTTATAGCATCTTCAAAATTATCGGACTCATAAAGGCAGGTAAATGCAGCCTGACATGTGCCATCACAAAGGCTGTGCCAGGTGTAATTTTTGCTTAACCAGTCCATTCCGTATTCTATGGAGTAGTAGTGTTTTGTTTCATAATCTTCAAGCCCTCTGAGGTTTTGCCCTTGGATAGCTTGAAAAATCTGAACTGCAGTTGCTTCTGCACCCATGATTCCATCCGGATGATTGTGAGTTACCTCTGTAACTGCTTTACTCATTGAAATGCAGTCTTCAAGGTCATATGCAGCCCACCCAACAGGAGAGATTCTCATTGCAGCACCATTACCGCAGGAATTATAAGGACCTTGTTCCGGATTGCTAAGCCAATGTCTGAATCCTCCGCCATAGCCTGCGTAGGGATATTTTGCTCCCCATTTACGCATAGACTTTATGGCAAGATCAGAGAGCATTGCATAATCGTTTTTTGCTCTTCCATTATTATCATCCCACTGCAGAATTGCTTCTGCAATGGCTATGGTCATAATTGAATCGTCTGTCAGATGACAAGAATCCGGCAAAAAATCAAACTTCTTTGTATGAATATTGTGCCACTCAAAACGTGAACCAACTGTATCTCCAATAATAGCTCCAAGCATCACTTTTTCTCCTTTCTACCTTCATAATCAGCCTTAATATCAGCATTCCAATCTTCTCTAAGATTCATACAACGATAGCTTGATACTGCTTCTGACAAAACTTTGTAATTTAATTCTACACCTTCATGATCATTGTGGAATCTGACAGCCCTGTTTTCACGAATTCCATATCTTCTTGCAGTTTCAACAGCATCTATGGTTGCACCCAGAAACAGGAATTCCCAGCCGTACTTTTCCTGCTGACGAGTAATCATTGCCTTCACTCTGTCTGAAGTATAGTTTGTAGAAGCATTCTCCATTCCGTCTGTTGTTACAATGAACATTGTCTTTTCAGGAACATCCTCTTCACGTGCATACTTATGAACATTGCCAATGTGATGAATAGAACCGCCAAGGGCATCAATTAAGGCAGTACAACCACGTGCATAGTATTCTTTATCTGTAAGAACCGGGATATCTTTAAGAGGAACTCTGTCATAGACAACTTCTGAGTTGTTGTCAAAAAGAACAAGAGAAACAAGGCATTCACCATCTACAGTCTTCTGCTTCTCAATCATTGAATTAAAACCACCAATTGTGTCCTGTGAAAGAGAAGCCATACTTCCGCTTCTGTCCAGGATAAATACAAGTTCTGTTAAATCTTTTTTCATTTTGATACCTCCGCTTTTGTAAGCTTGTAACTCCATGATACAGATTTGCGAATTTTAACAGCTTAACTGGCAGTTAATGTAAGATCAGGTACCTGGAAGGGGCTGTAAATCCAATGAATATAAAAGATCATCAATAGTGTTGCGGTCATAGATTTTACTTTGGATAAGACCTGCAACAATAACATCCTGAACTGATGACTGGTTTATTGCATAGCCTGCCTTCATGAGCATTTCCTTTGTTTCATCAATTGAAAGCTCAAGTGCAATAGCTATGCCAAAGACTGTCATTTTGGTTGGGTTTGATTTTCCGTTAAGAAGCTTCCAGAATCCTGGAGTAGACATACCAATCTCATCCTGAACAGCAGAGTGAGGTAAATTTCTTTCCTGCAGTAATCTTGTAAGCATTGCTCCAAAGGACTCATCTACAGGGATTTTATCAAGATTTGACTGTGTTGGCTTATCAATAAGATTTTTAATAAGGTCTTCATCTATTGAAGCCATTGAATACATTGCATCGCACGACTCTTCTACATCAACAAGATTACAGCTTCTTCTGGTATTGATTCTTCTGGATGCATGTAAAAACATCTCAGAAGTGCATTCATCTACATAGTCCTCATCCGGAACATATGAGTCTGAAATATACTGACTTACCGCTGTAAAGAGCTCTGAAGGAAGACGGTCTGTCCAGGTTCCAAATACTGCAAGAACTATATCAATATTCGGGAATTCCTGAACACATTCCTCAATTGCATTAATAGCAACAGTCAATGCAACTTCTTTTGGAAAGTGCTTTCCCCGTGATGCAATTAATGGAAAGGCAATGCTTTTACATCCAAGACTATTTGCAATTACAAGACTGTTTCTATAACAGGATCCTAACACTGCAGTTTCAAGAGAAGTTCTGCCAGTCCAATGCGGACCGGAAGTATGAATGATATATTTACAAGGAAGTCCAAAGCTTTCTGTAGCTTTTGCTTCACCAAGATGAAGCTTTGGAAGCTTATCTGTTGCATCACGTAGAGCTTGACCGCAAATATCATGAAGCTGCATATCCACTCCACCACCACCTGAATAATATTGATCTGTTGGATTGACGATTGCTTCTACATTGAGCTTTGTTATATCAGCGTTGATTATTTGAAATGCCATTGGTACCCCTTTTAGTAAGTATACAGCATTTTTTTGACTTTTAAGCAAACACAGATTTTTTACCAAAGTACATATCCTTGAATCACTGCTAAGATTGTGATTTTTTTTAACAAGCTCGTTTGGCAGAGCTTGCATCCCGTGCAAAGATTTATTCATGCCATTTAAAATTTAAATGTTAGACTGCTGTGTCTTTCATTGGGTAGATAGAATACGGGACAATTTAACAGTGAATGGATACAGAAGGAGAACATTATGATGACTGATGTTGATTACTTCAAATATCAGGCAAAGCTGTTTCTGCAGGATGCAAAGTTATACCTTGCAGATTCCGAAATCCCAGGCAACGATTTTTCAAAGACTCCGGATTACAAGACTTTTCATGATGACTTGTTCCTTTACTTTGATGTTGATTATCAGAAAGAAGGAATGACTCTCATGAAAGCCCAGCATTTTATTGCTCAAATGGCCGGCTTTAGGAAATGGAATGACCTTATAAAGGCTTCTCCAGATGAATTGAAGCTTACCAGGCTGATATATGATCATTGTCAGTCCAGTGAAGCTATTGAAAACTGGAATTGGTATGCAGGCGAGTTAGCTCAATATGATCTTGATGCAAAAACATTATATGAATTAGCTGTTCAGTATTTCAAAGACTGAACATAATCACTGCTATTTTTAGGCTCTGGCAAATTGCTGGGGCCTTTATTTTTTTCTTTTTTACAACTACACCGAGTGAAACCTCCTCAAATTTTCAAGGGACAAGTGAAGAATTTTTTCAAAAAACTTCGAATTTTGAAGGAGTTACCAGTGCAGCCTGAAGATAGAAATCAAATATTTTATGCAGCAAGTTTATCCGTTTTTGAGCGGCCAATTGAAAAAGTAAATACAACAGCAAGCCGTCCAAAAACCGATTATAAAGGTAAATGCAACAGAAAGCAGA
>CAVJIN010000096.1:0-3950 GCA_963649615.1 bacterium
ACAGATTGGCATACAGTTGAAACGCTTGAAACAGATTTCGTTTGGGATATGACAATATGAGGCAAAGAAGAGGTTCTAGGGTGTGGATTTGTGAGTTGTATTGTTGCTTCAGAGCGGGAGTTGGCCCGCAACGCCGTGGGAGAATGCTATATTACTGCGCAATATGGAGTTGACCCGCAACGGGGATTGGGACACGAAGTGGTCACTTCACAACGAGGTTAACATACAAAGAAGGCCAACATACAAAGAGGTTAACATGCGACAAAGTTGCCACACTATTGAGACCGATTTTTGTGGTTGTGGGGCTGGAAATGTGGAGTTTGTGTGTTATTATATGGGGTGGAGGCTTGCATAAGGGTTGAAAGATTTTTATTTTTTTGATAGAACATCATGAGGACAATTGGGAGAAAGGATGTTGCTTTTATAGGAGGTTTTTGCAAAAACCTCATGGAGCAATGATTTTGGATTGTACTGGGGTGGTAGTATAAGAATGACAAAGAAAGTTGTTTCAACCTTAATTCTCTGTGTTGTCTTATTTGCCTGTGCAACGGCTGTTTGGGCGGATTATTATGGACTGCCTGAAAAAAACTTTAATATTGTCTTCAATAGGTACGAGGAAAAGAGTGTTGCTATTGTCATAACAGATACACAAAATAGTAGGATTGACAGTTTAGCAGTAAATACCACAAAAGTTTTGCGAGATGCTCAGTGCAAGATTGTGGTTTCAACAAACTACGGGCCAAAGATAAAAATTACTTTTAATCCATTGAAAAATACGGATACTCAAATCACGGAAAATAATATAATCTATTACAGCGTTCGTTTGTATCAGGATGATGAATCCACGCCTTTTAATGATATTGATGATAAGTACATTAATGATATTGAAGGAGTTTCTGTAGAATTTGATGCAGGCAGTTCTACAGCTACAAGTTCTGTTAAGGATTACAAATATCCACTTGCTTTTAAATTTGAGTCAAATGATTTGGATAATGCAGTTCCTGGAGATTATGAAGCAGAAATTATAGTAGAGGTAGTGAGTACAACATGAAGAAAATTATACTTATTTGTATGTTTATAATGCTCTTTACTTCATTGCTTTTTGCTGCTGAATCCGCTACTTCTACGTTACAAATAACAGGTTATAAAAACATACCTGATGAAGGTATTCTGAGAGTGTATGTTTACAATACAACGTCTAGTAGTAGTTCAACTACTGAGGTTGGTAAAGAAATAGATATTTTAGATGGTGTAGATGCAACAAGTATTGATACTTCTCTGCAAAGCTATATAACGAGTTATAAGGATGTTTTTAGTATTAAAATTCAAACAAACTTGAAAAATCCGGTTAAAATAGAGATAAATGTAAATCCTTTTACTAGTCAAGGAACAACTTCGAGTGTAATTCCAACAAGCTATGAATTTAGTACAACAGCAGGAACATACACAACATCAGAAAAGCATCAATCTTCTAGTTGGTCCGATTATTACTATTTTAAATATACTGCAACTATGGGCATAGACAAATCAACTGTAACTGTTTCTGAAAGTGAAAGTACGGGAACTGCAACAATTACGCAGAGTATTTCAGCTCAATATAAATATCGTAATAGATGGTACAACTACAGCATTCCTAGCTCGTATGATACGTTATACCCAAATGATACCAATGCTACTGTTGATAGTATGATTTATGTGACGATGAAGTTAAATACAGAACTGGATAACATTTTAACTAATGTGAAGTATGTGGCTCCAGTAAAAATTACGGTGACTATGGAATGAAGAAGATTAGATTATTTGCTATATTGGTTCTCATTTTTGTTGCAACTTTTAATTGCTTTGCTACCACGTATAGGACAGATTTAAGAAGTGCGCTTGAGGTTGAGGGGTTTGTTGCTGTATATCACAACGTAACAGTTACTCCTATTGTTGAGACTGGAAGCCTTGGAAGAGGGATGCCTTTTGATATTACTGATAGTGAAGTTCAATACAATTCTACGAATCAAAATTTGGGTAGATTAATTGCTACTTGGGATTTTTCTTCAACAATTTCTAAAATTAAGATAAAAATTACGGCTTCTCCAATGGTTTCTACGGCGGATTCTTCAAAAACTTTGAATTATTACATTAGTTTTAAATATAAGTTTGCTAAATTTAATTCTGATGGTACTTATCACAGTGATGAAGTTGGTTATCTTTTGGCAAATAGTACAGAAAGTGGTGGGGTAGAAAAATCTTTTGAAAATGCTGTTGATCAAGAGCATTTTCCAATTATTGCATCTAAGGACCAAGATATAAGATTTATGTTTATGGAAGGTGTTGATCCTTCTGACTCTAGTTATCCTGCTGGATTCTATACGGCAACGGTTACTATTGAGCTTATAGGGGAGTGAGCATGAAGAGAGTTTTTATAATTGCTTTACTTGTTTTGTGTTGTGTTCCTCTTTTTGCTGCTGAGGTTTTTTATAAGCAACTTTCTGCTATGTTTTTGGTTGATTTAAATAGTGCTATTTATAAATCCCACTCTGGTAGCGCTACATGGACTGATGGATCTGCCTCTTCAGGTTCTGAGACTACAAATTACTACGATAATCAAATTATTGCTGTTCTTGGTGTTTCAGGTGTAACAGATAAAACAAAAGATATTACATTTACTCTTACACTTGATGGTGGAAGGTGGCTTTACTTCTTAGACCCGTTGGATCCAACCATTTCTCGTCCATTTGGGCTTGATTTGATTGTCAAAGGATATGGAGGCACAACTGGTACTGGCGAACAATATATAGATAAGTATGGAAATGATGGACATGTTTATCGTATGGGGCTTCAAGGAGATGGTATTAGCTCAGATGCAGGGGGCAGTGTTTCTTTTACGCTTGATGCTGATGATGTAGTTGATAAGTATAACAAGACTGTTTGGTTTGATGTCTGCCTAGTTTTGCCAACGCTTAATTCTAATGGAACCATTACAATAGGTGGTACAACATATACAGCAAAAAGTTCGGATAAGCTATACACATCTGGTCTCACTATTAGTGTAAGTATTGGTGGTACGGTTACGACTTACGATATAGATTTAACAGGAACATATAAATCTTCATCAAGTTCAACACAAACTGGTTTAAAATCAATGATGACTGTTCTTCCAACGGCTTCTGCTACTTCCTTGAATATTCAAGGTGTTGGGGAGAATCAGGTAACTGTTGCAACATATTCTTACATGACTGAGTCAAAATTTATTGATGATATAACATATGAAGGAAATAAGGCTTATTTATTCTTGTCATCTACTTCTAAACAGACAGAATCAGGGGAGAAGTTTAAATTAAGGCGTGTTAGAGATGATGGGTCTTATAGTCCTACTGACAATATGTATAACAGTGTTACTTTTGTTGCTTATATTGTTTCTGGTGACGGTACTTCAAAGGAGTATGATGGATCAACTGAGTATTCACAATACTCAACATCTGGTTTTGAAATTGAACCTGAAACAGTAACTTCTCAAAACGGTAATAAGTTTGTTAGGTGGTTTTCTAATGGGAATATACAGGTGAAGATTGCGCCAACTGAAGATGAGGATCCTGCGAGTTTGACAGCTGGGAAGTATACGGAGACCATTTATGTTCATGTGGTGAGTCCGGAATAGTGAAAAAATTTAAAAAAATATTATTTTGTAAAGTGTTGTATTGGAAGAAGTTGGGGGGGGGGCTCTGAAAAAAAGTTAAAATTTGGTTAAAAAAATATTGACAAAGGTAAAGATGTAGTTTAATTTTTCAATGATGTGGCCGTATGGACACAAGGAAAATGGGGTGGTGCTGGCGGTAAGCCAGCGAGAAAATGTTAAAATTAAAACGGCAATGGGCCGTTATGTGGGGAGATTAAAAAAATGAAAAAATTTGCTATTGTTTTGATGATGGCTCTATTGGTTCTTGGTTGCGTGTTCGCAG
>CAVJIN010000097.1:0-3915 GCA_963649615.1 bacterium
GTTCTTTAGTTCTAATGTCGTAAAGTTTAAACATCCCAAGTAAAAGATCATCCATGTTAATAAAGAATCTCCTCGTTTAAGATAATTGGTAATTCTGTTTTTGAAAACAGTGTTTTAGCTTCATTTAATATAGCTTCTTTTTCAACTTCTCCCTTTGGAAGGTGGCAAAGTATTAGGCGTTTTGCTCCTAGTTCTTGTGCAAGTTTTGCCGCCTCTAAGCCTCCACTGTGATCTGGTTTCCTGACATTACTAAGTGAATTTGTTTCATGGATAAGGATATCGGGATTAAAAGAACAGGAAGGAAGGCTTTCTTGGGCATTGGAAATTGGTGCTGTATCGCACGTATAGACAATTTTTCTTGTGCCACATTGCACTACCATGCCAACTGAATTGGGGGTATGCACTGTCTTGAAAAAGTTAAGTTTGATGTTGCCAACGCTATTTTCTGTAGCTGTTTCAAAAACTATGTCAAAAATTTCTTTCTTGGAACGTATTGAGAAGTTTTCTATGAGACCATTAACCATTGGGCGAATGCCATCTGGACAGATGATTCTTAGTGGTTTTATGCGTTTTTCTAGCCAAAGTTGATGTAAAAGGCTTGGGAGTGCATACATGTGATCTATGTGTTCATGTGTTAAGACCACAGCATCAATTTGAGCCTCAACTGCAACATAGAGATTTACAGAGGCGTCTACGAGAATTGTTGACGCACCATCAGAAAAGAGCAGTGAAGTGTTTCCACTGTCTCTTTCCTGAATTGAGCCATTTGCACCAAGAAAAGTAAATTTAAGCATTGTTTGCCTTTTCCTCTTTCTTGTTTTTGATGACCGATGAAATGACAACAGCAAGTGAAAGTAGGGTAAAAATCCAACAAATTGGAGAGGTTAAGAATCTTTCCATTGTACCAGCTCCAAGTTTCATTGCCTTTCTAAAATTTTCTTCAAACATTCCACCAAGGATGAAACCTAGAACAATTGGAGCAAGTGGATAGCCGTTCTTCTTCATTTCATAGCCTACTAGACCCATGAATAATGCTGTTCCAACATTGAAAACGCCCTTTGAGACGGAAGCTCCTGCAAGTGCATATGAGCCAATGAAGGAGAGAATAAGAACTATAGGCATGAGAATTCTTTGGCTGATAAGTAACACCTTTGGATATAAACGAATACCTGCAAGTTGGAAGACTCCCATAAATACGTTTGCAATAAATAATGTGATAAAGATTGAGTAAACAAGTGGCATGTTTGTGTTGAAAAGCTGGAAGCCTGGAGTTACTCCGTTGATCATCAAAGCTCCAATAAGAACTGCTGTGGCACTGTCGCCTGGAATTCCAAGTGAAAGCGCTGGAATCAATGCACCACCTGTTACAGCATTGTTTGCAACTTCTGGAGCAAAGACGCCTTCAAGACATCCCGTGCCAGGTTTATCTAACTTGCCATTTGAAGCATCACAGATTTTTGTTGCAGCATCATGTGCCATAAACACAGCAATTGATGCGCCCGTGCCAGGAATTGCACCAATAACGGTTCCAATTCCAAGAGATGCAACAATAATTTGCCACATCTGTAGTACTTTTTTGAATGGTGGGAAAACTTTTCCAATATCTGTTGTTACCTCAGTATTCTGTGGTTTATGCAAGTTTGCAAGTTCTGTGAAGACTTGACTTACACCATAAAGGCCAATAAGGGTAGAGGTCATATCAAAGCCATTAGCTAAGACAGTCTTTTTTAACAGACTTGCAAATGGCATTCTACACGCTCCAGAAATTGGGTCCGTGCCTAGGAACGCGAAAACAAAGCCCAACGCGCCCATGAGAAGGCCTTTTAGGATGTCTTTTCCGGAAACCGATGCTATTATAACCAATCCTACCAGTGCCAAAGTTGTTTTTTCTGCAGGTCCAAAGGCAAGAGTTGCTTTTGCAATTAGAGGACTAAAGAATATTAAGATAACTTCAGAACCAAGGCCCCCAATCATTGATGCAATTACTGCTCCACCAAGTGCTTGTCCAGCAAGTCCTTTTTGTGTCATGCGTTGTCCATCTGTTACTGTTGCAATTGCGTTTGGGTTTCCTGGAATTCCAAGAAGAATTGCCGGAATAGATGCGCCACAGACTGCACCACAGTAAACAGAAAGTAAAAGACCAATACCTGTTGCTGTATTAGAAATGCTGTATGAAATTGGAATAACCAAAGCAATTCCCATTGTTGCAGTTAATCCGGGAAGAGCACCAAGAATGATTCCTAAAACAGAACCAAAGGCACACCATAGAATTGTTGAGATATTTGAAACCATTTGTAAGCCTTGAACAAATTCACTCATTCTATGTTCCTCCTATTAATATTTAATCAATCCAGGAGCAAGGTTTACCTGGAAGAATTGCTTGAATACAACATAAAGGAAAAGAACGGTTGCCATTGTGATGATGCCGGCATCAGCCACTCTTTCCAATCCTTTCTTTTTAAGGAATTTAACTAGTGTAACTGCTAAGACAACTGTAATTAGAGCTACAAAGACAAGAGAAACACAAGCACCCCCTGCTGACTTTCCAAAAAATGAAGGTAAGGAGCCTGCTCTTCCTAGAGAAATAACTTGTTTTGAGATAAGCCTCATAACTGTGTAAAAACCAACAGTTAATGCAACTGTACAAATGCCAGATACTGTGCCTTGGACTGCATCTCTTTTTTCTCCAATTGTGGTGTAAAGATATATAAGGCTATAACCTAAAACAGTGGTAAGAACAATAAACCCAATTGTTTTAAGTAACGCAACATATGCAATTGAAAGAAGAAGGGTTATGATAAAGAGAACAAGAGTTCCTTTATCCATTTTCTTTCCATCTGGTCTTTCTTTGATTGTGATGAATAAGAAACCTAAGAAAAGAAAGCCTCCCATCATTAATGGTAAAATCTTTCCGCCTGGATCTCCTCCAACGGTATCTACTTGATATTTGTAGTCTTCAGAAACAGCTGTGACTATGAAGTACAAAGCTGAAAGAATTGTCATGACAAGAGGGAATAATTTAATCTTCTTCATAACTTCCAATCCTCCTTTTGTTGCAATATTGCTTCAAATTTTATTTCTTTATTCCGTAAAGGGTCCCAAGAAGAGGGATAGCTAATTTAAATACAAAAGCCTCGTTAATCTGACTATTTGGAGCCCTTTACGAAATATTCGACCAGTTTTGTCTGGTCGAATATTTGTGAAGTTTTTTTGTTACTTTTTGAGAAGTCCTGCGGCTTCAAGGGCTGGTTGTAGATCAACAACCAACTGTGCATTGTAAGCGTCAGTATCTGCAAGAGTAGAGAAGGTCTGAAGATAACCTTTACTTGCAAGGAATGACTGAAATTCTTCTGTGTAGAAAGCTTTCTTTACAACATCTGCAAGCCATTCTTTTACATTATCTGGAGTTCCTTTTGGTACTGCAAGACCACGGAAACAACCATACGGAATTGTAAGGTCGCCGTAACCTGCTTCAACAATTGTAGGAACATTGGTGAGGTTTGCGTTAAGAGATCTTGTTTCTCCAAGGAAGGCAAGAGGTTTAATTCCATCAACAATTTCTGTTTGGGAGAAAATACCAACTTGACAATGTCCACCCATGACTAAAGTCTGAAGTTCTGCTCCACCATTTGCAGGAATAACATTAAAGCAGTTTCCACATGCAACGTTAAGACCACAAGCAACAACAGCGGTTGTTCCTGTTGCACCAGCATTACCAATTGTTACCTGGCCAGGATTTGCCTGAGCATATTCAATAAGTTCTGAGAGACTATTCCACTGAGAATCTGACTTTACACCAATTACGAATGGCTCAAGTGTTAAGCCTGCAATAAAATCTAAGCCTGTGGAGCCTTCTGTTGCGCCAACAGCTGTTCCAACAATGGTGTATGTTCCGTACATGAGCATTTTGTAGCC
>CAVJIN010000098.1:0-3909 GCA_963649615.1 bacterium
TGAATCAATCCTATTGGTTTGAAAAAAGAACTTTTTAATGAAAACAACTTTTTTTAGGCATTTTCATTAAAAAAAGTAATGAAAACTAGAGATTTTCGGCTTTTTCATTAAAAAAGCTATCTGTTAAAAAGACTTTGAAACCAATTCTTTTCATTAGACATCCATTGAATTATAATGAAATAAACGAGAGGAAAACATGAGATTAAAACCGGGGCTATATGAACAAATAATTAACAGTTCCATTTCCAACGAACTCAAAGAAATCCCTGCTCAACAAAAAGCAATAAGAGAAATAGACAAAGCAGAAGCCTCTAAAATCCTATCAGCATACTTACAAGAGGTGATACAAAAAGGACTAGACAATATTGGAGATGAATCTGCGGATGCCTCTCAAGCTATATCTGCTAAAATTGAACTTACAAACCAAATTGTTAACCTAATTCAACAAAAAACAAACGAAGGATCTTTTTCAGAACTATCTGTCGACTGCAAAGCTCAGCAACTTCTTGCTTTACTTCAAGATAAAGACCCAATGTTGGCAGTAGGTAAAAATGCGAACAATTTAGACAGACCGGAAACTTCAATCGCTCAAAGTTCCCTATTTACTGGTGCGATTCATGAACCGCAGATGTTCAGTGAATTAAAGAAAGAAATTGCATCTGCAGACAGAATTGATATGCTGGTCTCATTTATAAAATGGAGTGGCCTGCGGCTTTTAATTGACGAACTTAAAACCTTCACGTACAACGGAAAAGAATTGAGAATAATAACAACTTCTTATATGGGTGCCACAGATCTTAAAGCAATTGAGGAGTTACGAAAACTTCCAAACACTAAAATAAAAGTTAGTTATGACACAAAACGAACAAGACTACATGCAAAAACATACGTTTTTTATAGAGATACAGGCTTTACAACTGCCTACGTGGGATCGTCCAATCTTTCAAATGTTGCAATATCAAGTGGTCTTGAATGGAATGTAAAAGTCACAAAGAAAGACCTGCCTGAGACCATAGACAAGATAGCAGCAACCTTTGAAAGTTACTGGAACTCGAATGACTTTGAATACTACAGAGAAGATCAGAAAGAGCGCCTATCTCGTGCACTAAATGCTGAAAAATACATAGAACACAAAGATTCGGCCATCTTTATCACAGATGTGACTCCTTATTCATACCAACAAGAGATACTGGACAAACTACAAGCAGAGCGTGCTGTACAGGGACATTATAGAAATTTGATTGTAGCGGCCACAGGTACAGGAAAGACAGTAATATCGGCCTTAGATTACAAAAGATATTGCAAAAACAATTCAGATAAACCATGTAGGTTGTTGTTTGTTGCACATAGAGAAGAAATCCTAAAACAAAGCCTGTTCACGTTCCGTGCCGTGTTGAAAGATGCAAATTTTGGAGAACTGTTTGTGGGAAATCACAGACCAACTGAAATTAAGAATCTTTTCATGTCAATTCAAACATTTCAGTCTCAAGAATTCACAACAAAGACGGCCGAAAATTATTATGATTTCATTATAGTTGATGAATTCCATCATGCTGCTGCCCCAAGCTATGAAAAGCTCCTAAACTATTATCATCCACAAATTCTTTTAGGGTTAACTGCTACGCCTGAGCGCATGGATGGAAAAAGTATCCTCCCGTATTTTGACAACCGAATTGCAGCTGAGATTCGCTTACCTGAAGCCATTGAGAGAAAACTCCTCTGTCCCTTCCAATACTTTGGCGTAAGTGACAACGTAGATTTAAGAGGTTTAAGTTGGGCTCGTGGAGGTTACGACAAAACAGAACTCTCAAATATTTATTCATTTAGTGGTGCCATAGCTGAAGAACGTGCAAACTTAATTATTGCTGCAATTATCAAATATGTAACTGATATCAATGAAGTTAAAGGCCTTGGGTTCTGTGTATCTGTTGAACATGCAAAATTCATGGCTATATATTTTAATGAACATGGTATTCCATCAATTAGTCTAACTGGACAATCCAATAATGAAGAAAGAGATAATGCAAAAAATAAGCTTATTTCTGGAGCTATTCGCTTTATCTTTGTTGTTGATATCTACAATGAAGGTGTTGATATTCCTGAGATTAATACTGTTCTATTCTTACGGCCAACGGAATCTTTGACCATTTTCCTACAACAACTTGGTAGAGGTCTACGTTTAGCTGAAAACAAAGAATGTCTTACTGTTTTGGACTTCATTGGACAAGCCAATAAAAAATACAGATTTGAAGAAAAGTTTGCTGCCTTATTAAGCAACACAAGACACAGTGTAAAAAGAGAACTTGAGGATGGTTTTATTTCACTTCCCAAAGGTTGTTACATTCAACTAGAAAAAATGGCCTCAGAATATATCTTAGATAACATTAGTAGTTCTTTTGACAATTCTAATGGTATTGTTTCTGCTTTAAAATCTTTTAAGGAAGACAGTGGTCTTGAGCCAACTCTGAATAATTTCTTGGAGTACAATCACTTGGATCCACGCTTTTTATACAAAAATTCTTTAAGTTTTACCCGCCTCTGCTCCCGCGCTGGTATTCAACCAGAACTTGAAGAACCACTTGAAGTTACAATTTCTAAAGCATGTGCAAAATTTGCAGTAACAAACTCTCGAAGATGGATTAAGTTTTTGCTGAATATTATTTCAGAGTTACAACCCTCTGGAGGTTCAATCTTAAAGTTGAAAGCTCGAATTCATACTTTCACAGAAAACGAGAAACTTATGCTTAACATGTTCTGTTCCACAATTTGGGGACAATTCTCAGAAAACTGGGATGATAATAGACGTCTTGAAAATCTCTTCGCGCTATCTCAAAACTCGAGGATGTTACAAGAACTCTCGGATCTTCTTCATTACCAATTCAAGCAAATAGATTTCATTGATACGCCAGTCGAACTTGGCTTTGCTTGCCCACTAGATTTGCACTGCAACTACTCTCGTGACCAGCTCCTAACAGCTTTGGGATATAGTAAACCTTCCACTATACGTGAGGGAGTCAAATGGTTAGAAGACAAGAAAATAGACATCTTCATGATAACACTTAACAAATCCGACAAAGACTACTCTCCCACCACCATGTACAACGATTACTCAATCAACGAATCCCTCTTCCACTGGCAAAGCCAAAGCACCACGTCAGCCTCATCCCCCACAGGCCAGCGCTACATTAATCACAAGCGTCTCAGCACCCGAATTCTCCTCTTCGTCCGCGAATTTAAGACCGATTCCATTAACAACGCCGCTGAAGCCTACACCTTTCTAGGCCCGGCCACATATGTTAGACATGAAGGCAGCCGCCCAATGAACATCACTTGGAAGTTAGACTTTCCCATTCCAGCAAAATTCCTCAAAAAAACCAGTAAACTCCTAGTAGGTTAAGTTTCTATGACATTTTTATCCTCTGTGTTAGGCTTTTGTGCAACGAAAAAAGTAATGAAAAACCACAATCTTTCACTTTTTCATTAAAAAAGTTAATGAAAATAGCAAAAAGATATTTTTTTCATTAAAAATACGCTTCTCAAAACTTGCATAATGGCAGATCTTCTATCAACTTTGTCTTATTGGAGGAAATAGTGAAGAAGTATCTCAAAGAATTAAAAGAAAAATCTCTCTATTTAAAGCAATTGCTTCAACAAATAACAAAAAGCCAGCAAGCTTCAAAGACAGAAGGAAATCTTCAAATTCTAAAAGCAAATGGAAAGTTGAGATTTTACCAATATTTTGGTAGAAAAACAAAAACTCACTATCTAAAAAAATCTGAGACACAACTAATTACCGCTCTTGCACAAAAAAAATATACCAAGCAAGTTTATAGCGTCGCAAAAGCAAAGAAAGAAGCTGTAGATAAATGCATTAAGATTCTAGATGATAAAGATGTGTTGGTAGATTTG
>CAVJIN010000099.1:0-3824 GCA_963649615.1 bacterium
GTTTTCTTTCAACAAAAGCAAGATACTTTCTAGGTTGTTAAATCTTGAGGGATCTCTCCTTCCATGAAAGAAGGCTTTTTTATACCTAAGGCTTTTAGAATAACTGGTGCAATATCCTTAGGCATGACAGACGAAGAGAGAGTACTTTCTTTTATGGTATGACCTTTGATTGCAATTGTGATTTTTCTTTCGTCTTCAGTATCTCCTCCATGATTATTTTCAATTCCACCATGGTCTGTTGCTACTATGAGAAGAGTTTTATCGTAATCAAGAAGACTATCAATTTTCTTTATGAATTCAATGTCGTTTTGAATAGCGGCAAGATGTTCGCTTGAGCCATAACCTTTTGAATGTCCGGCGTCATCGGCATCCTCAATGTGAATAAAAAAGAAAGTTGGAGAATTGTTAGATAGGTATTCAATGGCCATTTCTTCTATTTCTTCAGTTGAATGGACAGTTGAGCAAAAGCGTTTGTCTGAAGATTTGTATACTCCTGCAGAGGTCTCAACAAGGCCATAATTGATAGCATTCCATTGTGCAAAAGAGGCAAGTTTTGCGTTTGGGTATACCTCATGGATTATCTGAAAAACACTTGGATACTGTGAATAAGGAAAGCGCTCGCATGCAATGCTTGCATTGACACATTTATGAACAGCAGGGCTTACGCCATGAAGATAAGAGCCCCAGTTTTGTGCACTTGCAGACGGCATCTCACATGTTGCACTGGTTGTCCATGAAGAGTTTGTTGAAAAAATATCGCTAAAGCCTTCTGCTTCGCCAAGCCAATGACCAGCTCCATCTATACCTATAAATACAACACTTTCATAGGATGCTTGTTCCTCTGTCAACTCAAATTGATGGCAAGAGGTTAAAACAAGAGGAATTAAGAGCAAAACTAGCAACAATTTTTTCATTTTTTTACTCCTAAAAACTTATGCAGTAACCAATTTTGAAATCTAGTGCAATAAAAATAAGAGCCAACTGTGTAGCCTTTATGTCTATATAATTTCCTTCTTCTACTTCTATAATTGCAGTGGGGATGAATGCCCAAAAATCAAAAGGTAAATAATTTGTATTATTTTTGTCTCCTCCATAATTTATATAAGCAAAAAGAGGAAAACCCGCTTTTAAGAAGATACTGCTATGACTAATGTCGCTATGGCTGAATTGAAAAGAGGCTTTAGCATTTACATTGAAAAGCACAAGGTCTCCTTTTGTAAAATGGTTTATAATTCCTTCCTCGCTAGAAACATGAAGAGCTGTTACATTCGAACCAAGGAGAACGTTGAAAGAAGAGGAGTCTAGGACTGCATAGTAAACATCTAAAGAAAGACCATTGATAAGTTTATTTCCATATGAGAACTTCTCTAGGGGTGTCATATTGGTAGATATGTAATTGTCCATAAAACAGGATGTTAAAAGGCCTCCAACTCCAAAAGTGGTATTTATGCCAAAGTTAAACTCAAAACTTCCTTTTTTAAGGTTTAGTCCAATATATGATGGGACGCCCAAAACTATATCCAAGCCCCAGTCAAGAGCCGGCACCGCAGAGAGAACAATAAGGGCCAAAATAAAAATTAGAACAGTCTTTTTCACGAATGATATCTCTAATACAAAACAAAGTTTTTAGCAACAATATAACAGTTTTCCTAATTGACATACATATGCATTTTGCACAATAGTTTTGTATGGACGAATTAGAAGCACGAATATTGGAGGAAGGAAAAGTCCTTCCTGGAAACATTATCAAGGTCGGCTCGTTTTTGAACCACAGAGTTGACACCGCATTTATGTCCAAAATAGCAGAAGAGTTTAAAAAATACTTTGATGTTGGTAAGGTTTCTTTAATCTTAACTGCAGAAGCCAGTGGAATTGCTCTGGCTGCGGTATGTTCTTACATTTACAAAATACCAATGTTATTTGCAAAAAAAGCTAAGAGCGATAATATTGAAGGTGGTTTAGTTTGTAGTGAAATTCACTCCTACACATACAACAAGACTGTAACTCTTATGGTAGAAGCTGGAATGATAAAGCCCACTGACAACGTACTAATAATTGACGATTTTCTTGCAAACGGCGAAGCTTTAAAAGGACTAATACACATAGTAGAGAAGACAGGGGCTCATTTAGAGGGAATTGGAATTGCAATAGAGAAAGGTTTTCAAGGAGGCGGAGATAGACTCAGAAAAGCTGGGATAAACCTCAAATCCCTTGCAATCATTGATTCTGTAAAGGACGGAGTAATTCATTTTAGGGGTGCAAAAAATGAGTAATAACGTCAATAGAAACGTCATCGACAAAGTTCTTGTTTTAGATTTTGGAGGTCAGTATAACCAACTAATTGCAAGACGTGTCAGGGAGATGAATGTTTATTGCGAAGTACACCCATTTAATTGGTCTATAGAAGAAATCAAAAACTACAATCCAAAGGCAATTATTTTTACGGGTGGCCCTTCTAGTGTGTATAATAATGGCTCACCAAGGCCTGATTCAGTTATTTTTTCACTTAATATTCCAATTTTAGGCATTTGTTATGGGGCCCAAATAATGGCATATACCCTTGGTGGAGAGGTTGTTCCCGCACCAGATATTGCTTCAAGAGAATACGGAAGAACAGAAACTTCTTTTGATACACAGTCTTTAATTTTCAAAAATATTCCTGCTTCCGATATTGTTTGGATGAGCCACGGAGATAGTGTTCAAAAATTACCAGAAGGATTTAAACCCTCTGCAAAAACTAAAGCTTGCCCATACGCAGCTTTCGAGAATCCAGAAAAAAAGTTTTACGCTGTTCAATTTCATCCAGAAGTAAACCATACATTACACGGTTTTGAGATTTTGAAGGCTTTTGTGTTAGATGTTGCAAAAGTTTCACCCACATGGACAATGTCTAACTTTATGAGAACTTCAATTCAAGATCTAAAAGAAAAACTTGGAGATTCAAAGGCTCTTCTTGCTCTTTCTGGAGGAGTTGATAGCTCTGTTGCTGCCGCTCTTTTGTCTAAGGCAATAGGCAAAAACTTAACCTGCGTCTTTGTTGATCATGGCCTTCTCAGAAAGGATGAAGGAGATCAGGTTGAAGAAGTTTTTTCCAAGTATCCTATAAACTTCATAAGGGTAGATGCCAAGGCTAGGTTTCTTGAAAAGCTCAGGGGTGTTACAGATCCAGAAAGAAAACGCAAGATTATAGGAGAAGAATTCATTAGAGTTTTTGAGGACACCTCCAGGGGCCTTGGGGACATGGACTATCTTGTACAGGGCACCATTTATCCCGATGTCATTGAATCTGGTCTTGGCAATTCTGCCGTAATTAAAAGCCACCACAATGTAGGAGGGCTTCCTGATAATGTTGGATTTAAGGGAATTGTTGAACCTCTTAGACTCTTGTTTAAAGATGAAGTTCGCAATCTTGGCGTTGAACTAGGATTACCTTCAAGTCTTGTTAACAGACAACCTTTCCCAGGCCCTGGATTGGCCATAAGAGTCATTGGAGAGGTCACAGAAGAGAAGCTTTCTATCCTAAGGGAAGCAGATTGGATTTTTAGAAGTGAACTTGAAACGAGTGCCCAAAACGGCATTAACATAGCAAAAAATCAATACTTTGCTGTATTAACGAACATTAAAAGTGTTGGTGTCATGGGAGATAGCAGAACCTACGACTACACGGTTGCTCTGCGCAGTGTAGAAACTAGCGATTTCATGACTGCCTCCATTTCACGAATCCCATATGAAGTTCTTGAGAAAGTTTCCAACCGCATTGTCAACGAGGTTCCACACGTAAACCGTGTTGTTTACGATATAACCAGCAAACCCCCAGCAACCAT
>CAVJIN010000100.1:0-3693 GCA_963649615.1 bacterium
TAGAAGATAGCTTTAGGATTACAAAGAGCATTCTTAAGGCAAGGCCAGTGTATGTGCGTAAAGAAGAAAGTATTGAAGCGCACTTTTTATCATGTTTTGTTTCTCTGCTTTTGCTGAGATTATTAGAGAAAAAAATCAATGAGACTATCCCTGTAGAGAGTATTGTTGATAGTTTAAGAAAAGCAAATCTTGCGCAAATTCCAGATGGAAATTACATGAACCTTTACTGTGACAGAACAATCAAAGAACTTGGAGATGCATTGGGTCTGACTTTGAACAAGAAGTTTTATTCAAAGAAAGAGCTATCTACAGAAAGAGGAAAAACAGTAAAAAAATGAAAATACTGTAGACAACAAGGTACACAGAAAATTATTTTTCAAGCGTTGTAATTCATTCTATTACAATTAGTTAAGTACAGTTTTTAACACTACCAACTGCGGAAGACGGGATAATAACCATGCTTAGGCTCTTTCGTCAAGATTTTCTATAAGATGTGTGAATGTTCACACTCCTAAGTGTTGTTAGACTTCTGCTAAAAGTTTTCCTATTATCAGTTTAGTGGCTTTGGTCTTGGCACTATGGGAAATGTAATCTATTTCATTTGCCCGTACTTGATTGGCCCTTGATTGCCAAACTAGAGCTTTTTTATTGAGCTACATGAAGCAGTTATTTTTATTGAATAAAGAGAATAAACAATTCTGAAAGACGATTTTGACAGAGTACTACTGCAAGGGGCAGAAACAACGGCTATAACAGAGAATGAATTTCTATAAGTTTACATAAAATTGCTCTTAGATAGATTCAGAAAATGGAAAAAGGCGGTATTATAAATTCCGTTTTATCGAGGTTTTTGCAAAAAGCTCTTACATTAACTCAATCTCATACTCCATTGTTGCTACTTGTTTTAGAGTTTGATAGATAGAGCAGTATCTAGATGTTTTTTCACATGCAGATTCAAATTTAATTTTGTCCACTACTCCAAAGGCTCTTATTTTTAGTAGGCAATAATCCATTGTTGTAGGGGCGGTCTGTCTTTTTGTACAACTAATGCTCATTTCCACGCTAGAAAAAGAAACTTTCATTTTGTTTGCAATTTCTCTTAATGTCATATAAAAACAACCAGAAAGAGCACCCAAAAGGAAATGATATGGCCCACAACCTTCTGCAAAATAGTGTTTGCAATTATTTTCATCAATGAAAGCCATATCCTTTTCATCAAACACAGCAGAAATCTTTGTCTCTTTATTCATAATTCCGTTCTCCCTTTTGTTATTTTCTAAAAACAATCAACCTTTGTATGTTTTATTTCAAACGTGGTAAATCAACATCAACCTAGTGCTACATCTAAAGGGTCGCTACATTTAAAGCCCTCATAAGCTTCAAAATCGCACATCTTATAGAAAATCTTGACGAAAGAGCCCAAGCATGATTATTACTTAAGTGGTTAAAGAAAGAGCTATCCGAAACCGGTGGCTTGCTCTTGCCAGTGAAATTAAATGAGATCGCCGACAGTTGCTAGTTTAGTCGTCTTCAATACTCTCTGTCTAAAAATTCTAATCGCTGAGTTATCCACGTGTTAATTGCTTCTTTTTGTGTGGCAACACTTATAAAAGAATTTCTCCATCTGATTGCATCATTTTGTCTTGCAGCATCAATTGCTGTAGAATCAAGTGCATCAATTTTTGCATTAATAGCATTTAGTATGCCATCTTTTGTATCTTCATATTTTTTGGAGCATAAATCATGAAAGGATTTCTTTGCTAATAGTTTATTTGTAAAAAAGAAACCAGCCCTGTTTATATTTGCATGTTTATTATTTTCATTAGGGTTCATAATCCCATCAAAATCCCAAGTTGTTGTCATTTCAATTTTTGTTTCAGGTTTTGAGTTTCTTAACATCAAGTATTGATTGCTCCCTGCACCATCGTACGCACCAAGATATTCATGAACCATAACCCATGAAACAAAACTATCTACGGCAATGTATTCTAAATACGAGTCATTTTTTTCTTCTAATGCAGTTTCAAATTTATCCATGTACTGTTTTATATAGTTTATTTGTGATGAAGTAATATCATCGGTATCAGGATATTTGAATGTGTATTGGTAATGATATCTGTTAGTTCTGAAAAAGACGTCTTCATTCCACCAGTACGGATCGTTTTCAAAAACAAACCCATCATCATCCACTTGGCATCTTGATTGTTTTTCTTCATTTACATTTCCTTGTTTAACGCTTTCAACAATCATGTAAATACCTCGATAATCACCATTTATGATAAGTTCTACGTATGCATATGCAGGGGTATATTCTATACCAAGGTATTCGTTTGTTGAAAAACCAATGACATTGTTTAGCGTTGTACCGTTTGTTATCAAAAGCCACTCTTTATCTTTATACTGTTTTCCCGTTCTACCAGTAATAGGTGAAAGAATATCCGCCTTTTTATCAAGCTTTATTTTATATGGTTTCTTATCTCCGTAAGCACTTGTATTACCACGTATCTTAATTTTTGATTTGTAGTTGATGTCCGTTTTATACAATTCTCTGCCATCTGCGTCATACAAAACAGCATTCATAAAAATATAGTCATTATTTGTTATTCCTTCTCCGCAAGAGCCTTCTGGATGTGTAATATAATCACAATCTGGCCATTCATAATCTTTCGTTGTCACAATAAGAGTTGGAAGATTTTTTTCAATTTCACTTGCAGGCACAAATCTTGTTCCAGTGAAAGATTTACCTTTATCTCCTGAAGATGAATATGGAGTGAAGGAATAGGTGTATATTTTTCCCAAAGCACCATGAATTTTATACTCAGTCTCATTCTTATCTGTCACAGTTTTTTCATCTGAAAAAGAACCATCAGTTGCTTTAACTACGATATTTAGGTAATCAAAATCATCACTTACATATTTCCATGAAAAAACAATAGTTCCATCAGAGTCTGTATTTGAGCAAAAATTATCAATAAAGTAAGAAGGTAGAACAGTTGGTGATTTTTTGGATGGTTCTACCAATTTTTCTTCACAAGACGAAAGCATCAATAAAACCAAAAAAACAAAAATGCTCAGATTAAATAGTTTTCTCATGCCGCAAAAGCTCCCTTTGTATTCTTTTTAAAGAAATACAAATACCTCTTATTAACAACAGTCAATATTTTCTGCAATTGCTTCATTATACTCCAAAAACAATAACTTAACCAAAATAATTTCATAAAAACGATAATCTCACCGAGTAAACTCCCCACAAATTTTCATATGCCTTCTGAGGACATAGCCCCTCAAAGGATGCTATATATGAAAAACTTCAACTTTTTTCTTTCTCAAGTTCGGATTTTGTCAAGAAGAGCCGCCTAGGGATTTGGAAGCAAAGTATGACAGAATTTGAGAGAAAAGCCATGAAGCTTAATGAAGACCAAATGACAAGACAGAAGAATTTCTCTGCCACCATGTACATTCTTTTGAAACTTCGTAATGAAGACAAAATCTCCAATGCAGACTATTAAAAGGCTTAAAGTTGTAGCTTATGCAAGAGTATCGGTTGAAAGTGAACTCTCTGAGCACTCTATCACAAATCAAATGGACCTGGCTTTCAAAAAATGCTAGCTGATTGTGAAGCAGGCAAGATTGATTTAATTCTTGCAAAAAGCATATCACGCTTTGCACGCAATACTGTGGACTTGCTCAATA
>CAVJIN010000101.1:0-3572 GCA_963649615.1 bacterium
TACCGATAATTTTTTTCTCTTTTCTAAGGCCTGAGCAATTCTTGCCTTTTCTGCAACGCGTTTTTTCAGAAAATATCGGTTTGCAAGGAAAACCAAGAAAAGAACAAATAATGTCTGGTTTACAACACTGGTATTTGCCTCTGATAACTCCATATGAGTAAGGCCATATGAGAATAGACTTAATGTTAATGATGCCACAATAACGCCTGTAGACTGATTAGATTTTTCACCAATGTAACCACCAAGCATCATTGCAAACATATTAGAAACAACAGCACTGTTACTTGTAAATCCCATAGTAGAGCTCATTTGAGACTGGAATGCAGCATCAATAACACCAGCAATACAAACCAACCCACCAGCGAATGTATAACAAAGAACAGCATGCTTAAAAATATTAATACCACTGTTTCTAGCTATAAACTGAGAGCCCTGAATGGCCTTCATTTCGTAGCCAAATCTTGTTTTGTTCATGATGATTGAAACAAAAACAGCAACAATAAGTACAACAATTATTGTAAAAGCAGTACTAGTAAGAATTCCTGTTCCCTCAACGCCAAACAAAACTAACCCTTTTCCATCAGATGCAATATAAGGGACACATTCCCAAACAAGACCAAGACCAACACCAAGAACCATAGGAGGAACTCTTGTTATAATAAAAGTCATGCCGGTTAAAAAGCCAAAAAATAAGCCCATCACAATAGCAAAAATGAGAAGCCAAATGCCAGAAAGGCCCAATTTCATAGCAATAAGTCCGCCAACAATAGTACCTGCAAGTCTTTGAGCCCCCAAAGAAAGGTCAAAACGTCCACATGTCAGGTTAAACGAAAGGGCGAACGCAATAATTGCAGAGATTCCTGCATTTCTCACAAGTGTTTTTATGTCCAAGAGAGAACCAAGCAAATGCCTTCCCTTCACTGTAAAGCATAGAATCTCCATGATAATGTACACAGCAACGGGAAAAGCAAGTGTAAACATCACATCTTTTACTTTTCTACTTTTCAACATGATTCCTCCAATTTATATCCAATTTAAACCCAGTTTATTAGGGTTAAAATCTTTGATGCTTTTGCAAAACCAACCAACTCTGCTAATTGGTTTAACAAAAGCCTCAACCTTTTTGCAAAACTGACTTCATGAATCTCCGTTTCATTTCATGGATTGGCAAAAGCCAATCCATGAACATAATACTTAGTTAAGTTTGTCAGCAATAATGCCATCAATGTCAGCAAGCTCTGCAAGCTTATTTTCAATATCTTTGTATGTGACAGAAGGATTTCTATCTACGCAAAGAGCTAAGAGATCATCTCCATCAAGAACGTATGTCTCGTGAGAGGTATCAAGCTTACTAATGTTCTCGTATGTAGTAGCATCTTTACAGAACCAAGGCTCAACCTTGAAAAGGATTGTATGACCATCAGCCTTCATAGCATCTGCATGGCCTGTGAGAGCATTGTAAAGGATTACAGCACACATACCATTCTGGATGTTAAGAGGATTAAGAACAGCTGCATTCAAAATAGAATCTCCGTAAATATCCTTTGAAGCAAATCCAGTGCTTGTCTGTTTTTCAATAGAAACTGTTCCAAGAACCTTTATGTTCTTGCCTGTTGATTTCTCAACATCAGCAATTGCGTTTGTGAATGAAGCATAGCTAAATACTGCTGCAAAAATGTCATATGGACCATTCTGAAGCTGTGTCTGTGCTGCTGTAATTGCAGAAGCAACCTGCAAACCTGGATAGAGGTAAATCTTAACATTTGGATTGCCAGTTGAAACTTCACCAGGATTCTGATTGTTGATAATTTCATCAATAGACTTATCATAAGTAAGACCATAAGTCTCCTGCATTGCTTTAAGAATACCCTCAACAGTGTAATAGTGAGAAGCAGCACCCTGTCCAATAGCACCACCAACTGCAGCACCGGAGAAGATGAAGATGCTATGCTCTTTGCCATCTGACAAAAGAGACTTCATAGCTTCGCTGTATGCTCTTCCCATACCTGATGCAGAAGCACCACAATGACCCATATTATGAGTAATTGTTGCAACATCTTCTGTTAAAGCTGAGTTTTGTGTAATGAACCAAATGCCCCACTCTTCAGCCTTTCTTGAACCCTGTCTTACAGCATCACTACTTGTTGAATAGTTGATAATTCCAACACAACCAGCTGCATAGGCCTGATCCATGAAGTCTACAAGAGCATTAACATCGTTGATTTTTTCTGAGAACATGAACTCCATGTTCAATGCAGGACCAACTTCTTCAGTGTAATACTTCTTCTGAATTTCCCATGTTTCACCTTCATGAATTGTAGCTACTCCAATCTTATAAGGTGTAGCTGCACCCTTTGATTCAGTATCACCGCCAGCAAACAACATACCAACAGCTAATACAGATACGAACAATACAACTAGAATTTTTTTCATATTAAATTCTCCTTTTTAATATTTGTATTAATAATTTTTCTAATAATTTAAATTCTATGTTTAAGCAAAAACATTATTCTTGATCTTTTCGTAAAACCTTCACTCATCAACCTTCTGGTGCAGGAAGCCCCTTAGGTCTTGTTTGAGCCGTACATACAAGAATAAGGAAGATAATTCCTCTTATTCCCTGAATAAAACTTGATGGAACACCTATCATAAGCAACCCTTGATTAAGCACATAAACGGTAACAGCACCAACAACACCAGCAAATGCGAATGAACGGCTACCACCAAATATGGACATACCACCAAGAACTAGAGCTAGCATACAGTCCATATTTAAAGATGAAAGTGTCTTACTTCCAATGCTTGCAGATCTAACAATTACTAAAAGCGCACCTATACCACATCCAACTCCAGCTATAAGGAATGCAATTAGCATGTACTTGTTTTTATTTATACCTGTCTGCGCTGCACATGTATTGTTTGTTCCAATAAATCTTAATGACCTTCCAATATCGGTAAAATGGAAAATAATGATACAAACAACAAAGTAAATGCCAAATGCAATGTATGAGAAGTTAATATCCGTCAAATGTTGAATCATTTCATATGGAAGTGAAACCGTGGAGCCACCAAGAATTGACTCTGCCAATGCCGCAAGTAATGACATCATAACAATAGTAACAAACATGACCCTTACTTTTAGAACTGTACTTAAAAGTGCAGAAACAGTCATTATGGCAGAACCAAGCAGAATGGCAACAGCAAACATTACAAACATACTTCCCGTTGCATTGTAAGCGAGACCTGCAATAATTGCGGTAAGAACTGTTGTAGCACCCATGGCAAGGTTCACGTTATTAGTTGCAAATATAAAGCACGCACCAGTTGAAACTGTAGCAACTATAAGTGCTTGTTGAGTTATAAGCTTTAAACTTGGAAGAGAAATAAATCTTCCACCTGTTGCAATTGCAAAGAAAACAACAAGAACAACTAAAAAGAATATTGGAAGTAATCTTACAAAAAGCCTACTTTCAGTAAACTTTTTAAATGAGGCTTTTTTATTATTTAATTTAATTGCATTTGTCATCATCAGCCCCCTTAAATCATATAATCAATAAGACCATGCTCAGTGA
>CAVJIN010000102.1:0-3536 GCA_963649615.1 bacterium
AAAAAAAGGCTACGACCTTTTGGTCGTAGCCCACTATTCAAAGGAGAGACTCTAGTTACTTTTTAATCTTAACTTCAATCTTCTTTGGCTGCTCAACTGGAGTCTTAGGAAGTGTAACTGTAAGAACACCATTGTTGAATTCAGCTTCAATCTGATCTTCGTTAATACCTTCAGGAAGAGTGAAGGATCTATCAAATTTTACGTATCCGCGTTCGCGAACCAAGAACTTCTTGTTCTCTTTCTTCTCATTAATCTTCTCAGAAGAAATGTGAAGAACATGTTTCTCAACGTGAATATTCACATCATCAACGGTATATCCTGGAAGCTCGGCTTCAAGGTAATAAGCTTTTTCATCTTCGTAGACATCAACTGAAGGGATTGTGCTGTTCTTCACACCCCATTTACCAAACATGTCATCAAAGAAAGTATCAAAGTCGCTAACTGCATTGTTTCTAGTTGTCATTAAGTAATTCATATTAGACCTCCATGTCTATCAATTATCTGTCCTTTTGGACACCTAGAGTGTAGCATGAAGCGTGCCAAGTTTTAGTAACTGTTTGTAATATAATAAGATAGCTTAAATACGCTATTAATGTTTCTGTTTCAAAAACAAGCATTTTAACTCACAAGTTGTTATTTGAGCATCCAAAACTGTGTCATTTTGACACAGCTAGAACAAAGGGCCGTCAAATTTGCGTCAAAGAAGAACACACCCCAAGAACATATGCCGTTGAATTTTAAGGTAAATTCCCGGGGTGACTACACCGAGTGTTGAGAGCCACCAAACCGATTAAGATTGAGCCAGAGACCGATTTCAGTTGAGCCACAATGAAAGGTCTGTAAAAGTCAACATAAAATGTAGATTTATGGCCTTCAAAAATGTGGGATGACAGCATATAAAAAAACAAAGTTACTCCTTTTGATTTTGTTCTAACTCTCTAATAGAAAGAGGGTACAAGTGCTATACTCTTACTTTTTTTGAACCTTAAAATGCAATTTCTTAAAATTTGTTCCTTTTTTTGTGAAAAAGCTAAGTAGAAATGACAGTTAATTTTGTAATAACTACTAAAGGCTTCTTGAGAAGTCTGAATCTAACCTTTAGGAGTTATTGCATGGAAGACAAAAGAGACCTGTACTCCCTCGACAACGATTTAATGTTCTCATCTGTAATGAGCAATGAAGATGCCTGTATTAGTTTACTTCAAACTATCTTTCCAGATAAGGAGATTGATAGGATTGAATACCTAAGCGATTTCAACCCAAGAAGCAAGAACTTCTAGCTTGAAATACAGAAGTATATCCAACTCAATCCTTCAAACAAGAGCATACGCCTTGATGTGTATTTCAAGAATTCAGACACAGTTTACAATGTAGAGATGGAAAGAATCAACAGAGGAAAGGCTAATACAATTCGAAGAGCAAGAATGTATTCAAGCCTCATAGATGCAAATCTATTAGACAGAGGAATGAAGTTCCAAAACTTAATTGAGAGCTATGTGATATTCCTATGTGAGTTTGACCCCTTTGACAGAGATAGGTATATCTATAAGTTCAGTTCTATGTGTAAAGAAGAAGACTTGTGCGAAGGCAATGGACGGTATAATATTTACTTGAACACCAAAGGAACCAAAGGTGATATTAGCTTTGACCTAGAGGAGTTGTTTAAATACATTAATGGTGGAGTTACTGCTATTGGGAAAGAAACCAAAAGCAAGCTAACAAGGACCATTGATAAGTACGTACAAGAGTTTAACTCTAATGACACATGGAGACGAGGCGTTATGTCAATAGATATGTTAATCAGAGAAAATCTCGAACAAGGCAGGGCTGAAGGAATTGCTGAAGCAGAAGCTAAAGCTAAGGAAAAAGAGGCTTCTAACATCAGAAATATGTATGCTGACCATGTTCCTGTGGAGAAAATAGCAAAGTATGTTTCCCTAAGCGAGGCTGAAGTTCTGAATATTATCTCTGCGAAATAAGCATTTTTATTTTTCAAAAACCTCTCAGATTTTTGTTTCAAGAATGTAGCGTTTGAGGAGGAAGGCGCAGAAGTAGGGGAAGGTGTAAAATTGGCCATTAAAGCCGATATTTTTGTTGCAAAGTTTTATTCCGTATTTGATATCGGGATATTTGTCCTTTGTTATGAGATTTTTCAGGGATGCAGTGGCATTATCATTGGCTTTGACCTCAATTGGGATTAGAGAAGATGCATCGCGGATAAAGAAGTCCATCTCTAGTGTAGATTTCTCGTTCTTGTAGTAGTAAAGGCCATAACCTTGTTTGACTAACATGTCGGCAACGATATTTTCATAGATAGCGCCTTTGTATGTGTTGAAGTTTTTGTTTTGCCTTAAATCGGCTTGCGCTTCTTCATCCAGACTTGCAATGAGAAGTCCTGTATCTCTGTAATAGATTTTAAAATCCGATATCTTGTAGTTTCCTTTTAGTGGAAGAGCAGCCTGTTCAAGACAATAACAAACATTAATGATTCCTGCATCATTGAGCCATTCTACAGTTCCTATATACTCTCGATTTCTAGCATTTGGACTTACTTTTGTGATTTGAAAGCGTTTGTTTTGTTTGGCTAGGAAAATTGGGATGTGGTTATAAATGTTTTTTACTTTTGCTTTATCAAGGCCTTCTACGTACTTAACAATATCTTCTTCATAGGCTGTAAGGATTTGTTTTTGAGCCTCTAGTGTGCCCGAGTAGTTTTTTTGTTCGCAAAAAAGCTTTACAACTTGTGGCATTCCGCCTATTGTCATATATTCTCTGAAGTTTGCAAGCCAAACATTGTATTCTGTTTCGCTGAATGGCTTGTTATCTTTTAGATGCTCAAAAATTGACTCAATTTGTTCATTATTATATCCCTTTGCCCAAAGGAATTCTTCAAAGTCAAGAGAATTCATTTCATAATCTTGTTTATAGCCAACACTTACAGATGTGATTTGATTGTAGTTTATTCCAAGAAGAGAGCCCGAGCAAATAACGTCGTATTTGCCATCAAGTTTGAAGAATTTTAGGCTTGTTGTACAGTCTGGACAGGCTTGCATTTCATCAAAGAGTATTAGTGTTTCATTGGGGATAAACTTAAAACTGGGATTAATCAAAGAAATTTGTTTTGTAATTGTGTCTGCTGAATAACCTGCGCTAAAAATTGATTTGTATTCCGGTGAAGTGATAAAGTTGATTTCAACGAAATTTTTGTAAGTTTGAGCAAATTTCTCAATGGAATAAGTTTTGCCAATTTGTCTTGCTCCTTTTATTATTAGGGGAAGGTGATTTGGATTTTTCTTCCAGTCTAACAGAAAAGAATCAATTTTTCGTTTTAAATCCATGGTATTAGACCTCTAGCTTTCACATATTTCCAGTTAATTTTAAGGTATTTATCACATTTTTCCAAGTGTTTTTCAATGAAACATCACATATTTCCAGTTTTGGTTGTGCTGGGTGCGCTAGGTGCACTGGGTTTGCTAGGTTCACTAGGTGGGCTAGGTTCACTAGAAAATGACTAGGTGGAACTGTGGACCTGTGGA
>CAVJIN010000103.1:0-3495 GCA_963649615.1 bacterium
GACCCTGTGGATTTGTTGTAATTAATCCTTGTAAGGAAGCACATCATTATCAAAAGTTTCTTTTAGTTCTGATTTGAGGATTTTGTAGTAATCAAGAGGAATAAGATTCTTATTAGTGGTTGAACAATATAATTTTACATTTGAATGTTTTTTTATCTCGCTAAAATAAGGAACTTCTGGTTCTTTTGCCATTAATTCAGTGTAGTGCTCAGCTGAGTATTTTACATCCTCGTAGTTTACTTTTAATTTGTCGCTTAACGAATGAAGAGCTTCGTCTATTGCAGATTTTTTCATTTCTTCAAAAATGACAACAAGGTCTTTATCTCTGTACTTTTCTGGATTTTTCTTAACCTCTGACCACAGTTCTTTAAGTTTTTGTCCTATTTTAGGATTTTGTTTTTCTAGAGTTTCAATTAAAGTATCAATTTCTTTTTCTTTTTTTCTTTGAGTTTCAACGTCTTCAAGGAGTTCTTTGCTTTGAGTATGAGCCTGAATAAGCCTTAGGACATATAAATAATCAATTAGCTCTTTCCCGTACGATTGCAAAATATAATCTACATCTGGGCCAATAGGATCATCTGAATCAGAATCGGGAGGAGTGCTATCTGATTTTAATTCATCTATAAAATTACGATACCATCCAGCATAGGCGTTGTAATCTTGAGATGAAAGATTGTAATCTTCGAGTTTTTTTTCTGTCCACTCAATGTAGCCTTTAATCCTAGCAATTGTAGCATCAACTTTTTGGAAGGCTTTACAAAACCTTCTCTTTGTTTTGTTGTCAGTTATAGAATTACACTCCTCTGGTTTTTGCGCAATTGCTTTAAGTCTCAGAATTGATTCAATTAGCTGTTTTTCAAGTTCTTCAAAAGGAGGGGCAATTACATCTTCGTTTCCTCCAAGGGAGAAAAGTTTAATTGCGGTATCTATGTCCTTTTTATAAGAATCAGGAGATTGGAAAGTAACTATAAACCCAATTTTCTTATTTTTATCAAACAATCTATTTGTTCTTGAGAACGTTTGGATTAGTTTATGAAAAGACATGGGTGGTCTATCTATGAATACGGTAGAAAGTGAAGGAGAGTCAAATCCTGTTAAAAGTCTATCTGCAACAATAACGAGGTCTAATTGCTCTGTTCTAGAATATTTAGAAAAAGACTTTCTTGTTAGCCTTTCTGTAAGGTCGTCATTATAGCTATTGATGTCCTGAATATTGAAATGTTTATTAAAAACATGGTTGTAGTTGTCAATTGCGGCCATCATTTTGTCGCTGTTTACAGATCCCTCAGATTTATTCTCAGCTAATGAATATGTTACGGCAACTTTTGGAAAGTCTTGTAGTTTACTCTTGATTTGAGAGTTAATCTTTACTTTTTCACCTCCGTCTTTTACTGATTTTATCAGCTCAAAATATCTTTGTGCTCTCGCAATAGAACCAACAGTGAGAATTGCTTGATAGGTTTTTCCTGGACCATTATTAAGACCAAATTTCTCGGACGATTTGTTAATTATTGTATCTATTACTCCTAGCAAGTGTTCTTTTGTGTTATAGATAGAGTAATCCTCATTTACATTGTATCCATTTTCATCTATTTCAAGGCCTGAGGGTCCTAACCTTTCAATCTGAAAGCCTAAAACAGCCTTGTCGTGTAGGGCATTTTTAATTGTGTATTTGTGTAGTGCTTCTCCATAGAGCTCCTTTGTGGTAGCACCCAAAGAACCTTGATTTTCTACAAAAATTGGTGTTCCTGTGAAACCATACCACATTGGGGTTCTAAAGAATTTATTTAATTCTACTTGAGTATCTTTTGTTACGGTTCTGTGACATTCATCCACAACAAAAGCAATTCTTTTACTTTTGATTTTCTGAGCAGTGTTTTCATTTATCTTAGATTCTTGGCACTTCCTGATGAGAGCTTGGAGTTTTTGAATGGTGGTAACAATCATTTCTCTCTTGTCTGATTTGAGCTTATTTTCTAAGTCTTTTGAGCTTTCTGTATCAGAAATTGCTATTGAATCATTATCGGCATATGATTTGAAATCTCTGTTTGTTTTATCGTCTAAATCTCTTCTGTCTATAAGAAACAATGTTTTATCAAGATTTGGAATATCATTGAGCATGTTTCGTGATGCTTTATACGATGTTAGAGTCTTCCCAGAACCAGTTGTATGCCAAATATATCCAGAAATATGATGAGAATATGCTTCTCTTATTGCCTGAATTGCTTGAATTTGGTATGGGCGAAGTAGTTTTAATTCTCTGTTTGAGGCATCAAGTTGGCAGTAATCTGTCACCATTTCATGTGCTTGTGGAATTCTAAGAACACCTTTTGTAAAATCAAAAAGATTTGATACATTTTTATCAGGATCTTCTTTTGCTGTCCAACATGTTAAGAATTGCTCTTGCATATTTTCATTTGCTGCAATGTACTTTGTTTGCACCACATTTGAAACAACAAACATTTGAATAAGGGAGAAAATTCCCTTGAAATGACCTTCCCTAATGTATTTTTGGATTTGATTGAAAGCTTCAAGGTAAGAGGCATTCTTTCCGTTCTTAAGTTCCATATGAATAAGAGGCAATCCATTAATTAAGAAGGTTACATCAAATCTTCTATTTAGGGTTTCCGTGTTGTCGTTATCTTTATTAGAAGAAGAGTTGTATTGATTGATTATTTCATAAACAGAGGAGCCACCAGATTTCATGTGTCTGTTAAAAACCACTAGAGGGATTCTTTTATTTTCTCTATCAATGTAGACACTAAAAATTCCATTTTCTCCTTTTAATTTTACTCCTGCATCATAAAAACTTGTACTGACAATTTGGTTTTTAACGCGTGCAAATTCTGCCTCAGAAAGAGGAATCCCTTTGAGTTTATCTTTGTTGTTGTTTTCAAGAATTTTCTTGAGATTCTCCCAAAGATCCTGTTCTGTCTTTAAGTCGGGTCTATACGTCCATTGAGAATCTTCCATAGTTAGACATTTAATTAAATCTTTTTCAATTTGAGTTTCTATCGCCATACGGGACTCCTTATTTGTTGGTTATTGCTACAGGAGAGTACTGTTTTCTTTTTGTTTTTCCTGTTTCTTCTAATAAGCCAAGATTGACCATTTCTTGTAGAATTTCTCTTGTTCTTCTTGTTGATAACTTAAATTCAGACGCCATTTCATTTGTAGTGACAGACCCAGCATAAAGAGCCTTTGAATAGATTGAATAAATCAGCTTTTTAGATTCTTCACGATAGTTTGTCAGCCTAGAAGACAGCAGACTATTGACGAATTCCGCCGAATTATTGCTGGTTTCCGCCGAATTATTGCTGATTTCCGCCGAATTATTGTTCGTTTCCGCCGAAATGTTATCGGTTTCCGCCGAATTATTGTTGAAGTCCGCCGAATTATTATTCTCAGTGGCTCTAGCAGTATTTACTGCTGTTTTTTGTTCAGAGACTGGAGTTAAGAAAATTGAAAACAATGTTCTATCTAATTCTACATTTT
>CAVJIN010000104.1:0-3492 GCA_963649615.1 bacterium
TACCGATAATTTTTTTCTCTTTTCTAAGGCCTGAGCAATTCTTGCCTTTTCTGCAGAACGCTTTTTAAAGAAATATCGATTTGCGAGGAAGACAAGAAAAAGAACAAAAAAGGTCTGGTTTACCACGCTCGTGTTGGCTTCCGATAATTCCATAAGCGTAAGTCCATAAGAGAAAATACTTAGGGTAAAAGCAGCCACAATCACCCCAGTAGCTTGATTTGATTTCTCTCCAATGTAACCACCAAGCATCATTGCAAACATGTTGGCTGCAACAGTGCTATTACTTGTAAGACCAAGAGTTGCACCCATTTGAGTCTGATAAGCTGCGTCAATAATACCACCAATACAAACCAATGCACCTGCAAAGGTATAACATAAAACTGCATGGCGGAAGATGTTAATACCGCTGTTACGGGCAATAAACTGAGAGCCCTGAATGGCTTTCATCTCGTACCCAAATTTTGTCTTATTCATAATAACGGTGACAAAGAAACCAACGGCAATCATTATAATAATTGTAAAGGGTGTGCTTGTAAGGACTTCTGTTCCTCCATATCCAAAGAGATTCAAACCTTTACCATCTGAATAGACGTAAGGAACACACTCCCAAACAAGACCTAAGCCAACACCAAGGACCATTGGAGGAACTCTAGTGATGACAAACAACATACCTGTTAAGAAGCCAAAAAGAAGACCAAATACTATTGAAAAGACAAGGAACCAAAGACCTGTAAGCCCAAGATTCATAGCAATAACACCACCAACAATAGTACCAGCAAGCCTTTGAGCGCCCAAAGACAGGTCAAAACGACCACAAGAGAGGTTAAATGAAAGGGCAAAGGCCAAAATTGCAGAAATACCAGTATTTCGTACAAG
This sequence comes from bacterium, assembly GCA_963649615.1. Classification (GTDB taxonomy): domain Bacteria; phylum Spirochaetota; class Spirochaetia; order Sphaerochaetales; family Sphaerochaetaceae; genus UBA9732. The sequence continues at coordinate 877 of CAVJIN010000104.1, forward strand.
AGTCTTAATATCCAAAAGAGAACTTAACAAGTGCCTACCCTTTAGGGTAAGACATAATAGCTCCATTATGATAAAGACAGCAATTGGAAATGCAATTGTGAATAAAACGTCTTTAACCTTTCTACTTTTTAACATGACCACACCTCTGTGTTGGAGATTTTTGTAAAACCTCTCAGGTTTCTGGATTTGGCCATATTTCAGGCCAAACCCTAACTTTGTTTTGATTCCAAAAGGAAACCTTTTAGTTAAACTTAATTAAAATTAATTGAGCTTGTTAGCAATAATTGTGTTGATATCGGCAAGCTCAGAAAGCTTTGCTTCAATGTTTTTGTAGGTAACAGAAGGATTTCTGTCTACACAAAGAGCATGAAGATCATCTGCGTTGAGAATGTAAGTCTCATGAGAAGTGTCAAGAACACTAATCTTTTCATAAGTTTCAGCGTCCTTACAGAACCAAGGTTCAACTTTAAAAAGAATTGTCTTCCCATTAGCCTTCATAGCATCTGCATGACCAGTGAGTGCATTGTACATAATGACAGCACACATTCCGTTTTGGATATTTAGAGGATTGAGAACAGCAGCATTCAACACTGAATTTCCGTAAATGTCTTTTGTTGCAAAACCTGTGCTTGTCTGTTTTTCAATTGAAACTGTTCCCAAAATCTTAATATCTTTTCCAGTTGACTTCTCTACGTCAGCAAGAGCATTTGTGAAAGAGCTGTAACGGAAGGTTGCAGCAAAAATGTCATAAGGCCCATTCTGGAACTGAGTTTGAGCAGCTGTAAGAGCAGCAGTTACATTGGTACCTGGATAGATGTAAATTTTGACCTTATCGTTACCAGTTTTAACCTCACCCGGGTTTTGGTTGTTGATAATATCATCAATTGATGACGAAAAAACAAGACCATATTTTTCCTGCATAGCCTTGAGAATTCCTTCAACCGTGTAGTAATGAGAGGCAGCTCCCTGACCAATAGCACCACCAACTGCAGCACCGGAGAAGATGAAAATGCTATGTTCTTTTCCATCAGACAAAAGTTCAGTCATTGCTTCTGAATAGGCCCTTGCCATACCTGTTGCAGATGCACCACAATGTCCAAGGTTGTGAGAAACGGACTGAACATCTTTGTTTAAAGTTGAATTTTGAGTTACAAACCAAATGCCCATCTCTTCAGCTTTTCTAGAACCCTGTGCAGCTGCGTCATTACTTGCGACAAAGTTAATAATGCCATCACAACCAGCAGCATAGGCCTGATCCATAAAGTCAACAAGACCGTTTGCATCAGAAAGCGTTTCTGAGAACATAAATTCCATATTCAATGCAGGACCAAGTTCATTTTCATAATAAGACTTCTGAATTTCCCATGTTTCTCCTTCATGAATTGTACCTACACCAATTTTGAAAACCTTCTTTGAGGTTTGCTCTGAAGAAGCGTTTGCAAAAACCATTGAAACCGCAAAAACGGCAACAAGTAAAACGATTAGAATTTTTTTCATAAAAATCTCCTTTTTGGGGTTTTCACAAACCCCTTCTTAATCCTAAAAATCCAACAACCCCAATATCTATATTAACCTTCTGGTGCAGGAAGCCCCTTAGGTCTTGTTTGCGCTGTACTTACCAAAATGAGGAACAACACTCCCCTAATTCCTTGAATAATTGTTGATGACACGCCAATCATCAAAAGTCCTTGGTTGAGAACATAAACGGTAACTGCACCAACAACACCGGCAAAAGCAAATGATCTACTTCCTCCAAAGATTGACATTCCACCAAGAACTAGGGCCAACATACAGTCCATATTCAAGGAAGAAAGCGTTCTTTGACCAATACTTGAAGCCCTCACAATTGCCAAAAGAGCTGCAATGCCACAACCAATACCAGCGATAATAAAAGCAATAAACAAATACTTACTTTTACTAATACCTGTCTGCTCTGCACAAACATTATTTGTTCCAATAAAACGCAAAGATCTACCAATGTTCGTAAAGTGGAAAAGAATTAAACAAATGACAAAGTAAACTCCAAACGCAATGTAAGAGAAGTTCATTTTTGTAAGCATTTGAATCATATCATATGGTAATGCAACCGTAGATCCGCCAAGAATTGATTGTTGCAAGGAAGACAGCAATGTCATCATAACAATGGTCACAAACATAACTCTTACCCTTAAAAGCGTGCTTAGTAGTGCAGAAATGGCCATTATTGTAGCTCCTAAGAACAAAGCAACAGCCACCATAACAACAACACTTCCCGTTGCGTTGTAAGCCATGCCAGCTAGAGTTGCGGTAAGAACCGTGGTAGCCCCCATGGCAAGGTTAACGTTATTAGTTGCAAAGATAAAACAGGCGCCAGTTGAAACGGTGGCAACAATTAAAGCTTGCTGAATAATTACTCTAAGACTCTGTTTTGATGTAAATCTTCCACCCGTAGCAATAGAAAAGAAAAGAACTAAAACAGCCAAGAAAATAATAGGAAGAAGTCTAATAAAAGTACGACTTTCCATTGTCTTCTTAATAGAGGCTTTAATTTTGCTAGCATTACTAACATTAACAGTGTTGGTATTTGTCATCATCAGCCCCCTTAAATCATATAATCAATAAGACCATGCTCAGTGA
>CAVJIN010000105.1:0-3417 GCA_963649615.1 bacterium
CTCCTTCTTTTGGAAACATTTTCTGAAGAAGAGCTCTCTTAACCGTAGAAAGCTGCTCACACTTACGCTGATGAAGGGTAAGAAGAGAGTCGAGGTCTTCAAAACATTGTCCAATAACACATTGTTCTTCTATTCTAGGAATTTTTACAATCGTATTACCAACAAGCTCTTTGTTTAGATTATTTACAGTACTTCCTGCTGCCAAGGATTTGTATTGCTTCAACATTTGGTCTGTACCCAGCAAATGACAGAGAAACTTCAAGTCGAATCTATGTTGTGTGTCTCTAATCAGAAGCCAACCATCGTGAATACAACCATTTATTGCCATAATGTAGGGTTTCCCAAAACTCATAGAATTGGACAAAATCAAATCTCCCGGTTTTACTTCTCTTGTTTTAGAAAGACCTTCTGGTTTTATTTTTTCTGCTGTCTCTGTAATATAACGTCCCTGTTCTGGAGCATCTCCAATTTTAACCCAATTAAGTCCGTCTGGAGCATTTGTGATAAAAGCATCAATGGGTCTAGGAGAACCTCCCCGTTCAATCAGTACAAGGTCAGATAGCTTACGCTGTTCCCAAGTGTCAGTAAAACCTTTAAATCTAATTTTTGGAACCATATTGTTTTCCATAAGATTCCTCCAAATTAGTTTGCTTTAAAGAGTTCTGAGAGTGCAGAAATCTCTTCTTTTAAGGCGGGATCTTCAGAAGTAAGCTCTAAGAGGTTTTCGTAAACTTTAATGTTTAGTTGATTTATTTCATTATCAATGTCTTTTATTGATGAGATTACTTCTGTAAGATTAATTTCTTCCTCTTTCTCAGAAGAATCAACGTATCTTGGTATATTTAAGTTAAAGTCGTTCTTTTCAATTTCCTCATAAGGTGCAAGGTGTGCTTTCTTTTCAACATCTTTTCTCTCTAGATACATTTTAATGATTGCATCAATATGCTCTGGTTTGAGGACGTTTTGAGTTTTGATTTTTTCAAAATCGTGTGAGGCATCGATAAACAGAATATCTCTATCTAAATTGTCTCTACTCTTTTTCAAGACCATTATTATGGTTGGGATTCCTGTACTGTAGAATAGGTTTGCAGGAAGGCCTATTATTGCATAAATAGCCCCTTTTTCGCATAGAATTTGCCTGATTTTTCCTTCACTTGAACCTCTAAAGAGGACTCCGTGAGGAAGAACAATTCCCATTGTTCCTGTATTCTTGAGATGATAATAACCATGTAGAAGGAAAGCATAATCGGCCTTTGATTTTGGCGCTAAGTTTCCACCATAATCGCTGAAGCGAGGATCGGTCTTAAAACCAGGTGAGGCTGACCAATTCTGGGAATATGGAGGATTCATGACAACCATATCAAATACGTTATCCTCTGTGGCTGGCCAGTCTGCATCAAGAGTGTCGCCGTTCCGTAAACGCTGATTCTCAACACTGATCCCATGAAGAATCATGTTCATTCTGGCAAGATTGTAAGTTGTGGACATTATTTCTTGTCCGTAATGTTTAACAAAATCGGGATATTTGGAGAACTTGGTGGCATCTAAAAGTAATGATGCAGAGCCCATTGCCGGGTCATAGACAGAAAGGCCTTTAACGTTTTCTTGCCCATTTATGGCAATTCTTGTTAAGACCTCTGCAACTGCTTTTGGGGTGTAGAATTCTCCGGCTTTTTTGCCTGTCTCTGCAGCGAACTGGCCAATCATGTACTCATAGGCATCCCCAATGGCATCTCCTTTGTAGTTGAGTAGGTTGGCTTCGTTAATTTTTAGCAGAAGTTCTACAATTGTGTCGCTTTGTTTTTGAGGGGTTACCCCTAAGTTAGGAGAATAGAGATCAACGTTTGCGAATAAGCCTTCATAAATTTTATCACAGGCTTCAATTTTCTTGAAAGCTTCAGCTAGCTGCTCTCTTTGGAATTTCTGCTCTTTAATATTTCTAATTATGCCAGTGTATGTATATTGGGGCTCAAGAAAACAATGCATTTCACTTCGAACTTGATTCTCAAGCTCTTTGTCAGGATTTGAATTGTAATATTTTTCATATAAATCTAATTTACCCTCTAGTGTGGGAATTATTTCGTCTTCAAATGTTAGATTTTCTTTAATTGTATTTAACATTTTATCTGACAGATACTTAAAGAATAGGGTTGGTAATATATAATCTTTGTATGAATTTGCATCCATCTTTGACCTTAGAATATCGGCTCCTTCCCATAAAATAGAAGTGAGGCTTTTGGCTGAATTCATTTCCATTGACATCTGAATTTTCTCCTTTTAAATGTTATCTGCAAGTTTCTTTAATGCTTGTGAGAGAAGTACTTGCTTCTGCTTGTATAAGCAGTTTAGTTTGCAAATACTTTTATATATTGTCCCAATTTTTTGTTGGATTCTTATGTTTGGTAGGGCTATTGATGCGTTTCCAAGAATTGATATAGATAGAGGTCTTACGATTGTAAGAACCTCTGTAGAGATGCTTTGCTTGAAAAGGTTAGAATTATTTATGGCATAGCAAAAATACCATGGATCAACTAGTGTCTCGTCTAGGGTTATTTTTACAAAGGCATTTTTAAGTATTTTCCCTTCATTTTTTTTGCCGACGATTGCACAAGTTCTTGTGGTTAAGTTCATGACAATGTCATTTGTTTTTGTGATGTAAAATTCGTTGGAAGTAGAATTGTTGTTTGCTGTGGCGTTTTCACTTGAACTCTCTAGGTCAGCTTCAAGGTCTTTTAACGAATAGAGGGTGTTTGCTGGATAGGAGCTTTCTCCTCTGGATAAGTTTAGACCTAGTGATAGCTTTGCAATGTCGTTAACTGTAACAATTCTTTTAACCATGATTAGAAGATAATATGTGAAATTGTGGTTGTCAAGTGTAATTGTAAATTATTACACAAAAAATTTCTGTAATATGGTAAAATTACTGATGTGGGGAATGATACGCTTGGGAACAGCGTAAGTTGAATGAAATTGCAACATATAGTTCTTCTAATTTAACTGCAAAAGATGCTAAAGAAGATGGATTATATTGTCTTTATGATGCTAATGCGGTTATTGGGAAAACGGATGTTAAGCTTTTTTGCTCGGAATATATCAGTGTTATAAAAGATGGTGCAGGTGTTGGAAGAATAAGAAAACTACCAAAAAACACAATGATTATAGGAACAATGGGGGCTTTGCAGGCTAAAAATGCTAATTTGGATTTTATCTTTGCCTTGCTTTCTAGGTTTGAATTAAGCAAATCTTTTTCCGGCTCCACAATCCCTCATATTTACTTCAAGGATTATGGGAACAATGATTATTACATTCCATCACTCGAAGAACAGAAAAAGATTGGGCAAACTTTTGCGGCTCTCGACTCTCTTCTTACCCTTCATCAGCGTAAGGTTTTTGAGATTATGCGCAGCCTATGAATGT
>CAVJIN010000106.1:0-3369 GCA_963649615.1 bacterium
TTCTTTTCCTCCTCCTTTCTAAAATCTCTTATTCCTTTCGCTAGAGACAAACAGGCAACCAAAGCCAAAAGGAGACCAAAAACTGGCACAAAATAATATCGCAGGCTTTCATCATATTTTAGCATAGAAATGCTATACCCCGTATTAAGCTTAAGGGCTCTAGTCCCTCCGCAAAAGAATACAAGGCCTATAAGCCCTGCAATTAAATCAATAACAATGTCCCATACTTTTTTTACTTTAGAAGAAAGAAATCGATCAATTGCATCCATCTTTATGTGGTCTTTTCGAATCCAGACCATAGGTGCACCCAAAGCAAACATCCAGCCAAGAATGATTCCTGTAACTTCCTCTATCCAGTAAATAGTACTATGAAACACATATCTGCCGAACACTTGCACAAGTGCAAAGATGGTTATTGTTATAAGCATCAATGCACATAGTACAAGACATACCTTCATGATAAAATCCTCAATTTTTTCTATCATGACTCTACCCATATTATTTAGCTAGTGTCTGAATCTCATCGTAGAGTCCAACACTAAAATATTCACCTTCAAGTTGAGGCATCAAATTCTTAACAATTTCCTGGAAAGCAGCTAAATCAACGTCTTCAACTACTGTAACGCCATTCTTCTTCATGGTTTCATAGTATGAAGGAACCTGAACATTCCACAACTCATCGCTTGTAGTTTCATATACATATTCAATAGCTTCCTTTAGCCATCCGAATTGTTCATCTGTCAACTTGTTTACTGTTGAATCAGCAACAAATACAGCAACTGCTTGTTGAGTATGATCCATAACCATGTAGTAATCCTGAACAGCCATAAATCCATCAACAACCATAGTCTCAATACCGTTTTCCTGTCCATCGAACTGTCCTGTTTGAAGTCCTTCATAAATGGCACTTGCAGCGCTAGTTGTAACGTTTGCACCAAAAGCCTTCCATGTTGCAATAGGAATAGTTGACTCTGATACTCTTATAACAAGATCCTTCAAGTCAGATGGTTTTCTAACAGCATGCTTATTTGTTGCAAGAGAACGGGCTGGACGATCCCCAATAAGACCAAGGAAAGAAACCTTATTATTTTCTCTAACTTTTTCCATCATTTTTGTTAGGACATCAGACTTAACAAAAGCATGGAAGTGTTCTAAACTTTTAAAAAGAAATGGAACATTCAAGATATTAAAATCTTCACCACCTTTAAGTGCTGCTGGAGCGTCAAGTCCTTGAACAAAAAGGTCAAGCGTTCCATTATTCATCTGAGAAAAATGCTGTGGGATATTTCCTAATGCACCACCTCCAATAACTTCTAAACGCATTGTTCCACCAGATAACTCTTCAAGCTTTTCACTTGCCAACAGTGAGTATTGTACAAATGTGGAACTTTCAGGTGCACATGTACCCAGTTTTAATGTAATGATACCATTCGACTGCTCCTGACCTCCTTGTGCAAACACTACACAAGCAAAAAACAACACCATAGCAAAAACTGTTGCAACCTTCTTCATTTTTCACTCCTCCTTTTTTTCTCCGATGCTTTCATACTCTGTTGCATCGTTTATATTGTGATTGAATGACTTGCCTAGATTTAACCAGTCATGAATTCCAAACAGTTCAAATAGAGCCATAGGAGATGAATCGACTGTTTTATCTTCCGTAACCGGAATATCACTCATAGATTCATAACATTTTACTCCAAAATCATTTATTCCTTTTAAAGCACCTGCCATTGAATAGTGCATTGTCATAAGACTATATCCCCAAGAGACCAACTCATCAAAACTGACTTTTGGACTTGCCCCAGCAGAAGCCATAGCAAACATCTTTATTCCTTTTACTTTTTTTGCGATGTCAATGATATCTTCTCTGCTTTGAGTTCCTTCTACAAAAGTAATATCAGCACCTGCATCAATTGCATCATTGCAACGTCTTATAGCCTCTTCTTTTCCCAAAATTTGACAGGAATCAGTTCTAGCAATTAAAGAACAACCAGTGTCCTGCAAAGCCCATGCAGCCGCACGAATTTTACTGATATAAGCGTCATGAGAAATAACTTCTTTTCCTCTCAAATGCCCACATCTCTTAGGAAAAGTCTGATCTTCAAGGTGAACAGCTTTTGCTCCTGCCTGAGCTATCACCTTACAAGTACGAACTAGATTAATTTCATTACCAAAGCCAGTATCAATATCAACAATCATTGGTATACTTGTGCAGGAAGAAATTCTTTCTACTGCGCCTTTAAGTTCTGACAATGTAACCAAACCAATATCAGGAAAGCCACAAAGCGATGCAGCTAATTCTCCTCCACTAAGACACATAGCCTTAAAACCTGCATTCTCAACAAGTCTTGCTGAAACACAATCATAAACACATGGCGCCATCGCAGGCCCTTTTGCCAGCAATTCAGCAAACCCTAACTTTTCATTTTTTACATCAAAAAGCAAGATAGACCCCCTTTTATACGTTGTACTCTGTTTTCTGCTTTTGCATTGCAGGAAGGACCTCTTCCTTCAACATTTTCATTGCAAATTCTGCTCGCTCTTTTATGCTCTTCATTTCTGACATTTTTGAATAAGCTCTTCTAGTCATTTCAATCAATACTGGTGGCGTTTCAAGAAATACATTCACAAATTTCTTAATAGTGTATTCAAAATCTTCTTCATCAACGACCCTGTTCACCAGCCCCATCATATATGCATCCTCAGCTGAAAAATTCCAACTTGTTAAAAATGCTTCAAGTCCTCTTTTTGGGGGCATAGTTGCTATTGTAGAAGCCATCACCATCATTGGAACTCCACCCATTCTGACTTCAGGGAAACCAAATTCAACATTTTTCTTTGCAATCGCGAAATCACAAATGGCAAGTAAACCCATCCCAGCTTTCAAACAGTTTCCGCTGACGGCAGCAATTAAAGGAACAGTGTTGTTTGCAAGAGCACTCTCATATCTTGCAATTGCAGTTGAATACTTCTCATTTTCCCCTTCAACATTAGGATTAACTCTCCCCCCGGTAAAGAAATACTCATCACTACCTCGTATAACGGCAACTTTTACATTATCTTCTACAAGATGCTCTAATACGTCAGCAAACTCGTTTATGCCAATGTAATTTAGGCCGTTTTTCATCTCAGGGTTGTTTATTCTGATAGAAGCAACGGAATTTTTTACTGAATAAAGAATAAATTTCCCTCTCGTTTTGATTAGTGATTTAATATCTTCATTATTCATTTTAACTTCCTTTTTTCAGCAATACTCACTCAAACTCTTCCAAACCTTCAATGGCATAGACACGCACTGGGCAGCTGTCTAGACCTTTGATGTACATTGGGGCAAAGCTGACAAAGAAGGTGTCTTTGTTCAGGTGC
>CAVJIN010000107.1:0-2308 GCA_963649615.1 bacterium
AAAGAAAGATCTATCTTTATCATTCCTAAAGAACGAATTTATTCCATAGTGTTCGTTTCTCTTGTATGCAACAGTTTCTGCGAAGGCTCTTTCGTTTATTGCTCGGTTTAAAGTTGCAAAGAATAGATTTTGAATTATTGCATTGTAATAATTACCAGTTTTCGCACTTTGGGAATTAAAGTTCACCAGAATATTGTTTATCGCTTGCTCATCAAAAATCCAATCTGGAACTAGCCCCTTCTGTTTTATGAACCATACAAACATCAGTCTAGTGATAAGTCTAATAATGTTAAGTTCATTATTTTTATTGTTGAGTTCGACATTAGAGCCTTTTCCCTCTGGAAATTTAGAAAGAGCAATGGCCCATTCATACCAGCCAAAAAGCTCTTTATAAAATTTTTCTGTGACAACATCTATTGCAAATCTATTCTTCAAATCCTCAAAATCTTTTACCGAGCCCTTGTCAAAAAGCATTGACTGTGGAGTATGTTTTTTGCAACCTTCTCCGAGCATAAAAGAGAATCGTTTTGGATTTGAGTAGGTTCTTGTTAGTTTTCCAGTTTCAGTCTTCTCTACATCTGTTGTTAATAAAGACAATCTCCATTTTTTTGTATTTGGATTATGAAAAACTACAAGAGCATTTGAGCAGGCTGAGGTGTTTTTCATGTAGCCTGCAACTTCCTTTGTTAAACCAACTCTTGGATCTGTCGTATAAGTATGCTGAAACTCATAAACTGCAAGGTTAAGATCTTCACATTCACCAAGAACAAAAGATTTTCCATTTCCATCAACCTTAGTGAAATCATAAAAAATTGGTTCATTATTTGGCTCAAACGAATCTGGGAGAAAATCCCGCAGGAATCTTACAAATGTTTTGTGGTCGTATTTTTCATCTATAGCAAACTGGTACATATATAAACACCCCTCTTAAATCATTTCTTCTGATAAAAGAACCACTTCTGGCTCACTTCCAATTCTAGCAATTTTATCAAGCACTGACTGAATAAATTCCTCTGAAACTATTTCTCTAAGTTCCTTTATTGCACCAGTACTGGTTGGCTCAATCCTTTTTATTCTCTTTAGATTAAACAAGGAAACACAGTCAAGGTTCACTGTCTTTATTACAGAATCAAGATAATCCTTATCTACCTGTGCCAAAGGTCGTTTCTTGAGCACAATAAGAACCTTATTGGCTTCTTGCTGGCTCTTTGTTTTTTTTGCACTAGTTTTGACAAGCCCACTTGCTTCTTTAGCCTTTTGATATTTCAGATAGAACTCATCCGTTACCTTAAACCCTTCCTCTTCTGGTTGTGCTTTAAAGAGTGCCAATGCCTGTTGTGGTGGCAAAACATCAGTATCCTCATCATCTGAAGAAAATCTAAAGGAATCGCCTTTTCTTGTAAACAAAAGCACCCCCTTGTCATGAAGAGGTGTAAAGAACTCATGACCTATCACACTGGAGAGCGTCATATCCACCTCCTTGCGAGCAACTCTGCTTCGTTGAGGTAGGTTCTCAGCTTCTTTAATTACTTCTGGGTATTTGTCTCTAATTTCTTCAAGCTCGTTTCTATACTCAATATCCCAAGAAACAGTGTCTTCAGCCGCAAAAGCATCATTAAACTGCTTTGCAAAATATCCATTAACTTCTTCATCATCCGTAAGAATTTGGGTATCAGAACCAAGAACAGCTTGAATCAGTTTCATTTTGAATGTGCTTATTTCTGATTTATGGCTTACAGCCTCACCTGTAGCTGTTGGGAAAAAGTTATAGATAAAAAGTTCATCAAAGACTTTTTTGTTCATTCTATTAATACGTCCAACGCGCTGAATGACTCTAGTTGGATTGTAAGGAATATCATAGTTATAAATTGTTCCGGCTCTGTGTAAACTAATGCCTTCAGAAATAGCATCCGTACCAACAAGAACATCATAATCATTTTTCTTTTCAGAGGCATAGCCAGCATCAAAGTTTGCTCTTATAGTTTCTCTTCTTCCATTGCTAGCATTCTTTCCAGAATATGAGCAAACTCTGAGCCCTTGCTTTTCCAGTTCAGAACACAAATACTCTGAGGTATCAGCAAATTCAGTAAAAACAATTATCTTTCGTTTTGGGTCTTTTTCTAATGACTCTTTTATTTTAGCTGAAATAGCATCCAATTTAGGATCTGTTTTTACGGCTTGCCATTTCTTAAGATATTTTCTAAAGAGCTCTATATCATCATTTAAATCCAATAAAAAGGCACTTGTAATGTCATTAGCATCAATAAACTTCAAGCCCTTTTTCATTTCTTCTGAGAAGGCCATAGTA
>CAVJIN010000107.1:2318-3261 GCA_963649615.1 bacterium
AAGATATTCTTCATATCCAAAAAGTGAGCCGTCAAAGTCATCATCCAAATCTTCTAATTTTGTTTTATCAAAAAGCTTACCATTCTTGTCTAGTGGGATAATGTGGTAGTCGCAATAAATCTTTTTTAACTTTTCCATTGACTGCAAGATATTTGTTAAACTCTGGATAAATGCCTCTTTTGAACTTTCAAAACGGCATACAAGAAGCTGTTTCATGAATTTTGCAACGTTTCTTTGTCCAAACTGGAAGTTCTCCATATCAAACATCTTTGCATACTTTTTAACAACATCTTCATTGTCTTTTAGATACGTCAAAGGTTGATAACGCGCTCCCGTAAAACCTCTAATAGTACCATTCGTGGGATCTGGATCTAACATTTCAAGAGTTTCTATATATAGATTTGAAAGTTTGCCCAATTCGTAATCCTGTGAGACAGGAGACTTTACCTTGGCAAATTCAATCCCTCTTTCTTCTAAATCTTTCCTATAACCATTGTGTTTCATTAAGTCTATGCGAGTTCTACGAATTACAACAGGATCTAGAATATCTCTAATATTTCTTGCAATTTCTGTGGCTTGTGTTTCAAACTCATCTTCAGACAAAGAACCATCTCTCTGGTTTTTCTTTAATCCCTTGTATTTTGTCATTAAAAAGGACATTTGTTTGGATAAGTCATTTACTGTTTGAATTGTAGAATTGGAAGGAATCTGAAACAACTTAATCATGGAAAAAATGTCAGAAGGGCTATTGTTAAAAGGCGTTGCAGACAAAAGCAAGACTTTGTTTCCTGCACATAGTTCATGCAAACTTGCATAATCTTGAGTGTCTTCGTTTCTATACCTATGAGCCTCATCAATGATAACAAGAAGGTTCTTTGCTGTTTTATAATCACTAGCAGCTTTCTCAATTTTTCCTGGAGTATAGATTGCATAACCTGATAAC
>CAVJIN010000108.1:0-3253 GCA_963649615.1 bacterium
TACTTCTCCCCCAAGCACCTCACACCAGCCATACATTTATACCTGTTTTTCCACGAGGCAATCCCTCTTTCTTCTTCCAAATAGATCTTCTCCCATTGTTCGAAAGTTCCCTTGAAATTAATTTCTTCTAGCATATCACACCACAAGAACGCAGATGCACTAATGTACGTTATACCAGCAGGGATTGTTATAGATTTTAAATTATTGCACTGGGAAAAGGTAATGGACTCAATAACAGTCACTCCATCTGGAATTACAACATTAGTTAAGCTCTTGCAATGATTAAAGGCACCACTTCCAATATGGGTCACACTGTCTGGAATTTCTACGCTTTCAAGAAGATCACAATGAGAAAAGGCCATTTTTCCAATACTCATCACACCATCTTCAAGGGTTACTTTATTTATAGCACAACAGGACATCCATGCTCTGTCTGGAACCTCAACCACATTAGATGAAATGAGTAGATTCCCTTCTGTATCTAAGGTATCACAATCGTAAAAGTTAATGTTACCGTCAGTACATTTAACAACGCAGTTACAACAGTGAAAATTCCATTTTTTCCACAGTGCTTTCCCCGGTTTTTCATTTATTCTCTTTATAGCCCTCCATTGTTCTTTTGTACCCAAGAAAACAATTTCCTTCAAATTTCTACACCGTGCAAAAACATCATCTCCCAAGCCCTCCAAACTAGCAGAAAGAGTAATGCTTTTTAAATTAAAGCAATACTCGAAAGCACATTTGCCAATACTGGTCACGCTTTGTGGAATTGTAATACTTTCCAACTCACTACAACCAGAAAACGCATAATCTCCAATGCTAGTCACTCCATCCTCTATCACCACCCTCTTGATTTGGTCACGCCCCTTGAATGCCTTCTCTTCAATACAAGTTACCCCTGAGCTAATGATAATCTTTTTCTCGTCTGTGTTAGCCATGTTAGAATCCTCCTTTTACCTAATACTTTTCGAAGGGGACAATATTATAAGGAAAAATTTAAAAACATCGTAAAGTTTACTTTTTTTGTAATCCACCACTATTTTTTCAAAACTAATCTTATAATTTTTTATACAACTACATTACTCACATTATCAGGAGGGCATATGCCAAACAAAGCAGTTACAACTGACACCACACCCAATGAAATGATTGAAAAAGGTGTTGATTTATTAAACGAAGATCTAACTGGAAAGCTTCTAGCTGAAGTTAAAGGTTTGAATCGGTATAAATTAGGCAGACTTGTCATAGATTTACTACATAAAATGGGTTATTGTGGGCGAATTGGTATTCCCATGGCACATCAAGATTTTGCAAACAAGGATACGTATAGCCTTGTCATTTATGACCACTTCTGCTTGAATGAAAAATTCTATGTTAGGATAAAAGAAATAACTGCCAATCAATGCATAAGCTGTGAGGACTTAAAGGAATTTATTGAGTCAATGGTCTCTCTTGGAGGCAAGAAAGGAGTATATTTTACAGCTTATACCTTCTCTCCCGAGGCTATTGAATATGCAAACTCATTGCAAAATCAAAAACTTGAGCTTGTTGACGGCGGATACCTAGTAAGCCTTATACGTGAATTCAACCTTGGTTTAACCGTTGCAAAAACCTATGAAATATTGGATATTGATTCAGATTATTTTGACCACCTAGATCCCACGGAAGAGCTTTAAAAAATCAGCTTCCTCCCCAAATTAGGACATCAAAGCAAGAGGAGAGCTATCCATAAAAATATCGGGATTAGCCTCACTTATTCCCCTTAATTCTTACGCAACTTGATAATTCCATCTGTACATTTAATGGTACGAATACCTGAGTTTTTTCTCCAGCATCTTTCTTTTTTTACCAATTCCCAATCCTCTTTAGTACCCTCGTAATCTATTTCTAATAAAGATAAACAGTACTCAAAAGCACCCCTTTCAATGCTTGTTACACTTTTGGGAATTGTTATACTTGTTAACGTCTTACAATAATAAAAAGTCTCTCTCTCAATATTTGTTACATTTCTTGGAATAATCACACTCTCTAAACAAATGCAATTCCAAAAAGCACATTCTCCAATACTTATTACACTATCTGGAATTGTTATACTCTTTAAATCGTCACGGCCGGCAAACGCACAAATCCCAATTCTTTGAACTCCATTTGGAATCTTTATCTCTGTCATGCAATCTTCAAAATTATTAGCATTGTCTGCAATAATTACATTATCAGACTCAGAAAAATCACCAGAGTTATCATCTAATTCGTCTACACTAGAAAATAAATCTTCTAAGTCTTCATCAGAAAACAAATATTCATCAAATTCCGCACGTTCTTCCTCTCTGGTTTTATCCTTTGTTCCTATTGCGCAAATTGTAAAACTAAGAATTCTATTCAAATTATACTGACTTAAGCCGTTAGGGAAAGGACAAAGAGCCCGGAAGAACTCTTTAACATCCTCAAATTTATTGTTAGCTACAATAGACTCCCAAACCTTAACTGCATCACCCCAAGGTTGATATTCCAAAAGCAAAACATCAACAGGTTTCTTTTCTCTCAGCTCATTAACCATAATTTATCCTCCATTTTGGCAAATTTCTTTATATTATAAGAAGAATTTCAAAAACCTGAGAGAATAACTATAATAGAAATAAAAGACACTAAAGGCACGGCTCTATTTTACCTAAGAAAGTATGGCAGAAGTGTCACTGGCTGCTATCAGCGAATAGGAACAACAGCAAGAGGAATGACATTCAAGATGTTTGAATACTACTTGACATCTGCAAACATCCATTTTAATGCCGATACCTTTGGTGAAAACTTCTGTCTCTACACAGAAGACGGACAGTACAATGAGCTTGCAAACTTGTTGTCTGATGAAACCGATATCACCATCAAGGTTGCCGTCTTTAGAGAAGCATGGGTAAATGCTTGTGTCCACAATAAATGGTCTGAGAAAATCCCACCAGCAGTATGGATGTATGAGGACAGAATAGAAATATTCTCAAACGGAGCTTTACCAGACAATTTCTCAAAAGCCGATTTTTACAGAGGCATCAGTAGACCAGTAAACAAAGAACTTACACCAATATATATGCTAAGAGACACGTCAAGATAAATTTTTAGAATTTATCCAAACTGTGCCACTTCTCTCGTAGTTATTATTTCAGGGAAACTCCCTTCCTTTGTAAACCTCTTCCGAAGTCTTGTACCCAAGGCTGTCATAGGAAGTGATTTCAATCAGCACAGAGGCCCTTCCCTTAGAACT
>CAVJIN010000109.1:0-3116 GCA_963649615.1 bacterium
CAATTCCCTTTTTTGGCTCAAGCAAAAAGAGCCCAGCACCGCTGGGTTCTTTTTGTTTGAGTTAAAGACTATGGGAATTGATGCTTTGCGGTAGGAGGACGCGAAAACATGGAGCGTCCGAAGCAAAGCCGGCCCGCAGTGCGGACTTCCGGGAGCACGTAGGGCAATTCCCTTTTTTGGCTCAAGCAAAAAGAGCCCAGCACCGCTGGGTAAGCGTGATTTCGTAAGATAAAGTTTAAAATTAGAGGTTGTGAAATAATGAGAGCATGACCCAATCACACACGTTTACCACGCAACTTGTAAGCATCAGTCCTGTTGACATCTTGTTTTGCAGAGAAAAGTATCTCTTTGTAAGCCTTAGCACTGGAAATATCACATTGTCCTGGAAGCATCTTAGTCCATGCCTCTTCATCTCCATCTGGGATGGTGTTGGCATTCAAGAGGACATAGGTCATGTAGTCTTGAAAGTTAATATTCATGCTTTTACAGCTTTCTACAAGGCTGTAGTAAAGAGCGGAGATAGTAGAACTAAGTTCTGTGATAGTGAAAAGCCAATTTTTCCTTCCCAAACAAAATGGTCTAATAGCATTCTCAGCTCTCTGATTAGAGCTTGTAGCATAAGGATAATCAAGGAATCTAATAAGTCCTTCCCACCTATCAAGAGGATACTTCAGTGCAATACGAAGCTTTCCTTGTACATTGTCTGTGAGATTGTCTTTACAGAACTTATGCAGTTCATTAAGAATTGGTTCAAGGGTCTTTCTTCTTTCTGCAACGTATTCATCTTTTGTAAGAAGACCATCATCAAACTTGTCTTTGACAATGCCTTCTTGATGAAAGAACTTTCCATAGAGTTTAACAAGCTCATGTGCAATGCCTTTCTTACTGTTTTCAGCAGCTTCAATAGCCTTCCTTCTAGAGTGAACCATACAATCTATGTGAGTAAAAGAGCATACTTTAGCAGCATTAGCATAGCCAGCAAGTCCATCTGTCTGTACTACTCCAGTGTAGGGCTTGAGAAGTTCTATGAGAGTGTCATTTCTTCTGTTATCTGCAAAGGTAAACATCACAGGTCCATGCCTTCCTTTACTATCTGTTGCAGCTCTAACTATCATCCAAGCATTGGTCTTGGAGTTGGGAGCTTTTTTGTTCCCATATTCATCCAAAAGCTTCAGAACTTTGACCGGAGTTTCATCTGTGTTTACCAGTGGATAACTATAGATAAGTTTCTCAAGACAAGGAGCCATGTTCCTTTCAAGTCTTTTCCCAACTCTTATGAGCCAAGAACTTATCGTGAATCTAGAAAGTCCCATATCTTGAAAGCTAAGAGCTTGACGGTAAAGGGTTGTAGCATAACTGAACTTGTTTTCCACTATCTGACTGAACAAAGTAGGATCACAGACAGTTCCATCAAGCATGTTGCCTGTTGCCGGAGTTTGAAGGATTCTTCCTTCGTTCTCTTCTGGCTCGCAATTAGGACAAATAAACTGATTAACATGTCTTCTTACAATTACTGTCTTATGAATTCTGGTAAAAGTTTCATAAACCTTTTCTCCTGCCTTCTTCATAGGAGAACCACATCTAGAGCAGTTCTTAAGTTCAGAATCATCATAGATATCAACAACTGGAGTATCAGAAGGAAGATTGACCCCTGTGCGAGATTTCTTTCTTACATAAGAGCTAACAGTTTCTTCATTGTAAGGAGTTTCTTCCCTAGTTTCTTCCAAAGCTCCATTTTCTGCTGTTGTTTCAAACTCATTAAAAAGCCAAGGCTGTTTCTCACTGCTTATTTCAAAGTAGTGCTTAACCCTAGCTTTAAGCATTGCAATTGTTGCTTCATCTTTTTGGAGAGACTTAATGACACCATTAAGGATAATGACTTCTTTATTGAGTTCTTCAATTGTTTTATCTTTTTCTGTAAGGCTAGATTTTTGTTCTTCAACCTTACTTTGAAGATCCTTAATTAGCTTGTCCTTATCCCTGTTTTCCATGCCTTAACTATAGCAAAAATAAGGAGTTAATTCAATAGGTTTTAGTAAAATAATTTGTTTTATATTAAAGAATTACCACAAAATTGGAGAGCCTTGAAGTACCGGAATTTTTCTCCAAATATTCTCTCCAGAGAGGACTCTTTTGACATCCTCTAGAGTAATCAAAAGAGCTTCGTCTCCATCCTTGGGCCATGCAAATGTTCCGTTTAAGATTTTCTTCTTCATGAGCCAAAAGCCATTGTCCCATACTAGAACTGCTAAAGTCTTCTTGTTTTTACTACAGAAGAGAAACATACTCTTTGAAAAAGGATCTTCTTTTAACTGGTCTTGTACAAAGATAGCCAAACTATTAGAGCCTTTTCTCATATCCATTGTCCCTGGACTTATGTAGTAGGTGTACTTGTCAAAATCAAAGAACATCTTTACCTCCAAGTGCTTGGATAATTGTTCTTAGATTTTCAGTTGTAATGCCATTAGAAAACTCTATGCTAAGTTTACCGTAGCTGACTTTGATAGAAGATTGTTCTTTTTCTATATGTATGTTTTCTTTCTTTTGAGTAATTCTAACCAAAGATGTTTTGCTAGGACTTGTTAATGCCAAGTCCTTCGGAGGTAAAGCTGCTAAGACTTCCTCTGATGCTGGACCTACAGAGGCATATTTTTTAGATTGTAGCCAGTCCCAAATAGTTGAAGTTGGAAGATCTAAACGTCTTGCAACATCATAAAGCTTCATTCCGCTTCTAATAACGGACACAACATTTCTTCTAAATTCATCAGTGTATTTATTAAGAACTCTCATATCCGAGATTTTCGACTATTCTCGGAAAACTCGCATTAGGCTACGAAATTACGCTTACTTTGAGTCCGAAGGCGTGTATGGGAATACTGAAGAGAGCTGCATCGAGGGGCAAGGCCCTTCCGGAAGTGCTGAGAGTAGCACTCGAGGAACAGAGCCGAGTTGCTTGATGTTCTCCAATCATCCGCAGGGTGCAAGGTACAGCGGTCCCTTGGAAACAGCGGACACGGTAACACACCACTACGGAACTGGTGGTAACAATCAACCACTCGTACTCAACCCCAAGACCTTTGATGTGAGATTCACGAGTGAGAACACCAGAAACAAGC
>CAVJIN010000110.1:0-3013 GCA_963649615.1 bacterium
CATTTCTTCTGTTTTCGCTGGGGAGGGGTCGTTATTTTCGTTTGAAGTGATGCCTCAGGTTCCTCTTTATAGAGAGCCAATGGCTGATCCATATGCATATAACTCTTATCTTAGAGTAATGATTGCACTTGATGAAAATCAGAAACCGTATAAAGTTAATTCAATTGTTGTTGAGCATGACCCTTCTGATACAACAGGTGCAAATGATAGGGCTTTTTATACCTTAATTCCTTACTCAACTGAGGCTGGAGAAAAAGGTAACAAGGCGTATGTAAGTATGAAAACTTCAATTTCTTTGGGCTTATTGAGAGTTCGTTTTAATGGAAAAGATTGGATTCCTTCTGTTGATTTTGAAGTTAATCTTGCTGGTTATATAAATACACTCTTTAATATGTTTGGAAAGAATGACACTCTAGATTTTGATGGATCATATTTGCTTGGAGCTTCATTGAGAATTGCAGATAGAGTTTCTTTCCGCTTTGGAATACACCATTTTTCTGGCCATTATGGTGACGAAATGCTTGAAAAATTCTATGGGTACAATGAAGTTAATTTTGCTAAAACATACAAATCTGGTTCTTTGTTTAATTATGCCAAGACCCACACAGATGCGGATACAACCAAAGAATATTATCTTAACGGCCCTGTTGAGTACGTAAGAGATAATTCTTGGATTCTTGCTGTTTCTGCAGATCTTCCCTATGGTTTTAGAATTTATGGTGAAGCTGAACTCCCTAAGAACCCGAGTTGGTTGAGACCTTTTATTCATGTTCCTGCTGATTATGATAATCCTGTTGATGGAGATGACTCACATCCTACGCTTATTGATCGTATTGGCGGAGAGGCTGGGGATGGTGAGCACGTCCCACAAACTCAACTAGATGAAGAACAGAATCTGAAGAGGACTTCAAATGGTTCATATAAGGCTTGGAGAATCCATACTGGTATAGAGTGGAGACTTGATGTTGGCTTTGGTGCAATCTTTGCTGCAGCAGATTTTCAATTCCACCAAGATGGCCAAACTTTGCATACCATTGGTGGATATAATAAGAATAACCCATGGGAATTTGAAATTACCGTTGGTGGTGGTCTTGAACTTGGGAATTTCTTGTTTGATGGAAGAACTGCACGTATTGAAGTTTACTATCACAATGGGAGAGTTCCAGCAACACAATGGTTCTATCAAAGAGTTTCTAGTGTGACGGTTGGAATGGGAGTAAACTGATAATTACTATCTATGAAAAAACTTAGCATTACATTTATTGTTTTGATGTTTGTTGCTTTTGCTGTATTTGCATACCAAAATACTTATAATGCAAATTCTAACGAATACAAGACTCTTGTTTCTTTGTACAGAATTGCTGGGATGACAATGCATGGCGTTGTCACCCCCTTGTCTTCTGACGACATGCTATTTCTTTTGAACGAGATTCCTGATTCAAAGCTTGATGCATCCTCCAAAGCTGTAGCCAAAGCCTTGAGGGAAAAGCTAGAGAATCCTTCTTTCTTCTTCTCTTCCAGAGGAGTCTTGTTGGATTCTCAAATTGCTACAAGCCCAGTTGGAATTGTGAATACTAATAAGGATGTCAACATTAGAGAACTCCCCTTTGCATTTAAAGACATAGAACCCTTATTTTTATTTGAAGGAACGTTCTATTTTGGTCAACATTTTACAGGGTCAATGGGTTTAGATTTAATAAAGTCTGCAGGCGAGTGGAATTTTTCTACCTTTGCTACCAATTTTGAAACAGAACTCAACGGATCAAAAATAGATTTCTATAGACCCCATAAGGCCTACTTTGCGGCAGGCTATGACAGAGTCAGTTTTATAATTGGAAGAGATAGACTGAGTGCAGGAAACGGCTTTACAGGAAATCTAACAATAGGGGATAACTTTTACTTCCAAGACTTTGCTAAACTATCTTTACTGTTTCCCTACTTTAACTATACTTTGACAATTTCTTCTTTTGATTCCAATGAAGGAACAATGGAAAAAGCAGAAAATAGCTTGGATTTCTCTAGCTGGGATGATTACCATCCTGAAGTACTAAATCATAGGTTGAGCATTAATTTCTTTAACAAAGTGACCTTTACTCTTACAGAAGGGGTAATGAATTATACTAATAATGCCGCTGGAACTGTTCAGATGTTGAATCCGTTTAACATCTTGCACAACCAATTTACCTTCCGCAATCACAGAATTAACAACTATTTTGCCGTAGAATTGGATGTTGCTATTTGCTCTGGTTTGTCAACTCATTTTGAGTTTATTGGGGACCAAATCCAATTACCTTTTGAAAATGTAGATACTACTCCAAATAGTTATGGGTTACTGTTAAATTTTGCCTATTCGTTCTCTATAAAGGAAAGTTTGGTAATCGTCTACCTTGAGGGAGTTTATACATCTCCATCTTTGTATCTAAAGGATGATAAAACAAAAGATGGTGGCCAAATTTATGGTCCAGAGGATGTTGTGGCTTATGATCATAGACATACGGATTTAATTTTTGGCAATAAGATGACAGGCTATGATGATTTTCAATACATGGGATATAAGTATGGGCCAGATACAATAGCTGTTTCTACTGGCTTTGAGATGGTTAATGAAAAAACAACCTTTACTTCATATGTGCTTTTTATGATTCAGGGGGAAAATAGGATTAATAAAGAAACTAATGATGTTCCTCTTGCTCCTGTTTTAGGACAGGAGGAGTCTAAATTTATCTTCACTCCTTATCTTACAGGCGACCGTGTTGCTCAATATTCTCTCATTTGTTCAGCCAACTATGAAACAAAGTTAACCAAATATCTGTCAGTTCGGGCAGGAATTGCTATGGATAACAGATGGAATTATGAGAACATAAAAGGTATAAGTTATTCTAATATTGAGATCATTATGTCTGTGAAACTTGACATTTCCAAACTAGTAAAACCATTAGAAATTTAAGCCTTGACTGGCTATCTATTCTCTTTGGTGGAGTTTTCAAAGAATTTGTTTCCAATGTCCTCTCTA
>CAVJIN010000111.1:0-2996 GCA_963649615.1 bacterium
TATAAATTGCCCAATTTATTTCGCTACAGTTCCTTATTTCAGTTTTCAGAAAGTGCCTTTTATCTCGCAAATCCAAATCCAATCTTCACAAAGCTCATTTTGCAAAAACCTCTAACATATGCATATATTTGAGTCGTCTCTGTTTGAGAATTATGAGAAAGGCCTTGTTTTGATGAGCCCAATGTCACTTTTTTTGAAAAAAATGCCTCGATTATGACACAAAATGTACATAAAACCGCACGAATGCTGAAATATGTACACGTCAGCGTAAAGATCAGCGTGTATGTAACATATCTCGCCCAAAAAGTAGATCTGTGTTACAAAATGTACATAATTCGCCCAAACGGGCAGAAAATGTTACAATTGCTAGGCTTTGTGATACATTGAGCAAATATTTTCAAAAGTTAAGAGTTTTGGACTTGTAAGTCGAAAAGTTTTAATATTTACAAAGTTTTTGACATGT
Source organism: bacterium (assembly GCA_963649615.1). Lineage (GTDB taxonomy): Bacteria > Spirochaetota > Spirochaetia > Sphaerochaetales > Sphaerochaetaceae > UBA9732. Next base: position 464 of record CAVJIN010000111.1, read on the forward strand.
AAGTCTGAAACTTTTAGATATGTTCATTAAAACGTTAACGTATAAAGTTTGTTGCAACTCACTAGCGTTTAAAGAAAACGAGAAACAAGCTAATTTATACTCGGTTCATTGTATGCAGGTACTTTCCGTTGTGATGGTAGTTATTTGGCTTCTAAACTGTTTAGGAGTTTTTATTGTACCCACTGGAATAATGAACACAGCAACAATAGGAGGAATGCTCTTTTTACTTCTTCCTTCTTTGCTTTTGCGTTTTCTTGACCAAGACTCTCATCAAGGACAGAGTACAAGAGGGGACTCGTCCTGACGAGGTCTTCATAAAAGTGAATAAGCTACTTTGCGAAGCAAACGAAGAAGGTCTTTTTGTAACAGCTTGGCTAGGAGTTATTGAAATTTCTTCTGGTCGTTTAGACTATGTTAATGCTGGGCACAATCCTCCTCTTGTAAGAACTAATGGAAGAGAGTACGAGGATCTAAGGACAAAATGTAACTTTGTTTTAGCAGGTTTTGAAGAAACCAAATATTGCCTTTGTGGTCTGAATCTTTCTAAAGGAGGCTCTCTTTTCCTTTATACCGATGGCGTCACGGAAGCTACCAACGAACGAAAAGAGCTTTACGGAGAGAATAGATTGAAAGACATTTTAAATAAAAACAAAGAGAAAACTTCTAAAGAGCTTATTGAAGCAATAAAAAAAGACGTTGATGACTTTGTTGAAAGAAAGAAAATAGAGAATAATCTTCTCTCTTATATTTCAACACATCCTAATATTGCCATTGATTATAATATCTATTCATCTCCCTTTAAAATGTTAGAGGAAATAGAAAAACTTTACTCAACTGTTAAAATATCAATAAATCCAGTGACTTCAAAAATCTCAATGACAGTTTCATTTGCATTGATTACTTTCATTTTGCCCTGTTTATTCATTATCTTTTGCATTGCAAGAAGAACTCTCAATCCAGCAGATGAGATATACTCCAAATTCTTAAAATCAAAAACAAGACTTGTAATGCCATCAAGGCTACTTCCCACTTCATTTTCAAGTTTTGGTGCCGTTGTTGTATCTAATCTTCCATTAACTGAGACGCAAAGCTTAGTTCCATCAAATTTTTTTGTAATTTCCATTTTTTGTATCCTTTTTAAGGGTTTTAACCTACTATTGTAAATGATAGCACAATTTTATATTTTGTCAAAAAGCTAAAAGAAGGAATGTAATGCATCATTTAATAGATATGATTTTAGAAAAGAAGATTATCACTATTGTTAGAGGGACTTACGGTGATGATTTGAAGAATCTTGCCAAAGCTCTTTATAAAGGTGGAATCAGATTCATTGAAGTTACTTTTGACCAAACGGACCCATTTTGTTTAGAAAAAACAGCGCAAGCTATTATTTTGCTTAATAGTCTTTTTGTAGGTGAGTTTTATGCAGGAGCCGGTACTGTTTTAACAGAAGAACAAGTTCAAGTAGCTTACAAGTCAGGTGCTAAATATATTGTTTCTCCTAATACGAATGCCAAAGTTATAACTCTTACCAAAAAATTGGGCATGATTTCTATCCCAGGAGCTATGACGCCAACAGAAATTTTGCAAGCACATGAGCTTGGAGCAGATTTAGTAAAATTATTTCCTACAGCAACTTTGGGTCTTAATTATGTTAAAGATATTTTGACTCCTATTAGTCATGTTAACATCATTGCTACCGCGGGAATCACAGAGGAAAACTTTGCAGAATTTTTAAAGCTTGGCATAAAAGGCGCCGGTATTAGTGGGCGCCTTACAGATAAAAAGATTATTGCTACCGGAGACTGGGAAGAAATTACTCGCAGAGCTCACGCTTTTGTTTCTATTGCTGAAAAGAATTACTCTTGAATATAAGACGCAAGGTCCTCTGCGTAGGCTTCAATCTCATTTCCAATTTGTTGTGCTGGTGAAATTAAGCCGTCCTTTCCTTCGCAGTGCACAACACCTTGAACTGGTTGATTGCAAAGGGGAAGATCTTCATGAATTCCAAATGGAATATGAAGCATCCCCATATTTTGTGACCAATAAATAAGAGTATCCAAAGTTCTTGCGCCCTCAAAAACAGACTGTCTTGAGGTTGTAAAGCAAGCAAAAAACTTATCTGCAAGGACCTTGTCTTTACACATTTGAATTGTTCCATCAATGAATGTTTTCATTTCTGCTGTGACATTGCCAAAAACAGAAGGGCATCCAAGTATAATCATATCACTTTTGACAAGCTTTTCAGCGGTAGCAATGGGGAGCTCCATAATATCTTCATAGCAGTTGTTTACTGCTTCATTTTCGTTAGCAAGAATATGTAAATCATCATCTTCCACTCTGTACAAGCGAGCATCAACACTTCTTTTTTCAAGTTCTTCTTTAAGATGCATTCCCATTGTGAGGCAGTTCCCGGTGACACTATGAATAATAATTGAACAGCGTTTCATATAAAAACCTCCTGCTGTTTGAACATACTTAATTATACAATGAAGAGCTCACATGGGAAACAATAAAGACAAAATATATTGCT
>CAVJIN010000112.1:0-2967 GCA_963649615.1 bacterium
ATTAATAGAGGAAGTATGAAAAAAGGTATTATCGTACTTTTGATTACGGTGCTGGCTGCAGGAATGGTATTCGCAGGAACACTTACAGGTTCAGCTGGTATTTCATTTGGTTTTGACTTAGACGGGAAGAATTGGGGTTTTAATAACTCTAAAAGTACTACTTTCAAGTTTACATTTAACCTTGACACAACAGATGTTGCCATAAACACTCATGATACAGACATTTGGGCAGAAGTTGCTGCAACTGCACAGGCAACAATTAGTGCAAGTAAGGCACCTAAGACAGGAGAATTAAAGGCTCAAATTTCAACATTAAAGATTTCCACAGCAAACATCCACATTGGTGAAGTAACAATTGGTATCCTTGAAGCTGGTGGAAAGTATGACTATGCAGCAGACTACCACAAGAATTCCGATGGAAGTGCTGTAAACGATACTGTTATTTCCAACAAGAAGGCAATGTCTTATGATGAGGACAAGGGCTTTGGCTATCTTGATTTAGTAGCTCCTGGCTTCACAGTAAGCTACAAGGAATGGGCAGCTGGTTTTGGTGCTAATGGCGACACAGATGATAAAACCTACACAGTCTTAGCCCATGCTCAGACAAAGGCTTTCACATTTGCTGAAGGTTTGACAGCTCAGGCTGCTGGCCTTGCTTATCTTTCTGATGGTGGAAAGGTTGCATCTGCTTCTGCAAAGGTTGCTTATGCATCCGATAAGCTCTCAGCTGGTGTAGCTGGTGATTTCCAGTATGCAGAGAAGAAGTTCGTATTTGAAGTTGCTGCTAATGCAAAGTACGACTTTGTTACATTAAATGTTTACACAACAGCTGGTGCACTAACAAAAGATTCAGATAAGTATGATGATGACCATCCTGTAAAACTTGATGCAAAGCTTGCTGCTGGTTATACATTCAATGAAGAAGGTGATGTTCCAGTAACAGTAAACGGATCAGTTGATGCAACAAACGTTCTCGTAAAGGGAAGAGAAATTAATGTTGCTGCTAATGCTAGCGCAAAGGTTGATGCATTTACGTTTGGTGCTGGTGCATCTTATGCAATCATGGCAAAGTCTCTTGGACTTAATCTTAGTGTTTCATATGAACATGAGAAGTTCACAGCTTATGCATTGGTTGGAACAGATGATGTAGGTTTCGAATTCAAGTTTGGTGCTGATCCAGCTCTCCAGTCTTTGGGTGTTGAACTTGGTATCTCTTCAACAACAATTGTTGAGAATGCAACACTCGCACTTGTCTATTCTGGTGCTAACTTTGTTAAGTCTGGTGACTCAGTCGCAGCTAAGGGCGCTATCACAGCATCTGCAACAATTTCTTTCTAATCTAGAATCTAGATTGCTTTTAAGGTCGCTCGCAAGAGCGACCTTTTTTTGCATTGAAAAGCTGTCTTACTGCGCCCACTTATTAAAAGTCTACTTAAACGACTAAAAAAAGCTTCAAAAGTAGACAAGTCTACCTAAATGGCATAAAAATGGCCTTTCAAGTAGACTTCCATTATCCATGTGGCCTTTTATTTTCTTACAAATGAAACAAGCCACCTCGAGAAGAGATGGCTTGTTGAGTGTAGGACAACTAATCTTGCGATTAGAAATTGATGATACAATATGCACCGGCTGTACCAATTGTTGTAGAGTCTGAACTGAAGCTATTATTATTGTAATAGCCTGTTGATACGCAGTAACTTCCCCCATAGTACATCGCAGAGGAATTACTTAAACCGTAGTTTACACCAATTGTTGCACCTTCAATGATTGCAGAGGATTCTGCAAATGCACCAAACTTAACAGCCTTAGTAGATGCGGCATACTGTACGTTTGCACCAGCTGTGAACTTTTCGGCAGCATAAATGCCATAAACAAGAACATTCCATTTTTTTGAATCTGTATTAAGACCAAAGCTTGCACCGGCCGAAATTGCGTCTTTTGCGTAGTCTACAGATGCACTGAGGTCAATACCTGCCTCTGACTTATCAACAAGGTTTGCCGCAGTAAATGAAACTGAAACTGGAACTTCAAATTTATTTAAGTCAGCAGCAAGAGTTGCTTCAAGATAAAAATCCTTGTAGGTATCTGTATCGTTATAAGCAAGGCTTGTCCCCTTGAATACATAAGCTGTTGCAGAAACAAAGTCGTATGTAGCTGCAAGAGATGCATCAAACTGAACTGTTGCCTTCTGGTCTTTACCAATTCCTTCAAAACCAAAGTCTGTTGCAAGCTTGACTGAAACTTCTTCAAGAGCAAGAGCTGCTTTAGCACTTACGCCAACATTGGTCTTACCTGTACCAGCTACCTTGCTAGCTTCTGCTGCTGCCTGAACCTTGACCATGTCATCAGAGAATGCAAATTCCTTTGTCTCTAATGTTGCTGAGAAAGATGTACCATCTTTTGCTGTGTGCTTAAAACCAAAGCTTCCAGTAAAACCATCATAGGTGACTGTTACTCCTGGAGCCTTTGCATAAGCAACTGAATAAGATGCTGCATACCAATTATAGTCATATACTTGTCCAAAACTGTCCTTTTTGTTCTTGACTGCAGAGTAAATTGCAGAAGCACTTGCATAGTTATAAGCAGAAGACTTAGCACCATTAATTGCGATTGACCAGTTTTCACCAACAATCTTAGCTGTCTTGAGACTTAACATAAGACCAAGACCATAATCCCCATTGCTTGAATAAATTGCAATGTCTTTTTCTTCTGATCTGTTTTTGTCAACAATAAGATTTGCGGTAGCTTCAACTACAGCGTGAATTGGACTTTCTCCATCAATTTTTGCAACTTCAGAATCAATCTTAAAAGAAAATCCAAAGTCACTACCATTTGCAAAACCATAGTTCTTAGTATCAAGGTCTGCGTTAAACTGGATGTACGCATCTCCACTAAAATCAGCGAATACTAAGCCTGCAGCCAGCACCGTAATCAAAAGTACGATAATACCTTTTTTCATACTTCCTC
>CAVJIN010000113.1:0-2868 GCA_963649615.1 bacterium
TCTATCTTCTGCAATACTCCTCAATCTTAAATCTCAATGTTAAACCTCAATTCAGACACAAAACCCAATCCTGTGCTCCTGTCTCTTGGTTTCATTTCCATCCAGTTTCTCTTCTGTGCACAACTCGTCAATAGACTCTAGGCTAGGCGCTAAACCTGTGAGAATTTCATTCATGGTTGCTTTGCGGACAATGTTGTCTATTTGTCCACCGGAAAGCTTATAGCAAGAGAGCTTATCAAAATCCCCACAACTCAATGTTGGTAACCTACTCTCCCAGATAGCTACCCGCGCCTCATTAGACGGCATATCAAACTTAATCTTGTAGAGAAATCGCCTCTCGAACGCACTATCAAAATTAGATGTTAGATTAGTCGTTGCAATAAGAATACCTTCAAGGTTTTCCATCTCATCAAGAATGATATTCTGAATTGCATTCTCAGTCTGAGCTACATTTCCCACAGAAACATCTTTTCTTTTGGAAAAGATAGCATCTGCCTCATTGAATAAGAGAATTGGCACATTACCACCAGGCACATTACCACCAGGCACATTACCACCAGTTGCCTTCTTGCAAACCTCTTTATATTTATCAAAAATATCTTTTATAAGCTTCTCACTTTCCCCAAACCAACAACTTTTTGACTTTGCCACATCTACCTTGATAATCCCTCGGTTCGTCTTCTTTGCAATTTGATAAACGGACTCCGTTTTCCCCGTACCAGGTTCTCCATACAAGAGAACAGCAAAGCCAGCCTTCATGCCTTTTGCCCGCAAGTTATCTTGTATTTTCTGAAAGTTCATAGGCGAAAGATATGATGTCAACGTATCAATCTGTCGCTGATTTTCTTTACTGTAGAACAATTTAACTTCATTAATATTATCGGGATCTATCAGGTCGCGGGAAGAAAACCTCTTCTCGTATAAAGCTAAGTCTTCCCCAAGAAGGAGCTCTTTCGCATTATCCGTCAAGGCAAGACATGATTCAGAAGCACTATCTCTTTTTATCAGTTGCAAGAAATTCTTCTCAATCAGAAAATTTTTGCCTTCTGAAATAGCCTGAGCCTTTCTTCTCGCCGAGCCCTCGTAATAAACCTGTGCGAGCGTTTCCACAAGAAAACTTTCCTCTCCATTCAAGAAATCACCACAACAATCATAGAAAATAAAACGTTCTTCTCTAACAGAAACAAGGCTCATCATCCGCCTCACAAAATCGATACCCACAAAGCCCTTTTCCATGTTCTCAAGAATATGCAACTTGTAGGTTTTTCCAAAACTACAAGAGGAATCATACATATTTCTAAACCGCCTAAGAAAAGCATACTTATCATTGAAATCCTCATTTATGCCGGAAATCCCCTCAAAAACCCCCTTGTACAACGCCTCCAAGACTTGGTCACTTATCTTGAAATTGATGTTGTCATCCAGCGTGTAATTGCGAAAAAAATAATTCTTCTCCACCAAGGACAATATCTGATTTTTATACGGCACCACTTTCATTGCATCGCATTCAATCGTCTCTCTTATCTCCCTAAAGCCGATGATATTAAGGTCGTCTTCAATTGAGTAGTTCGTCTCTATAGCCAAAACAAGCAATATAGCTTCCTTCTCACTAACCCGATAAAAACTAGCTATTTTATCTATTGCACACCTTGCTTCTTTGGAAATCTTTTCAATACTCATTTCTTGTTTCTTAAGCTCATTAAAAGCAAGAGAAATACAATCACAAATATTAATGCCCATAAACTACTCCTCATGTACTCAAAATCTAACGTTGAACACTGAAGAAATAGTTCAGAGAAGAAAAAATGAGTTATAATAAATTTATGAAAGATTATTTGGATGAATACATAGTAGTTACACGCCTCATACATCGGGCTCAGGGAGCAAGCATATACGAGCTTGCAGAGGCCCTAGGAAAGACAACTCGTGCCGTGTATATGATTATCAACCAGCTTGAAACCATGCGTTTCCCTATTTGGACGGATCCAGACCCAGACAACCCTAAGATTGTGCGCTATCACGCAGATTCCACGTTCATGCGCAGTCTGCCATCTATGGATTTCACGGACGACGATAAAGCTGTATTCAACTATCTCATGGATAACGCAAACAACACGCCCGCAATGGAAGTACAAGCGCGCCATCTCTTTACAAAGCTAAAGCTCATGGCCTCTGAGCGTGGAGCTCTCATAGAAAACGGGGCACGTAAACCACTTTCTATCGTTAGTACTGCCTCCGTCGTAAAGAAAATAGACAACAAAAAAGCAGCAAAAATTATCTCAAACATCATTGACGCAATCTCTGCAAAACGCTGGCTAACTCTTGACTATTACAATATTTGGACAAAAAGTAGCTACAACTTCACAATCTATCCTATAGTCCTTTTTGTTGACCAAGGCGACTATTATCTTTACGTATTCAACAAAAAAGAACAAATCAGAATGCTTGCAGTAGAGCGAATCAACACCGTCACCAATGTGGCTTTAGACCTCCCAGCACCCACCACGCAAGTAGACGTCAAAATGCTCATCAACGACCCATTTGGTATAGTCTACGACACAGAGCCCTTCAGCATCACTCTCCACATTGACAACTGGGAAACCATCTATGTAAAGCAGAAAAACTGGCCAGACAGCGTTACCATCACAGACAACACCAATGGTTCTATCACCTTCAACACCACCACTCATTCCTATTATGATTGCAAAAAGTGGATTTTAGGTCGAACTCCCCACGTCACTGTCCTTGAACCTCAATGGCTCGCAGACGATATCAAAGAAACCTTGCAATCAGGCCTTTCTTTATATTGATTTCTTTATATTGATTTGTAACTTCGTAGAGTAAGCGTATCTTCGCGAAACGTACGAA
>CAVJIN010000114.1:0-2814 GCA_963649615.1 bacterium
ATATGATACCCATTTTTGGACTCCTTTGAGTGTCCAAATTTATGGGGTCAGTTCATGTGAACTGTTGGGTAATTTGTTTTTTGCAGGGGGAAAAAGTCTGATTATAAACAGGAAAAGGTTGAAGAATAAATTCATCTTCAAATACATCTCAAAGTACTTTCTTTACGGACATTTGTTCTTCATAGGCATTGTCCTTTCCATAACATGTGGAATCTTTGCCCTAAAGCTGAAATTTCCATTAAACCTGATTTCAACGCTTTTCCTCATTGCTTTGTTCGTTTGCCTCAACTACTACATAAGGATTCTCTCTACAACGAAGTTCAAATGGAAATTCTATAAGGTCTATTCCTACAGAATCGAGAAAAAACCATTCGATGAGGACTGGTTTTGCAACTACATGTATGAACCTTGCATGAGGCTCATCATAAAGGACCTGTGCTACGAGCATGGGTACAAGGAAGAATACAAACATCTATACGACAAATATTCTCACGAAAACCATTACTTGGAAATGAAGAAGAAAGAATTCATCGAACAGGTAAGGAGGAAAAATGAACTTATGTCATGAGGAGGTAGAAAATGGCAAAGAAAGTTTACAAAGTAGATGAGGTTTATGCAGGATGCTGCACTAAGACCATCAGAGGACCAATGGTGCAAAAAGCAATTGCGAAAGCCGCAAAAGAAGGATGGACATTTGAGGGAACCCAAAGTGTTGTGGGAAGAAATTGCTGTGCTCAATACTACGTCCTTCTTATTGTTTACTCGAAAGAAGGAACAGAGGTCGTCTAATGGTGAAATCATGTAGAGTGGTGGAAAAGCGTAGGAAATGCCTATTGTGGTTTCCGATTCGTCAGACATCTGTGGCTATCGTCCAGAATAATGACGATTACAAATACGAATTGGAAATCAAAAAGGGCTTCTTCAGCAGAGAGATTAAAAGAATCAACCTGTATCAAATCACGGATGTTTCACATTACAGAAACTTTATTGATTTGATTTTGCTAAGAGGAAACCTTGAAATCCACTCGACAGACCCAAAGTACAAAGAACTAAGGGTAACCAAGATTCGTAGACCAAAAGAATTTGAAGACTGCATCGAGCAAATTGTCAAAGAAGAAAGAGGCAGAGTAGGAGTTAAATACCAAGAACTCAATGTCATAAATTGACAAATCCGTAAGAGCAAGAGCAGTCTTTAGTTCAAAAACAGGCTCTGCATCGTACATGATTGCAGAGCCTTTCTATCCTGAATTTCTCAGATTTTATACATGGTAAAACAACGCCTCAATTCTTCTTCGTCTTTCTGCCTCTCTTAACCTTCTTGCCTTATCTATGAAGAATATCGTTTTGGACAAGATTCTCGATGTTTGGGTTAAGCCTGTCCATTCCGGAAGCCCCAAGTAGATGTAGCATCTTGATCTGATCAAGAGTAAGGTCAATCCAGCTTCCCTTCTTGAACTTCTTTCCTTCCGGCTTTCTCCATCTAGCGTTGAAGATGACGTCAATATTGTTGTCCTCCAGAGACTTGTTGTTAGGTAAGCGTAATTTCATAACCTAATTTTGGTTTTTTATTAATTATTGAGAGACAATAGTGTTATTAGAAAATCAAATCAAACACGTTTGCCTCTGAGATTGTAATGAGCACTTTCAGAATTTATGAGGATAATGTTGATTTAAACATCCATCAAAGAGTATGTCCCTTAATTCTATCTTTATTACAACTGACTAAATGGGTCTGAAACTGCATTAATCTCAAACCAAACGCCATTAATTTGAAGATAAAATATTTCATTTGGTTTCACTTGGCATACAACAAAACCTTCCGCTTTTCCGTTTTCATAGATTTCTGCGTCAAGTTGTTCATCCATGACAACATATGTAGAAATCTTGCTTCTGTTAAAATCTTTGTCTACAACATAAAAAGAGCTGGCATCAATTTCAACCGGCTCGTCTTTTCCGGTATAGTCTTTTATGTTTCTAACATAGACATAGACGAAAGCATATTCCTTATTAGTCTCAGGATCGTCATTGTATGGGTTAAAAACTTTTAGAATGGAATTTGCAACCTCTCCACGGATAACACCTGAAGCAGCAACGTCAACGGAAGCAATAGCTTTCCCTGTCCAAATGTTCGTTATTGTAACATTTTTATAGCCATCTAATGTTGGGACTGGATCTTTCCTCGTTCCTGCATGGGTAGACTCTTTGAAATCTTCAATGCTCAAAGCAGAAGAGGAAAAAACAATTAGCAACAAAACAAAAAAAAAGGGCAATAATTTCTTCATATAACCTCACTATTTATTTATGGGTGCATTTTTATAGATTAATTTTGTTTTTCAAACTTCTTTGCTGATATTACATCTCATATTTAACATATCAACAAAACTTTTCCTTCACATTTAGGTGAATCTGTGCTTAACTTGCCTTCTTGGTTTCTGAAGGAAGTTGTCCCTTTCTTGTTGGTTGTGTATTCATATTAACTTCAAGCCCCGTTTTCCGTCGAAGTACTAGGTTAGTTCCGTAGTTTTCTAAAAGCCTTTCAAAGTAAAGATTATCCAACAACATGAAAAACCTCATTTGAAGCATGTTAAATGCAGAAAAAGACTTCTCAAAAAAGAGAAGATTTCACCTCAAGTAGTCTTCTTTCAGTAAGCAAGTAAGAGATCTTCTTCTAGAGTTCTGTGAATTTTACAGTTGCATTTGTAGCATCAATTAAGGATGCAGGCAAGAAAGCCTTTGAAATAAGCCAGATTAATGATGACAAGCAAGTGGCTGAAATCTTAAAAAGGCTTTAAATCTTCTCTTTGCACACAAAAC
>CAVJIN010000115.1:0-2813 GCA_963649615.1 bacterium
CACGCACCCCGTGTTCTAGTTCAATCCAGCCCACTGGCAAATCCGCCAAGTCCTTGCGTTTGAGAAACTCAAACGCCACCTGAAACTTTGGGGCTGATAAATCATATTTATATTCTTGACCTATATGGGAAGTGAACATTTTTCTTTATAATTATAGGGATGCTATAAACCCTTTCAAATCTACTATTTTCTCAAAATTCATAACAGAATTAATCATTCTTTCTATTTCTTCTGAAGTTTTACACTTTAACGCTGTCAATCTAAACCGCTCAATAAGTTCATCCTCGGTCAAAGCCTCAAAATCATCTAATTCTTTTGTTTCTTTTTCTCCATTTAATAAAGAAATGTCAATTCTACAAGGAATTCGTTTTGGAAACAATGCAGTTGCATTTTCATCTTCAACCAACTCACATTTTTTCATCAGTTCAAGAACTTTCTCTTTATAGGGTGGATTAAAACTAATAATTCTAATCCCCATAAGTTTGCAAGCTACAGCATAGCGTATATTCATTTTAGCAGTTACAGAATTTGTGACAACTAAGGAATCACACCCAGACTGAAAAAGAGCTTGCCTTGGTACATGTATTATAACAGAATAAATCTTTGAAGGATCAATACAAAATTGAGAAGCAAGTTGCCCAGGGCTTTGTATCATAATACAGCCCTCAATCGGTTTAAATTCTACTTCATCAACAACATATTGAACCCCTAAATCTTTTAAAAACTCATTTTTTCTCTCTAGGGAAGATAAAGCGGCCAATAATCCATTTTTACCATCGAGCGCATTAGAGGTACCAATGCCTCCCGCAATAGCAAGTGATGTTGCTTGGATTCCATTTCTTGTCGCCCAGCCTGCTTGGTACACATCCTCCCCTGTTCCATCTGAACCCCATTGATTATTTCCTCCTGTAAAATGTGTTGCAAAAGAAAGCGCAGAAACAGTTTGTTCGTGTGTTAACTTTAAAAATTTTGAAGCCGCTGCCGCAACACCAAACGAACCACAAAAAGCAGACATTCGTTCAGCCGGGTTAAGTTTTAAACATCTTGAGAGTCGACCCATTGCCTCATACCCCACAAGAATAGAGACAAGAATATCTTCTGCTTTCACATCATTTTTATTTTCAGCAAGTGCAAAAATCGTAGAAAGAACAATTGCCCCGGCATGTATTCCACCGCGACGAACAAGATCATTGCGGTATGAAACGGAAGCCCTTACCGCATTGAAAAACATTGCATCTTGCGTAAACGCTTGTCCTTCTCCTCCCCATAACGTGGAAAAAGGTTTACTTATGCAACAACTCTTTAAAGAGCTACGAATGCGGATGTCTTGGACATCCGCATCGTAAGCACATTCAAGAACATCGAGCACAATGTCCTTGAGTTTCCTAATAGTACTATCAGGAGTATTCTTAATCGTTAGCCTTGTGATATAAGATGAAAATACCTCAAGATCTGTCATTATTTATCTCCCATACAAAAAATTAGGGAATGCAGTTGTCAAAGATGGAAAGAGTATTAACACAAACACACAGGCAATTAACGCAATTAAAAACGGAACAAGTTCTTTCACAACTTTGACAGGATCTGTTTTGCCAATTGATGATCCAATGTATATAAGCATACCAACAGGAGGGGTTATTAGGCCCATAGTACATACAATCATTGTAAGTACACAATACTGGACCAAATCAATGCCTGCTGCAACTATAGTCGGAGCAATAATTGGTGCAATAACATACATAATAATAGTATGATCAATAAACATACCAAGGATTAACATAACAATCATGCATACGGATAAAAGCAAGATTGGTTTTCCAATAAATGGAGTAAGTAAAGTTTTTAATGCTGTTCTTAAACCAAGAGAACCAACAATCCAAGTAAATATTCCTGCCATACCTAAAATGCATAACATCCTACAGCATGTTACAGTACCACTAATAAGAGCATCAATAAGTCCTTTAAAATCTAAGTCTTTGTAAATAAAGCAAGAAACAAGAATTGCATAAACAACTGTAATTGCACCAACTTCGTTTACTGTTCCAATTCCAGAACCTAATGTAAGTATAATGAATACTGGAAGTAATAATGCAAAAATATTACCATAAAACTCATGCCAAAGATGCTTCCATCCCAACCATTTTCCTTTTGGGAAATTTCTTTTTTTACAGATAATTAATGAGGCTGCCATAAGGAAAAGACCCATAAATAGGCCTGGCACCAGTCCTCCCATAAGACAAGATGAAACATTTGCTCCGGTATAAACAGCAAGAAGAATCAAACCAGTTGAAGGAGGAATAATTGGGCCCACACAAGAGGTTACAATCGTTATTCCTACAGCATACTCTGCAGGATATCCTTCCTCTTTCATCGCTGGAATGATAACAGCACCGGTTGCAGCAGTATCTGCAAGAGCCGATCCAGAAACACCTGCGAACACAAGAGAATCAAGAACATTGACATGACTTAATCCACCGCGAATATGTCCAATACAAGCCCTAAAGAAACGTATAATTCTATTAGAAAGGCCTCCTCTGCTCATTATTTCTCCAGATAGGAAGAAAAATAAAACTCCAGCATAACTATAATTGGTAAGGCCAGATACTAATCCTTGTCCAAGAACCTCAAGGTACATAGACGAAGGAAAGCAGAGAGCAAAAGAACATACCGATAGGGCAAGAGAAAGAAATACTGGGAGCTTTGCTATAATAGCAATAACAAGCACGCCAAGAAGGACTAAAACTTTAATAGTCATACTTTCTTTTCCTCCTCCTTTCTAAAATCTCTTATTCCTTTCGCTAGAGACAAACAGG
>CAVJIN010000116.1:0-2813 GCA_963649615.1 bacterium
TAAACAGACAGATTGTTATTGTGTTAATTTACAATTACATATGAAACAAGACAATGGCGCCAACCCAATTTATTAGACCATTTTGTCCCAATCTATGAATAAATAAGTATCATCACATTGAAGTTCCTGTTTCCTAATGGTATTCTTAGGTAAGGGAACATCAAAATATGACAAAAGAAACTATAGACATGGTCTTGAAATTTAGGGATGACCGTAACTGGAAACAATTTCACAACCCTAAAGACTTAGCGTTATCACTTTCTCTTGAAGCTTCTGAACTTCTTGAAGTTTATCAGTGGAGCGGTGCGGATTTGGAATGTCAAAATAAGAGAGATAAAGTTAAGGAAGAACTTGCAGATGTTCTCAATTACTGTATTCTCATGGCTGATGCCTATAAACTTGATTTAGATGAAATAGTTCAGGCAAAAATCAAGAAAAATGAAGAAAAGTATCCGGTAGAAAAATCTTACGGATCAAGCAAAAAATATAATAAACTCTGAGGTCTTGTGTGATTGTATATTCTGGAACCAAATACAATTTTCAACGAGATGTAATGAATGGTGTCATTGCCAACAGACTTGATTCTCTGTTTGCAACGTTGGGAATAACCAAGGAAAGTGTTGCTGAATTCAACTCATGGAAAGCCTCTTTACCGCAAATGGGAATGATTGTAGCAAATAATAATATTTCCAATGATGTGCAGGTCGCTCTCGAGTATCAGATTCCATTGACATCAAAAAGGGTTGATTTTATGGTTGCCGGTTCAGACGGCGTTAAAGACAATGTTGTTATTGTAGAACTTAAACAATGGGAAGATTGTCAGCCTACAAGTAGAGAAAATATTGTTATAGCCTTTACCGGTGGTGCTAACAGAGAAGTTGTTCATCCCTCTCAACAGGCTTATTCTTATGCAAAACTAATTGAAAACTTTAATGAAGATGTACGAATAAATAACATTAGTCTTATTCCTTGTGCTTATTTGCATAATTTCAAAGAAACAAACAGGACTCATATTTGCCATCTTAAATATAATGAAGCAATAACTGATGCTCCTTTATTCCTTCAAGAAGATGGAGAAAGGCTGTCTACCTATATTGCCAATCATGTTTCTAAACCATCAAAGAAGAATCTTTTTGAAATTATTGAAAACGGTAAACTTAAGCCTTCAAAATCTTTACAGGATACAATTGGAAGCATCCTAAATGGAAACAATGAGTTTGAAATGATTGATGAACAACAGGTTGCTTATGCTACTGTTTTAAAGCTTGTAGAAAACACAATAGGAAAAGACGAGAAACATACAGTTATTGTTCAAGGTGGTCCCGGAACTGGTAAATCTGTTATAGCAATCAATCTTCTTGCCAAGATAATAAACAATGGTTATTCATGTGTGTACAGTACAAAGACCAGTGCTCCCAGAACAGTGTTTTCACAGTCACTTACAAAAGGGGAACACCCTTTAGGCTATCTTAAAAGTTTGTTCAAAAGTTCAGGAACCTTTATAGATATTAAGCCAAATACTTATGACTGTATAATAGTTGATGAGGCCCATCGCCTAAACCTTAAATCTGGAATGTATTCAAATCTTGGAGAAAACCAGATTAAAGAAATAATTAATGCATCTAAAATAAGTGTATTTTTCATTGATGAAGACCAAATTGTTACAATGAAAGACATTGGTTCTGTTGCAGAAATAAAGAAACAGGCTCAGTTGCTTGGATCTATTGTGCATTGCAGTGAAAGTCTTAAGCTGACATCTCAATTTAGGTGTAATGGCTCTGATGGTTATCTTGCATTTTTAGACAATCTGCTTGAAATAAGGAAAACTGCAAATACAGATCTATTTGATATTGATTACGATATTAAGGTATTTGATGATGCCTGTGAAATGAGGGAAGCACTCAGAGAAAAAAACGAAAGAAATAAAGCAAGAATGATTGCCGGTTATTGTTATCCTTGGGTGAGTGATAAGGATAAGAGTCTTATTGATATTAGAATACGTGGAGGTTTTGAAGCTCAATGGAACTTTACTACTGATAGATTTGCAATAGATCCTGACTCTTTTGAACAGGTTGGCTGTATTCATTCCACACAAGGCCTTGAATTTGACTATGTGGGAATCATTATAGGCATGGATATGCAGTATAGAAACGGAAGAGTCGTAACTGACTATCAAAAAAGGTTTCTAAAAAGAGATAAGACAATTCAAAACGTTCATACAGAAGAAGATAAAAAACTGGCAGACAGAATAATCAGAAATACATATAAGACACTTCTTTCCAGAGGTCAAAAGGGTTGTTATGTTTTCTGCGAAGATGAAGCTTTAGGCCAGTATATTAAAGAAAAATTATCAAAAGCAAGAAATTCTATTTTTAAGGTTTCATACTGAATTAGGTATACCCTGTTTAAGCGCAAGATGTTTTCCAATAAAAGGTTCTTTATTTATGAATCTCAATACATACGTCAGGCAGATTACCTTTTCAAACGTATCACGTGGATAACCGTATTGACCAGCAATTCTGCCAAGTTCTGCTTTATCAAACCTTCTCATATGGGTCTCCGGGCTTCAGACCATACATATTGTCAGAAACCATTAACTGCCAATCAGAGTCATATTTTCCATTGTAGATTTCAGATGAAATGTAACGGTGGCTTTTTCCGGATTTCTGCTTACAAAGTTCCAGAAAATCATCTGAAATGCCAAGCTGTTCAGTAACGTCCTAAACGTCTAGAACGTCCTAAACGTCAAGAACGTCCCAAACGGTGAGAACGTCCTAGACGTCCTAGACGGATTGGCAAACACTTGAAACACT
>CAVJIN010000117.1:0-2779 GCA_963649615.1 bacterium
GTTCCAAATATTCCTTATCCCTTGCCTTTGGTGTCATCGCTAGGAGCCTTTTTTCCTCCGCTTTCCAAGCCTTCGTAAAAGCCTCCTGAATAGCTTTCTTCTCTGGCTGATTGTAGTATTCCAACAACTCAGAAAAGTCTTCACATTCGGGCCTGTCGCAAATCTCAAAAGATTTTTGCGTGCCATTTAGGGCTTCATTGAGACATCTTTCAACGTCAAGACTTGGCAACATCTCCATGGTGCGAATCTTCCTCCAGTTATGCTCAGGAAACCCCAAAACCTCCAAAGCCTCCTTACTGCTCTTGCCCATTGGGGGCCAAATCTTGGCAATGGTGCCCACAAGAAGGGCCCTTGCATCTAGCCTTGACAGCTCCCAATCGTACCACCAGCGCAATAGATCCACATCGAACGGCTCTTGCTCTAACCGCTCCGCATTCACTCCGGGACTTGCGATACACAAGGCTGTCAATCTGCGTTGCATCGTCTTAGAGGGATAGACCTCCACCCAGCTTGTGACAGTGCGCAACACATTAGAGCGCTTGCGCGGTTCCTGAAGTGGTTCCAAGCTGTAGAGGTCTCTTGTGTCTGTTCCGTATGCATAGAGTGCTGCAACTCGCCCAAGGAGCGCCGCTCTGCTGTCGTCTATCTCTGGCGCATCGTACCACCTGAGATGACCAAAAGGCCCAGTGTTTGGCATGATGTCTTTTTCTTTCAATTTTTACCTCCATTGAGAAATTAAAGGTTTAGAACCTTTGCAAAGAGGCCTGCAGAAAGTGCAGACCTCAAGCAAAAACTCTAAAAGATTTTTGCGTGCCATTTAGGGTAATCAGAATTCTTCTGCGCTGTGTCCTTGCTCGTAGTATTGCACTAGGTCGGCCCAAGAACAATATCCGCAGTCGTAAGGGTCTGGCTCCTCCTCTGTTTCTTCTGTAATGCTAAAATCGTTGTCGTGTCTCTTTAAAGTCCATCCATTTTCTCTGCATTTTTCCTCAGCCCATTCAAGGTCGCTAAAATCGTCTTCTCCGCACTCGGAAATAAAAACACCGCCATCCTTCTTGGCTACAAACCACGCGCGCTTGAAATGTTTAAAATCCTCAAGCTCTGTCATGTCGTCATCCCAATAGTAGTCGTATTTTAGCGCCTCGATCACCTGCTCTTGTGTAGCATTCTCAAAATACGTATACTCATCATCTGGCAGAGCTGCATACGCATAGGCTCCATTAAAGGTGATGCCTTTGTGAAACTCAACGTTACCCGTGTACGTACCATCCTCGTTTAATTTATCATGCTTTGCGCAGTCTTCAAACAGATTTTTGACAGCTTCCTGTATGCTGCTAAAACCTTTGTAACACTCTTCCCCATAATCATCTCTAAAATACATTTTTTTGCTCCTTCTTTAGAAATTTAAAGGTTTTCTACCTTCATTTAGGAGCCTTCTCAAGAAGACTCCTAATCAAGACAGAAAAGTTTTTGCAATTTTTCACTAGTACCATTCTTCATCTTCAATGTCGTATACTCTATAGCAATAGTTTTCCCTCAGTCCTATAGCCTGCACTTTCTTGTCAATCGAGAATGATGTTGCTTCTTCGATAGCTGTTGCTGCTATCCATGCCCCTTCATCGTAGTTGATTTCTCCTTCTCTGCACTGATAGCAGTACCATATGGGATCGATAGAATACCACTCATCGTCTTCTTCTGGCTCTCCGTCGTAGTCAACAATCTGATATGCCTTGCCAGCAGGGACAAGGTTGAACTTGTCCCATTCAGAGCCGTCCCTGCTACTCCAATCGCAGCCGATGATCGCCTGCGCTTCTTTTTCAGTCAATTCGTTTTCTCTATAAAAAATTGCCGCGTGTCTGTTGTTGTTTGGAATGTATCTCATCTTTTTTTCCTCCAAAGTTTTATAATTGCCATTTAGTAAGTCATCGCAAGGCCCTTTAGAGCCTTGCATTGTATCAAAGCAAGTCGCAATGACTTGCAATAGTATTCTCTTCCATGGTACAAGATGCACCAGATACCCGCGCGCCTGTATAGTTTCATAAGCCCCTCCTATGCTGTGAAATAGTACCCGTTCAGTTCTGAAAAATCCAATGAACAATCTCGGCCGTATTTTTCAAAATCAAAATAAGGCTCTAAATTCTCAGGAATATCAATACTACCAAGTTCAATAGCGCAATAGTGGCCCAAGTCATAATCATCGCCGAAATAGCCAAAATAGGCATCGCGGAACTCGTCCAAAATATCTTCAGAATCTTCATAATCTTCTAGCTTGTGCAACTCTAAAAACGCTTCCATGGCGTCAGCTTCGTAGCCATCCTCAACAGCTAGATCCATAGCCTTAACAGCCTTGAATAGTTCAGGACTAACGCTATATTCTGAATACAGGCCAAATGTTGGGCCTTCGCAATCTTGAAACATGAGCTCAGGCTCTTGCTCGTCTTTGTGCAAGTCTTTGCAAGCTTCAAAAAAGTCCTCAAGTGTGTCGTAATCGTTAAGAGTTAGCCAAGCGCCCTCAAGATTCCCTTCTGTGTACTTGCCATAGGTGCCAACGTACATTTTTGTTGTGTTTGTGTTAAACATTTTTTTGCTCCTTCAAAAAATATCTCTGTTCTCTCTGAACAACTATATTATTGCATATATCTCTTTTTATGTCAACTATTTATTCAAAAAAACGCAATTTTTTTTGCTTTTTGTTTGGAGGCCTGGGGGCGCTTTGATTTCCTTGTTCATGCTGCCATTCTAGCTTAGGACCAGGGCGGGGGGCTGGGTGGAGGATGGG
>CAVJIN010000118.1:0-2778 GCA_963649615.1 bacterium
CCACAGTTATTCTACACAATTCATCTGCAAACGAGAGCATTAGTTTAGACAATATAAGTCAATTTATTGTGGCCATTTTTGCAAAAAAAGCAAAAGTGGCCACGTTAAACTTGTAATATCGGTCTAAGTTAAGGTAACATAGAGCAAGATACTTAAAAGAGAGGCTTGCAATGGAACTGTTTAAAAGAGAAAAATATCTAAGTAAAATTAGGTCTTTCTATGATGAAACTGATTTGATTAAGGTTATAACAGGTATTAGAAGATGTGGTAAATCCTCTCTTTTGCAGACAATAAGCGAAGAAATAATTCAAAAAGGCATTCCTCGTGAAAATATCATTACCATTGATCTTGATGAACTTTTATACAGAAAAGTAAAGGCTTCTGACCAATTAGTTCAAATAATTGAAGAGAAATCTAGGGAGTCCAAGGATGGTATAAAGTATGTTTTTATTGATGAAGTTCAAAATGTAGTTAATTTTGAGGAAGTCATTAATGGCTTTAGAACCCAAGGAGACTATTCCATTTTCATCACTGGCTCTAATTCGTATCTACTTAGTGGTGAACTTGTTACAAAATTAACAGGAAGATATTTAGAATTTGAATTATTTACTTTAAGTTTTGATGAGTATGTTGAAATGAAAAAGTTCTATGGAAAACCTGTGAATGCAAATTTGGCTATTGAATTAAACTCCTACATTCTTGAAGGAGGATTTCCTAGAACGATTTTCTTTGATGACATTGCTTCAAAAAAAACTTATGTAAATAGTGTTATCAAGGAAATTTTTGAAAAGGATATTAGACGTAGAGTAAAAATCAGAGACCGTCAAACTTTTGAAATTGTTCAAACTTTTGTTATAAGCAATTTTGGATTAACTTTAAGCATAAGAAATATTTGCAGTGAACTTAAGAAAAATGGAGTTATAACTTCACGTGCCACAATTGGCAAATATATCCAAATACTTGTTGATGCAAAGATTCTTTATGTATGCGATAGATTTGACATGAAATCAAAACGCCTTCTTGCAAACGAAAAGAAATATTATTTAGCTGATTTAAGTATTTACTATTCCTTAAGAACTGATAATAGAATAAATTACGGTCCTAATCTGGAAAATATTATATACATATATGCTAGAAGTTTGGATTATTCTGTTAGCATTGGTAAAATTGGTAAACTGGAATGCGACTTTATTCTTAGAAATATGGATAACGAATATTCCTATGTTCAGGTCTCTTATACAATTGCGTTAAGCAAAGACACAGAAGACCGAGAATATCGGCCACTAGAACAAATAAAAGACAACTATCCAAAGTATGTGGTTACGGCAGATTACCTTTTGCAAAAGCGAAATGGCATTGTCCATGTAAACTTGATGGAGTTCATTACTAAGCAACAAAGATTTTAGAGGTTTTTGCAAAGAGGTGGTTTGGAGTGTAGGACAACTAATCTTACGATTAAAACCTCATGATATTTGAAAAAGAATTCTGTGAATAAAAATGATAGTAAATTTGCTAATATATTGATAAAAAGTTGTTTTTGTGGCATTTTATGCTAAAATATTGGCAATGATTAATATAGATTTACTTGTAATGTCCCATGAAGAAGTAATGAAGACTATTGCTTCTAATGTGGAGAAAAGAAGAAAGCAATTTAAACTCACACAACTACAACTAGCCCAAAAATCGGGTGTTACATATTCTTCTTATAGACGTTTTGCTAAGACTGGACACATCTCTTTGGATTCATTTGTTAAAATTGCTAGAGTTCTTAATTGTGAAAATGAATTGTTAGAACTTTTTACAAAACGGCATTATAATTCAATTCAAGAGGTTCTAGATGAAAAATGAAAATAAGATTGAAGTTTTTTTGATTCAAAACACGTTGGAACCCTTGCACAACTTGATAAAACAAAAACAGCCTTTCAGTATTCTTCTTCTTGGATTTCTGAAGGTTTTAGCATTAGTCCTATCTCATTGCCACTAGAAAACAGGTTGTTTATTTCCAATGTAGAACCTTTTGACGGCTTATTTGGAGTTTTTAATGACTCTCTGCCTGATGGATGGGGAAGATTAATAACTGACCGATATCTTTTAAAGAATGGTGTAAATCCCAACGAAGTTACGCCCTTAACAAGGCTTACTCTGTTAACACCAGAAAGAACTGGTGCTCTTAGATTTGAGCCTTCAAAAACTTCTTCTTCAAGCTTTATTTCTTCAGATTTGGACGAACTTTATAATGAAACAAAAGAAATCTTAGCAGATAAAAATTCTAGTAAGTTTATTGATGAGTTTTTTATTATGGGTACCAGCAATGGATTATAAGCATCTCTTTAAATTGAGCTGGATTCTTTCTAAAGACTGCTCTGAATTGCAACGTATTTTTGATCTTATGTGTTTCAATGTATTCTCTCATAATCAGGATGATCACAGCAAGAATTTTTCTTTCTTGTACAATATTATTGATAGAAAATGGGTGCTCTCACCTGCATACGATCTAACTTATTCTTCAACATCTTGGAAAGAGCAATCCACAACAGTAAATGGAAAAGGTAAGGATATTAGAATAGAAGATCTTGTGACCCTTGGAGCTCAAAATGGACTTGAAGAAAACAAGCTTTTTAAACGAGCATGTGAGATAAGAAAAGTTACTGCAAAGCTCGTAGATAAATACAGTTCATGAAGACTTATAATAAGTGGGCGCAGTAAGACAGCTTTTCAATGCAAAAAAAGGTCGCTCTTGCGAGCGACCTTAAAAGCAATCTAGATTCTAGATTAGAA
>CAVJIN010000119.1:0-2775 GCA_963649615.1 bacterium
TGCTGTACGGCCCATGCTGTAGTGACAACGTAGCTCGCCCAAAAAATGCTATTTGCCGGAGATTACAATACCATTGACGGCAACATACGGCATCACCATACTTCCATCAGCAACAGTTTCCTTTGAAATAGCCTTAACATTTTGAATCATGGTTCCAAGGTTGCCGTTTATCATGGTTTCGCTGACAGCCCCTTTGATTTGTCCGTTTTCAATTAAATAACTGTTTTTTGCAACGCCAGAGAATTCTCCATTTGTTCCAGGCTCTCCACCTGAGAAACCTCCAACCAAAAGTCCATGATCAATGGACTTGAGGATATCGGCATATGGGATGATGCCATTGGCCATTACAAAGTCGCTACTGGTATTCTTTAAGACTGGACGGCCCGTTTTCTTGGCAATGTAGAGGTTAAGTATGAAGTTCTTCAGTACGCCATCTTTGATGATGTCCACATCTTGGGTCTTAAAGCCGTCTGAGGTGTAGTTTTCACCATCTACAATGCGAGAATCGGATGACTTGAGGGAAATTGAAATGCTCTTGTCAGCAACCTGTTGGCCTATCTTGTCAATCCAAAGACTTGTACCATCAAGAATTACAGAACCTTCTGCATAGTTGCCAAGAGTGTACATCAAGAACTGTGCAAAGCAGTCTGGAGTAAAGAGAACTGTACCCTCAAATTTGCCACTGAAAGGGATTTGATTGAGTTGGTTTGTTGCATTCTCAAGATGTGTTTTGAAACTTGAAAGTTCAATAAATGGAGTGTCCAAGTTGTCTGTAGAAACATCAGCATAATCAAGGCTTGTTGATTTTTCACCATCATTTCCAGAGAACTCTAAGGTTACAGAATAGTAACCACCAAACTTTTCAAAATCTGTTCCATTAGAATTAAGGTAAAGATTGTGCTTTTTTGTATGTGAAGCATAGACATTGAGAATTTTTACCTTTGGATATTGAGACTTAACATTGGAAAGCAATTCTTCAATACGAGAGAAGAACTTATCAATGTTAGGCTCATAACATCCTGAGTGGAAAACTTCCTTTGGCTCTTGTGGTGCAATGTCATGAGCGGGATCTGCAACAGCAGATTGAGCAGAAAGGATTGCATCATTAACTGTAGCCTGTAAAGCTTCGTCAGAGAGATCGTTTCCTGCCTTGGTTCCTTTCTTGTTGTCCATGTAGACATCTACTACAACGTTATTTCCAAATACTGTTCTGTATAAAGTAAATACTCCAAGATCAGCGTTAAATTCACGAGTTTCGCTTTCAGAGAGAGCAAAATCGTATTTTTCTACGTTTGCAGATTTGAGAAGATTCTCAACATAAGATGCTGTAGTTCTAATATCTTTCATATTGCCCTCCTTATCTTCCACCAATCATGATTTTGCATCTTAGTTCTGGACCACCCATACCAACTGGCATTCTTTGCTTTTTGCCACAGAATCCACTAGAAGACCATGTAATGTTGTTAGAGACCATATCAACAGTTTTGAGCATATCAAAAGCAATTCCGGTAACGGTAGTATCCAAGATAGCCTTACCAAGTTTACCATTCTTGATTTCATATCCCATGTTAATTCCAAACATGAATTCGCCTGTAAGGTCTGCTTGACCATTACCAGTAGAAATAAGGTAGTAGCCATCATCGACAGAAGCAATGATGTCTTCCAGTTTGTCTTTGCCTGGAAGTACTGTTGTATTTCTCATTCTAATTAGTGGCTCATCACTAAAGGCCCAAGCTCTTGCATTACCTTGAGGAACTACACCAAAATGATCTGCCGTTTCTCTGTTGTTCATATAGCCTTTAAGAAAGCCATTTTCAATAAGAACAGCATCTTCAGCCTTGGTTCCTTCATCATCCATATAAACTGGAAGAGGAGCCTGCCCACCAAGAGCTGTATGGGCAAAATCCACCATGGTTACAAGGTCAGATGCAACTCTCTGATTTAGAGTTCTACTTGCAATTGAACCGCCTAAGACAAGGTCTGCTTCTACTGTATGACCTACAGCTTCGTGAGCCAACATGCCTGCAAGCTCGGCACCTAAAACAACTGTTTTATAGCCTGCTTTTGCATAAACACCTTCTTTTTTTTCCATAAGCTGCTTATATAGGGCATCAATTCCCGGTTGCATCCATTTTGTATCTGAGAAGTGGTCTTCAAAACTTCCATAACCACCAAAGGCTTTAAAGAGCTCAATTGGCACTCCGTCTTTTGTTACGGAATCAAGAATGACATAAATGTAGCAACGTGGGTTTGTAACATGACCATCATGGGCATCTGATGTATAAATTACCTTATCCATTGAGTCTTCTGAATAGCTGATTGTTCTACTTGTTAGATTTGGATAGGTCTTTGCTACATAGTCATCCACTTGCTTACAAGCCTCAATTATTCTCTTTTGCTCAAAATCAACAATTTCTTTTCCGGTTGGAATAACTCCTTGACCATAAACCTTTGCCATTGGCATTGACTTTGGAGCATGATTATTCAAGAAAAGAGCATTTTCTGTTGCGGCTGCAAGAACTGCATCTGCAGCTTCACTAGAATAATCTGCCATAGAAGAAAATCCATAAACTCCATTTTTGCAAACACGAGCATTAATTCCTCTAGATTCCGCTCTAATATTTCTTACAAGATTGCCTTGTAAAAAAGTTACAGATCTAGCTCTGTTCTCTTGACCCCTTAGAACGGTTTGAACGCCATCTGCAAAAAGGGCTTTTTTGCTTTTTAAAATATCGTTAAGCATTGCTGCCTCCTACTATTTAATATCTACTATTG
>CAVJIN010000120.1:0-2765 GCA_963649615.1 bacterium
GCTATGGCGATACAACAGGAGATCCTATTTTCATCTACAATGCATCTTCATCTAAGATAACGGGCATAACAGAGGGAACCTATTTTAGGCATGGACATGCATCCGGGATGAATTATACCAATACAGGTTGTTCTGGATATCTTATAGTTGTCTCTGACAGTGAAATTACAGAGTCTGATTTAAAGAGTACTACCTATTTTGCAAATGCTACCTTTAGTTTTGAAGATAATGTTCTGGTAAGTGGCACAGCTAATGGAATTCCTTTCATTACTACAGACCATGGATATCCAGTTACTCCAACCATTTTCCAGACTTTTGCAGAAGGAGTTGCAACATATGCTCCATGCGTGTTGATAGAAAACAAAGTGTATGAATGCACCTCTGATATCTCTGTGGTTACTGTTAATCTGCGTAGCTATCTAAGTCCATATAGCACAGTATCAAAGACAACGCAGGTTTTGGGCAAATATGTAAAGCTTGCAAAAAAGGAAGGTAGCTCGTCCGATAGCTTGTACTATCATTTTAGCTCAGACAAGAGTACTTGGACTGTTTTGGATGACAGTGTCTACTTTGAGAAACTGACATCTAGTTCTGGAGCCACTATTACAGGACAATTTAACTTTCTAGAAATTGCCAGCTTTGAGACAAGAAATCTTACCCAGCCCAATACTACATACGATAGCATGGATATAACTGGAAAGATAAACACCTACAACCTTTTTGCAAGCGATATTTATACCAATGTCCTTGAAGCCTACCAAATGAAGACAGAGCGCCTAGCGTCTGAAAGGATAGTGTGTTCTGATTTGCAGGCACAGAATATGCAAGCTCTGAAGAACAAAGCCTTTCAAATAGAGGCATTGGTAAACAAGGGTTCTTCCATTGGTTCTGGCACTCCTTTTGAGAAAATCTATGCCAATTCGTTCATTGGTGCCTTTGGGGGAGAAACGCTGAAACTTTATTTGGAAGGAGGTAATGAGGTCAACTTTGGAGGAACTAGTGATTCATCTACAATCTATGTGGGATACACAGCTAAAGACTCCAAACCTATCCCTACAAAGATAGTATTTGGTGGCTCTTCAGGAAAGACTGCCCTTGTGGCATCTAGTTTCACAGGAAATGTCAACTCTCAAGGCGATACAACACATAAGGTTTATGGTGCTGTGTTCAATTAAGGAGGGTGTATGGCAATAGCACAAGGTGGTCTTATCTATGCAAGCGACATAAACAGCATTAATTCTAGTGCTTCATATTCTGGGACAATGTCTTCAGGAGCAGACTGGATACAAGACGCTATAGGAAACAATGGCATTGTCTATTCCCACAGGGCAAGCGGACAACTTCTCTTTCAAGGCTCATTTAAGTGTGGATGGTTTGGAGGAGGGAAGTTTCGTATAAAGAAATGGGTCAACAACGGTTGGAACGAAACTCTTTGTAGCCGTGATTTTGGTTGGAGCACAGACGAGACTGTGAAGGTTAATTCCACAGGCCCTGGAAAATATCGGATTTATAGCGAGACAGCCTTTGCCTTCAATGCACTGCCGTGGAACGTGTACTGCGGACAGATAAACTGCCAAAAAGGAAAACCAATTGTCTGCTGGGATGATTTCAAGACATCGCTTAACAAAGTGAATACTGGCGTGATGATAACAACCTCACACGCAAATGCACAGAAACTTGGAAATGAATAGGAGAATAAAGAAAATGATTACAGTAAAGGTTTATCAAAACTCAACTTTGAAGTTGGAGCATGAAATCTCCAATCTTTCTATGAACAATGGCTATGTTAGCTGTTTCTTAACTGGTGGCTTGATAGCACTTCCTTTCAGTGTTGGAGATTATGTACAAGTTCAAGCCTACAATGAACAAGAGAAGGTCATGGATATTATGGCTACTTTTGAAAGCTACCAGTTTTCAATGTCATCTTATATATCCAATGGCTCTGACGGACTTGAAGGAACGCAGACTGGTGTGACTAATAATAGTCTTGTTTTTAAGGTCTTACAGATGAATAGTGGTGCGTGAGGTTGTCTGAAAATCTTAATACTTAATCTTTTAGTGCTTAATATAAGACACGGAAATCACATTCATTGACATTTGAGGGCAAGTATTGCACAATGAACATTGTTCATGTTAAATGAGATATCAAAGCAATTATTGTTGGAGAGACAATGAATATAAACGCAACTTCGAAGGAAGAAATACTAAAAGCCAGTAAGCAGCTTGTTAGAACAAAGGGTTGGGACGGTGTTAATATTAGAGCTGTTGCCTTTTCTTGCAATGTGGCTGTTGGCTCTATCTATAACTATTTTGATAGTAAATCTTCATTGGTCGTTGCGACGGTAGAGAGCATTTGGGGTGAAATTTTTCATTCGGCAATAGATAAAGTTGTTTTTCAAAACACTCAAGAATATGTGTGTTGGATATACAAGAAAATGGAAGAAGGAGCCAAAAAATATCCTAATTTCTTTACTCTTCATTCTTTTGGCTTCTTGGGCGAAAACAAAGAAGAGGGGAAGAAGCTTATGAAAAAAACGTGGGAGCATATTAAAAAGAGCTTGTGTGCTGTCATAGACAGTGATAGCAAAATTAGAAAAGACTCTTTTACAGGGAGTTTTACAATTGACGATTTTGCTAATGTTTTGTTTTCACTTATTCTTTCTGCAATGATTCAAAAAGATTATGACCCATCTATTGCTTTGGAAATTATTAGCAGAACAATTTACTAAAATTTTTAAACCAAAGTGAACAGCATTCACTAATAT
>CAVJIN010000121.1:0-2660 GCA_963649615.1 bacterium
ATTTCATTGTTTTGTACTGCCAGAACTAAAAGTCCACAAAACTATTTACACTACCCCTAAGCACTCATAAAAATAGTTTATCTTTTCTACTTTCGTTGTTGCATTTTTTGGTATTACTTTCATTCTACTGTATTCTTGCCCAAATCTTTTAAAGATATCCCGCAATGATTGCCCTTCCTTAATAAAATCTAAAATCTCGTCTTTTGTTAATGGACAATCTATTTCTCTTTGCATTTCATCTGGAAGTTTAAACCAAATAGCCTTTTCTGGTTTTATGTCTGTTGGAATCATGGTGTACAATTTACTTTTTGTATTTATTATATCTATAACTTTTTCAATTGATTGATCTATAGTTTCTTTGTTTGAAATAGTCCAAGTTGTATAATACGGAGTATTACAAACCCAATCGCCTTTGAAATCTTGTATATATCCAACAGGAATCTTTTTTTTGAAAAAAATAGGGGTTATCTTAAGTTCTTTGTTTTGAAAATAGAATTGTACAACTTTACTTCCGTCAAACTTGCCATCGTCAGCCATTACAGCCAAATATTGTTTTAATATTAGCCATTGTGGAATACATTCATCACAGCCACATTCATGTAAAATAGCGATTGGATCCCATTTCCAACCTCTCCTATATATGTAATGATATTTGATAGAAAAAGTCTTTTTTATTGAAGAAGAAACCAATTGTTTTTCTTCTTGGGTTAAAACATTCCCTTCTCTCGTGTAGATAAGAAGCAATGCAAAAAATCGCCGAAGTTCATTAACATCATCTTTGTCATATTCATCACAATTGTAACCTTCGCCTGAAAGGACGAAATTCCCCCAAAAATGAAATACCGCACGTAAATCTTTCTTTTCAACAAATGTTCTATACCACACCCCTGCCAAATATTCTGAGGTAAAGAATCTTGCGTGAATACAATTTGGATAATAGTTTGATAACCATTTTATAAAGCATCCGGATTGTTCTTTAGAAAAAGCTACTAGAATTCCAGTAGCACTATTCATACAAAGTTTGTCTATTTCCTCTTGAGAAGGATTTTCCGCTGGAATAATTAACTTGTCATCTTTTGGAAGCACAAATACATGGTTTAAAATTTTGTCGCTATCAAGATATGAGGTAAACAGATCTCTGTTTCTTTGTATTTCATCTTCTTCAAAAAACATTCTGTAAAGATTGAGATACGGATTATCTTCAAACTTACAATAAGTCAAATTCTTTTCTAGCTCTTCTTCGAGCTTAGACTCTCCTATGGTGTATAAGAAAGGTCTTTCAATAACAACGCCACAAATAGAAATTGGAGTATCCGCCCAAAAATGCAAATCAGGATAACTTGAATCAGAAACAATCGTTACGTATGGATTATTCACACAATCTAGGACTGATTCTTTCACCAGACTTTCTTTAAAATTAGTTGGGGATACCTCTTCAGAAACATTCTTTGTGCAAGATTCCTTTTTTGTTGGAGTACTAGGTTCGTTTTTAAAGACACTTTTCTTTTCCACCGAGAGTTTTATAACCTCTTTACCAATGGGTTCTTGGTTTATAGCATTATTAAAATCCACACTTTTTAATTCAGATATTTGTTCAATTGCTTCTTGTTGCTCTTCTTCTACAGGAAGAAGTTCTTTTATACGCCTTACGACTGCCTTTTTTATTTCTGGTGAAAGTTTACCGTTTAACGCAATGGAAGCAAGCCTTTTTGCTTGTGATTTTGGATTGGATTGCGTTAACCATAGAGTACTATAGCAATTTTTGCAAAGACATAGCCCTTCCTTTTTCACTTCATAAGCTTGCCGAGTAAATAATCCTATAAATCTGGAACAAAAAACACATCGTTTGGGCATTTCAAAATCAAAACCTATACTGCGAGTATAGCACGTAATTTTCTTTCTGGGTTCAAAATCAATTTTAATGGCTTCTCTTTACAAATATTTTTAGCACATTCTCAAAAAATGCTCAATTTGTATCCAAACCAACCTACTAAGGCTTTAGCCAAGAAACGCTTTGATACCAGATTTTGAGCCAGTTAATTTCTTATTATACAAGAAAATAAAAATTGGCTCATTTTTTGTATTAGGGGTTCTTGGGTTAGATTTGTTATAATACTAACACTTTTTTCGCTTTGTCCCAAAATTTTAGCACCCCTCCCAATTTCTCTCAAAAGGTTTAAGGGTTTCTTCTCAAATTGTTTGTTTTCGCAAAAAAACTGCATTTGGCTCACTTGGCTTTGTAGTTGATGGATTAAGCTAATTTATTATGGGGAACTATCTTAGTGACATATCTGAGCCTAAGTGGCTCAAGGGTTCAATACCCTTCTTTCAAAAGGTATATTGGTTGGCTTTGATACAAGAGGATTTTTATGTTGTGCAACAGAGAAATTAAGAGAGTTGGAAGTTTAAGGGAAGTTAGTGTGGAAATATGGTTGTTTCTGCAATATTTCAACGGGAAAATAGCAAAAAGGAGCGAAAATGCATGGTTTTTGCAGTGTTTTTCAATTGCTTATTTTTCTTTACCAGATATTAACCATTGTTTTAGATATTGAAAATAGGATTCTTAAGCTCTAAAAAAAAGATCTTAACTCTATATTTTTAATAGTCTTGGGCCTGCT
Source organism: bacterium (assembly GCA_963649615.1). Lineage (GTDB taxonomy): Bacteria > Spirochaetota > Spirochaetia > Sphaerochaetales > Sphaerochaetaceae > UBA9732. The sequence goes on from CAVJIN010000121.1 coordinate 2,619, forward strand.
CAGTTATTTTTTTGCAATATATTTTTGCTTGCTACTATTGGG
>CAVJIN010000122.1:0-2592 GCA_963649615.1 bacterium
GGTAATGTGCTCCTACATAATTAAAACCATATTCTGCAATTTCATTTAGAGAAACATCAGACTTGCCATTATGGGAACTTAAATCCGGATACCACTTCCAACCTTTATCTTTTTTTGCAAGCTCTTTTGCAACAAGAGATCGGTCCGATGCGGGCACAAAATTAATACCTAACATCAATGTCATGTCAGCACCTGCTTCTCTATACTTAACACAACGATTAATTGCATCATCAACATCTGTTGAGTCTGTCCTTGCAATAAGAATACAATTTGTCTCTTTCAAGGCTGCAACACAGGCTTTATATTTTTTTACAGCATCTTCAATTGGAAGACACCCTCCAATCCTTGTTCTCGGAGAATCAACAATAATAATTCCCGCGGCACCAGATTCTGCCAATCTCTTGCATGTAAAATAAGCATTCAGAGGTTCGCCATATCCATCTTCCGCATCTACAACCATTGGTAGTGAATGAATTCTAGTAATTCTTTCAGTCGCCCACCTAATTTCGTCAAAAGAAAGAATCCCAATATCAGTCATTCCCAATAATGAATACGAGAGTTCCGCTCCACTGAGAACAGAAGATTTAAACCCACACATTTCAACAGCATTAGCTGAGGCACAATCGTAAATTTCTGGAGCTAAAACAATTTTCTCTTCTTTAAAAAGCTCCGGCAAAGTATACTTCATTGGCATTAGTTAAACCTCCTTTTCCTCCTTATTTTCTCACTCAAACTCTTCCAAACCTTCAATGGCATAGACGCGTACGGGGCAACTGTCTAAACCTTTGATGTACATTGGGGCAAAGCTGACAAAGAAGGTGTCTTTGTTCAGGTGCTCCAAGTTCTTTAATACTTCCAAGAACGTGATGTTCTTTGCCATGCAAATGTCATGGAAAGGTTTCACATCTTCATTACAATTTTCAATGGAAACGCCATCTCCAAAGCCAACACATTTGACCTTGTGGTCTACCATCCACTGGGCAGTCTCACCATTAACAAGTAAGCGCTTGTCGTTAGGGCCGTTTGTCTCTGGTGTAAAAGGAGCCAGCTTATAAATAGAGTCAAGGATGACCACATCACCGGGCTTAACTCTGTCTCCTATAGCTTTATCCAAGTCAGCAGCACTTATATGCTTCAAAGGCTCAAGATCCTTGAACTCATAGTAGAGGCCTCTGCCCATGAAAGATACTAATGGCAAGTCTGCAACACTTGCACCATCTTCAAAATGGTGATATGGACACTCACAGTGAGTGCCTAGGTGGGTCATGATGTCCACATTGGTGTGGAAATCTGGAATAGCTCCACCTGTATTGAACCTGTCCAGCTTACATCTTCTGGTTTCTGTTGCAGGGTCGATATACTTAGTTAAGTCAACTATTCTAAGTCCGTTAAGTTCATAAACGCACTGCACTTATATGTTCTCCTTCTTTTTGTCCTCTAATGCATGAATTGCCTTGACCACAAACTCGTGATATGGCACAGCAATGCCCAGGTCATGTGCTGCTTCTACTACACTTCCACTGATGGTGTCTACTTCACTACAGCGTCCATCACGGATATCGGCATAAATGGAGGTGAAGCCCTGAGGTGCGTTGATGCAGACGGCCTCCACATCGCGGGTGACATCTGCCAAGTCAAAGCCAAGACCCAGTGAATTGGCCACATATACCGCTTCCGTGCAAAGCTGACGCATCAAGAAATTTGCATTGGCATCTGTATGGATAAATCCAAGCGGCACCTGGAATAAGCCAGTCAACGAGGAGGCTGCAGTATTGGTGAACATCTTCTTCCACACCTGTTTTTGCACATTCTCCTCCGTATGGCACTCGAATCCACATGCGCTCAAGTTTTCCGCAATCTCGTCAATTGCCTCACATCCGCCATCTAATAGTCCGATGCTACTTACTCCACTCCCGCCATGGTTTACAAAACCAGGCTCAATGACTGAGCTATTGTGTTGAGTGGAGCCAATGATAACGTGCTTGCGGTCAGCAAACTTAAGAAGTTTACTCTCATGCCCGGCGCCATTTTGCAAGGTCATTAAATATGTATTAGGTCCAATTAAGTTCTTATTACTTTCAAGAGCAGAGATGGTAAACATTGCCTTAACAAAGACAATAACTAGATCTTGATGCCCTAGTTCGCTGGAGTTGACCATTGCATGAGGGTAACATTGTGTAATAGCGCCGTCCTTCTCTCTGATGCGAACGCCATTTTTCACAATAGCCTCAACCATCAGTGGATTGACATCAATAACGGAAACTTCATTCTTTCTTGAGAGATATCCGCTAAATAATGATCCCATGGCTCCAGCACCTAATACTGCTATTTTCACACAAACTCCTCTTTTTTTGTTCTATCCGTTGCAATATGTTGGAATAGATTTTGCAATCGCTTGCAACATTTGCTACAATTAGACTATCACGACTTTTCTCATCCTGCAACAAAAATTTTTAGAAATTTTTTGGAAACTTTTTGGAAGAAATATTTCATGACCAAACTTTATTCACACGTGAGCTACAAAAACTTCTTTAGTCAAAGCACATGGAGATGATATTTTTGATGTCGAAGGTATGAACACATTTGAGTTTA
>CAVJIN010000123.1:0-2577 GCA_963649615.1 bacterium
CATAACCTGGAGGCCGTAGGTTCGAGTCCTACCCCTGCTAAAAACGAAAACCCACGGGAGAAAACCGTGGGTTTTATGTTTTTTTAGGCAGGTCAGTAAGGACTCGAACCAGTTTCAACTACCTCATTTTTTCCTGTTATTGGATTGTAGATTTTCCTTGCCTTGTTTGCGAAAAGATGCTTTTCCTCAAACTTAGAGAATACGCAAAGCGATACTATAAAACAAATTGCATCGGTTATCGGGGTGGCAAGAACAATGCCATACATGGAGATTACATTTCTAAGGATGAACATAAGTGGGATGTCCAAGATGCCTTTTCTGAGAAGTGCAAGTATGAAGGACTTTTTTCCGTGGCCCACCGCTTGGAAAAAGGAGATGAAGGTGTAGGTTACGGCCGAAAACGGTGCACCAACGCACAAAATGCGCAGAAATTTGATGCCATAGATATGGGCTTCGTTTGCTGATTGAATGAAGATTCCAATGACTGAGTTTGCAAACAAGAGGCTGACAACCGTGCAAAACATGGCTGCCGATGCAGATATTAGAACTGTGGCGCCAACAGTTTTTCTGGTCTTGATTCGCTTTCCGCATGAATATGAGTATCCAAGAAGAGGAAGTGCTCCCTGAGTAACTCCTCTTACTATTGAGTGTGCCAACATGTTGACCTTTTTTGCAACACCTATTCCAGTTTGTGCTGCTAACCCATTGTAGGACATGAGTTTATCCAGGATTGCGTACGATATGTTCTCTGCTAGTGTCATTATACATGCTGGTAGTCCTGCATCAAAAACACAAGCTGGGATTTTATTCTTGAAGGATTGGCCTGTGAGCTTTACGCTTAATATGCTTTGTTTTTTCTTACTTGCGATAAAGATAACTACATAATATAGAAAGGAAACGACATTTGAAAGTGCTGTTGCTATGGCCGCACCTGCAACTTCATTGCCTGCTTCAAGTATGACAAACATAAAAAGAGGGTCTAATACTATATTGAGTACTCCACCAATAACTACCCCGATACTTGCATGTACGGCTTTGCCTTCTGATCTTACAAGATGCGCCATGAGTGCATTCATTGATGTGAAGAGCCCTCCAAGTACAACTGTATAAAAGAGATATGTCTTAGCATATTCGTGTACTATTGGATCTGTTCCTCCAAGGGCATTTATTATTGGATTGATAAATATATAGATGATAGCGGAGTAGAGAAGTGTAAGAAATGTACATCCCCAAAAAGAGAAGGCACATGTAGACTTTGCTCTGTCATAATTTGCCTTTCCTAGAGCTCTTGCTATCACGCTTGAACCTCCAACTCCAAAGAGGTTTGCCATTGCTGTTAGTATCATGAACGCCGGCATACAAATTGTTACTGCTGTGAGCATATGATTGCTCTTTGTAAGTCCTACAAAGTATGTGTCTGCCATGTTGTAGATAACTAGAATAATTTGTCCAAAAACTGTTGGTAATGCAAGCTCAAATAGTGCTTTAAAGATTGATGTGTTCTCAAATAATTCTTCTTTGTTCATAAAAAACCTTGCCTAATGAAATATTGCATGTGGTCTTGTTATAAAGCAAATTATTTAATTATATTGTTCTATAATGAAAATTTATGACCTGTGTGGTTTTATAAGGAATTCTGTATAAAAAAGTTTTATTTTGCAATTGAACTTGATAACAATAAGTAATACACTTGTGAAAATTTTAAAAAATTTTTTGAGGTTTTTACAAAAAACGTCTAAAACAAAAGAGAACAAAAGAAAACAAAAGGGAAGTTGATTTCAAAAAAAACTGAAATTTAACTGTTAGAGGCGAGATATGGGAGAAGTTTTATCGTTCTTTGAGAATGGCATTCTTAGCTTACAGAACTATCTGGATTTTCTATTGAGAATTGTTATGGCTATGCTGTGTGGCGGTTTAGTTGGTCTTGAGAGAGAGAAGAGACTGAAAAATGCCGGTCTTAGAACTCACATCATTGTTGCTATTGCATCATGTCTTATGATGATAGTTTCTAAATATGGTTTTATGGATGTTGTTGGCATTGACGGGCTTAGACTTTCTGCCGATGCTTCAAGAATTGCCCACGGTGTGGTTTCCGCAATAGGTTTCCTTGGTGCTGGTGTTATATTCATAAGAAGGGAATCCGTTGTTGGTCTTACCACTGCTGCTGGACTTTGGGCTACTGTGGGTATTGGAATTACAATTGGTGCTGGTCTTTATTCAGTTGGTCTTTTTACTACTCTTTTGATTCTTTTTGTTCAATGGGCTCTTCATGGTAGACATGCAAAGTCTCATAGTCAGAACTCTGGTTCTATTACTTCTAATATTACAAAGCATGGAATCTCTGTGGAGGAGTTACTTAAATATCTAGATAACTACGAGGTATCTGTTCGAGAGATGGCTCTTACAAAAGATGAAGATGGCTGTTTGATTGCAAAAGTAGAGGTTCTCTTTAGTCTTGGCGATTCTATCTTGGATCTTATGAAGGCTTTTGAAAATTCCCCATACGTGGATTCTGTTGACATTTACCCTACGCTGTAGTAGTGCCGTAATGTTTGGCTAATTCTGTTTCAAGTGTTT
>CAVJIN010000124.1:0-533 GCA_963649615.1 bacterium
TTGTGTCAAAGAATATTTGATGTTCTTGGCTTTAGCGATGCATGTAATATTGAAGCTTCAAGTGAGTTGTATCTAAAACCAGATTCTCCATTACCTGTTAGAAAGAGGAACGAACAGGTTGCATTAAAGGTTCTTAGATACAGGATTCTTGATGAGACACGACAGGCGTGGAAGTACTCAAATCCTACAGTTTTCCATCTTGGTTTACTTAAAATTGGATATAGAGATTTTGATATGATGATGGAGGATTCAAACCAAATTTCTAAGTATGAAATTCTTAAGAGCCTGCCGGACTATGTCAGGAAAAGACTTATGAGAACATTGCTTGATGAAATGGTTGGTCAGCACTGCCTGTCTGATGAAATATTGCATCTTAACTCTCTTGAATCTGATCTAAAGCCTCAAGCTATAAAACTTCTTAATCCAAGATGGAGTTTTGATGGAGGGGAGCGTTTATTTGAAGGAAACCGTCTTACTTTTGAAAATACAGGGAAACAAGGGACAAAAGGAGCCTATCATTATCTATCTTGCTC
>CAVJIN010000124.1:589-2549 GCA_963649615.1 bacterium
AAAACTGAGCTAACTGAAATTGTAAGAAATGTAGCATTAGAGCTTCTCTCTTTGGCTAAATACTATGAGCTTGTTGATGAAAGGACAGAAGAAAACAAAAAATATTATCAAGTCTATAGTTCGGCTCTTTTAATAGAAAGAGGTAATGGAGTACCTAAAAACAAGAAATGGAAAAACGAATATTTCCAGGTTTTGTATGAGACAATAGGTAAACAGTTTGTTTCCCGTTCAAATGAAATCTTCTCATATGTATCAGCTGAGCATACAGCACAGGTTTCATCAGAAGAAAGGGAGATCCTTGAAAAGAGGTTTAGGGAAGAACCAGGTTTTGCTCCTCTTCCTGTTTTATACTGTTCTCCAACTATGGAACTTGGGATTGATATTTCTTCGTTGAATACGGTTTATATGAGAAATGTTCCTCCAACGCCCGCAAACTATGCCCAACGTTCTGGTAGAGCTGGAAGGTCTGGGCAGGCAGCTCTTGTAGTTACATACTGTGCCTCACAAAGCCCTCATGACCAATGGTATTTTAAACACTCTAGCGACATGGTAAGTGGTGATGTTGTGACTCCTTCTTTGGATTTATCCAACAAGGATCTTGTAGATAGTCACCTTATGGCCATATGGTTTGCGACAGCAAAATGTAGAGTGGACTCTTCAATTTCCGAAGTAATTGAAACAGAAAACGAAACTTATCAAATAAAAGATGAAATCAAACAAATTTTGACGCGTCCAGAACTAAAAGAAGAAGCATATGAAGGAATAAAAAGTTTAACGGATAGCATTGCTGAATATCTTACGCCAGAGCATGCCCCATGGTATCACAATGGATATGAACAAATTTTTGTTGAGAATGCTTACGATAGATTCACGGCTTCATTTAACAGTTGGATAAATCTAGTAAAAGACACAAAAAAGCAGATGGACGATGCCAACAAACAACAAGGCAGAAACCTAACGCATAAGCAAAGAGAAATAATAAAGAAGATACACAATGCCGCCTCAGATCAATATGGGCTTCTGACACATCCTCCTAGAAATGCTAATTCAGTATCATCGGATTTCTATATTTTTAGATATCTAGCTGGACAGGGAATATTGCCGGGATACAATTTCCCTAGGCTCCCAATAATTGCATGGGTTCCAAGAGCAAAACAAGCACATGAGGACAGCGATGAAAAGGTTGTCTCAATTAGCCGTTCTAGATTCTTGGCCCTTTCTGAATTTGGACCATATAGTACAATCTATCACCGTGGAAATTCTTTTCAGGTATACAAAGTTAAACTTAATGCTTCAACTTCCATTGAAAACCAAAATGGGCAACTTGCTCTTTCTACAAAATCCGTTGTTGTCTGTTCTTCCTGCGGTTTTGGGCTTGTTTCAAACACTGGGGGAATTATTGCAGATGATAGATGTCCAAACTGTGGTGCCATTTTAGATAAGACAAATACAATTCCTGGCCTTTATAGAATTGAGACAGTTGAGACGAAACCTGTAGCTACAATTACATCAAACGACGAAGATAGAATGCGTCAGGGATATGATCTTCAGACTTTCTATTCTTTGGTATATTCCAAATGCTACAATCTATAAAGTAAATAAAGGCTGGAAAATAAGAAAGAACAAGGCGGACTATGGTTTTTTCATAAATCCTTCCACGGGTGTTTGGAAAAGGAAGTCAAACGACATTTCTAACAATGATGAGAACGAAGAAACGGAGGAAAGAGAGGAAGATTACAGGCAAAAGATTGTTCCATACGTAGAAGATCGCAAAAACTGCCTTATTTTGCAACTCAATTGCACAAATATGGATGATGAAAGTATTGTCCCTACTTTGCAAGCTGCTTTTTCTAGAGGAATTTCCAAGGTTTTCCAAATTGAAAACGCAGAACTTTCTGTAGAACTTCTTACTAACACGGCAAATGCCAAGTCTATTCTTTTCTATGAGTCCTCTGAAGGT
>CAVJIN010000125.1:0-2518 GCA_963649615.1 bacterium
TATATTTGCCTTGAGCCAACTCCAATCTGATGTTTCTGGTGCTGGAGAATTAGAAGACAAAGCCGTTGCAAAGCCCTATACTCTCTAAAATATGCATGACGAACAGGTGTTTTCTTGTTTTGTGCAATAATCTTCTGGATGTCGTAGGGCTCGTATTTGGGCGTTGCACTTATGACAAGACGGACCTCATCTTTTATTTTTACAAGAAGATTATTCCCATAAGGCTTTCTTTTGATGAATTCTATCGTGTGCCTAATGAGTTCCATTAAACTATTATCGTAAGAAAACTCCCTTTGGCTATACGCAACGTTTCCAGTAAATGGGGTGTTTTGCTCAATATGTCTTGCAATATTTATGGAACCCTTAATGTTATGGTCGTTATATTCGTTGCGTATATATTTCTTGAACAAGCCCTTACGCATAGCTGTCTTGAGGTAGTAGGGGAAGAGAAACAGCAAGAAGTTGAATAGACGGTTGTCCTGATTTGTATTGGTTTGCATGTTTATGATATTTGGGAAGTCTAAAACTTGGTTAAGTAGATACTGGAAAAAGAAATCTTCCTTCTCTCCACAAAATCTGGACTCAATAATTAGCCTCTCATCTCCACATCCAAGAAAGCCCATTACATTTCCAGCCCGATATTTTTCGTTGACGCTTTGAAGTATCATTTGTTCTCTAGTGATATCTTCTGCATCCTCAATAACCCCTGGAAACACAAAGATACCTTCACGTTCAAGTTGTTCCAAAGTTTTGTCTGCAATTTTTTTGGTGAGGGCTTTAATCTCTGAGAAATCTTCTTTCTTTTGTTGTGAATTATCTTTAATTCTGAGTAGCTTCATTCACATTACCTGTGGCAGGTTCTTGATAACCATAAGCTTTAGCAAAATTTTGCATAATTCCTTCTTCATTATACATTCCTTGTATGTATTCCTGCAAAAGTGGTTGAAGATAATCCTTCCAAAGTTCGTCAAAATTGAGGTCCTTGAGCTTTAAGAAGTAGGCAGCTCCAATTTGGTAATTTCTGTTCAGTCCCTCAACATTTATAATCTCATTGTTAAGGTTGGTCATTCTCTTGATGGCTTGTTCTTTTTGTTCTTCATCTTTTATGGATGATAGCATTTCAATCTGTTCATTTGCTTTAAGTTCAATAAAGCGGAAACGTCTACGCATGGCAAAATCAAAACTGTCAACAGAACGGTCAATATCATTCATAGTACCAATGATGTAAACGTTTTCTGGTATATAGAACTTTTCGTTAGAATCAGAGTGAAGATTGGAGTATTGAGTTGAAATTGCACCGGATTCCCCTCTGTAGCCTGGGTCTATGGAGTAGAACAACTCACCAAATATCTTGGAAATCTCACCTCTGTTGATTTCATCAATAATGAAGATGTATTTTTTTAGGTCCTGTTTTGTTTCTTTTGGCTTTAATTTGGTTTGCTTTTCCTTAATCTTTTTGTAGATTGCAAAGTCATAAGAATAGGCTTGAGTTCCAAATTCTTTTCCAAAGAAAGCTGTTATGTCTTTTATTTTATTGAATTTTTGTCCAGACCCTAACATTTTTCTTATTTCGTCTAAGTTTAAACTAAGTCTGTTTGATAATTTGTTGTTAGGAATAAAGATGTTTATATGTTTGTCATCTACACCTTTGATATTAAAAATGTTTTTATTAACTGTTTCAAATTCTGTGTTATAAATTTCAGGATTTGAAAAGAACTCATTCATGGCTTCCTGTACAGCGAGTTCTCTTCCAATTGTTTCTTCCGATTTTTGTGAGTCTTCATAGTTTTTTCTTGCTCGTGCTATAAATTTCTTGAAGATTCCATCCTGAAGTTCAAAACCCATTGTCCCATCCTCATTAACTTTAGGCCTTAGACCTTCTACAAAATCAGAGTAGTCATAACTTGGATGAAATTGTACAAATTCCACTTGTTTTTTTTGTTCTTCAGAAAGTTTAGTGAATTCTTCAAATTTGCCGTTGCTAATAATATCTGCAGCAATCTGCTTTGCTAAATATGACTTTCCTGTTCCTGGAGCCCCTCTAAAAATTAAATTCTTTGATTCCAACAGAGTATAAGAGTAGTTGTTTAGGTATTTTTCTTGTTTTCTCTTAATGCTGAAACCTTGGTTTTCCAGATAATTTTTTGCTTCAACGGAATTAAAATCTTCTGTTGAAATCTCTGTGCCGTTTGCTAGGTGGTCTGCTATAGCTATTACGTATTTTGGTGGATATTCTTTTCCTTCATCTGATACAAGAAAGTAATTTATACTTTCGTTAGTCTTTGGAATTTCATTTTTATCTATGTATTGTAAAGCCTTAATAATGTCCGCTTTTTGTATTTTGGGAATAGCCATGCTTAATCTCCTTTTACTTCTATTATATCAGAAATTAGAGGCTCCTTCCCCAAAAAATAAGATCAAAAAAACCACAAATTCACCTTCCCTGCCAATTCCCTGCCAATCCTAGAACATCTGAGATGTCTCTTGATGAGATTAATGCTGAAATTGAAGCTGTGAG
>CAVJIN010000126.1:0-2514 GCA_963649615.1 bacterium
AGAAACAGCTCTTGCCTAATTTGATTAGCCACATTCCAGAAGGCTTTGGAAAGACAATTACAAAGTATGCCGAGCCTTTTGTCGGAGGTGGAGCTTTCCTTTTTTCAATCATTAAATACTATGAGCTTGACGCTGTTTATGTAAGTGATGTAAACAGCTCGTTGATTACAACCTACAAGATAATAAGGGACAATGTGGATGAGTTGATTGAGCAGCTGACAGGGCTACAGGAGCAGTTCCATAGTCAAGAAAAAGATGCTCGTAAAACTTTCTACTATGAAAAACGCAAACGTTACAATCAATTAGTAAAAGCTCAAAACAATGGCCCAGAGTTGGCATCTCTGTTTATTTTTCTTAATAGAACCTGTTTTAACGGTCTTTATAGAGTAAATGCTAAAAATGAGTTTAATGTTCCAATGGGGGACTATCTCAATCCGTTAATTTGTGATGAGAGCCTGCTAAAAGAAGATTCAAAAGCGCTGAAAAATGCAAATATAGTTTGTGCAAATTATAAGGATTCAAGCTCTTTCATAGACGAGAAAACGTTTGTTTATTTTGACCCTCCATATAGGCCTCTGAACGTCACTTCAAAGTTTACGTCTTATGCAGTAGATGGGTTTACAGACACAAATCAAATTGAGCTTGCCAACTATGCAAAAGAGCTTTTAAACAGGAGGGCTAAGGTTCTCTTAAGTAACTCTGATCCAAAGAACGAGAACCCTAACGATAACTTTTTTGATGATTTGTACTGTGATTTTAAAATAGAAAGGATCTTTGCGAAGCGGAATATCAGTAGTAAAGTAGAAGGTAGGAAGAAAATTACGGAACTACTTATCTGCAACTATTGAGGAGATCTTAGTGAAAAGAGAATTCAGCCATTGGCTAAAAACAATGAAACGAACTATAGCGAACTACAGCTATTACACCGATTTTGAAAAAGTTTATGAGAACATTGACAAAGTCAAGATTGAACTTCACATGCTTAACTCGCTGGTTAACTCCAAAAATATTGAAGCCGAGTTTGAGGTGCTTGTTCGCAAATATCCGTCCGTGCTGAAGTGCATACCACTTTTGATAGCTGTTCGTGATGACGAGATCTCAACCTATACCGATACCGTTGGTGAGAAAACTTTTAATTTTAGAGCTCATGATCTTCTTGATGCAGAGATATCGGAATATAAGTATTTTATGAGAGAGTCCGGATTGTTTGACCTGCTTAAAAGCCATCTGGTGAGCAATCTAGTGGATTATTCGACAGGTGTAGAGGTTGGGCTGGATTCAAACGGAAGGAAAAACCGTGGTGGCCATCTCATGGAGGATTTGGTTGAGCAAGCTCTTATCAAGGCTGGTTTTAGGCGAGATGTTTCTTACTTCAAGGAGATGCAACTCAGTACAGTTGAGATGAAATGGGGACTGGACCTTTCTGCATTATCGAACCAAGGAAAAACGGAAAAACGGTTTGACTTTGTGGTAAAGGGTAAGCAACAGGTTTATCTGGTTGAGACGAACTTCTATACAAGTGGTGGCTCAAAACTCAATGAGACGGCGCGCAGTTATAAGACGCTGGCGTTGGAAATGAATGATGTTGTTGGTGCCAAGTTCGTGTGGTTTACCGATGGACTTGGTTGGATTAGTGCTAGACACAACCTCGAAGAAGCCTTTGATGTTCTTGAGGACTTGTACAACATCAATGACATCAACAATGACATTATGAAGAAGTTGTTTGTATGATGGTCTATTCTTCTTTCCCTATTGCCCAAAATATAATTCCTTTCTTTGTCTCTGATGATGCGATTCTTTTGCAAGGTGATTGTTTGCAGTTGCTAGATGACGTTAAGAAAGAGTCTGTGGACCTGATTTTTGCAGACCCTCCATATTTCTTAAGCAATGATGGAATTACCTGTCATAGTGGCAAAATGGTGTCTGTAAACAAGGGCAACTGGGATAAAATTGGCTCCTTTGATGAGAAACACGCCTTCAATAGACAATGGATTAGACTTTGTAAACAAGTGTTAAAGCCGTCTGGATCTCTATGGATTAGTGGTACCTATCACAACATCTACAGCATTGGTGCTGCTCTTGAGCAAGAAGGTTTTGCCATTATCAATAATGTGACTTGGCAAAAGACAAATCCTCCACCAAACCTCGCTTGCAGGTGCTTTACTCATAGCACAGAAACAATAATTTGGGCATGCAAGAAGGAATACAAAAGCCAACATGTTTTTAATTATGATCTTATGAAAGAGGAAAACGGTGGCAAGCAAATGAAAGATGTTTGGGTTTCTTCTTTAACGCCTCCAAGTGAGAAGAAAGAGGGCAGACACCCAACTCAGAAGCCTCTGTTTCTTCTTGAGAGAATAATTAAAGCTTCTTCTTCTGTTGGGGATTTGATCCTTGATCCCTTCTGTGGTAGTTCCACAACAGGTGTTGCCGCCTTAAGCCTGGGGCGGAAATACATAGGTATAGACTCTGAGCAGGAGTATCTGGCCCTTTCAGAGAGACGGCTATCTCTTT
>CAVJIN010000127.1:0-2511 GCA_963649615.1 bacterium
TTTTTTTGCGAAAACAAACAATTTGAGAAGAAACCCTTAAACCTTTTGAGAGAAATTGGGAGGGGTGCTAAAATTTTGGGACAAAGCGAAAAAAGTGTTAGTATTATAACAAACCCAATTTATGAACCCTTGGTATAATATTTTAAATTTTAATTTGTTTTGATGTCTCAAAAAACTCTCTCAAACCCTCTCAAAAAAACTGTCTCAAAAAACACTGTTTCAAAAACTGCTTGCTATATGGATGATTGCATCATAAACTAAAAGAAAGAGTTATAGGAAGAATGGCTATGGAAAACAAAGAATTTGAAATGGAAGAGTCGGAAGAGTTAGAAGTTTCTATGCAAGGATGTGGCGCTTCTGCTGTAACATATGGAGTTGCCGAAAGTTGCTAGTTTCTGACGCGAATTACAAAGGCTCAACTGGCTTTAAGTTTGTTGAGTCTTTTTAGTTTTCTGTATGAATCAAAAAAAAAGTATTAAGAAAAATCTTTTTAACTATATTTTACAACAAAAGTACTCTTTGGTTATCTCATTGTTATTTGTTTTATTATCAGCTGTTCTTATTCCGTTGAAGTCTTTTATCTTTCAGTGGTTGATTGAGTCTCGAACAAAAGTTGAAGTTGTTAAGAATCTTGGAATAGGCATAGTGATTGTAGTTGCAAGTAATCTTTGCGAATTCATAGCACGTAATGTTTTTTCAAAGGTGAGTGCAAAGGCTTCTGAATGTGTGAGAATCAAACTTACAAGTATTCTTCAATATATCCCTTTGAGTATATTTGAGGCCGATATTAATAGCAATAAATCTAAGTGGCTTGCCGCCCTTACAAACGAAACAAGAATTATAGAGGAAGATTACTATAACGGTATTTTTGATATGACAATCTGGATTTGTATAGGGTTGTCTGCAGTTGTGTATATGTCAACAATTTCCACTGTTTTACTAATTGTTGCTTTGGGTTTGGCTGCTCTTCCTTTCTTTGTTCCAAGTTTATTGGCACCATATTTGAGCAGGACAAAAGAGAATAATACACAAGCTTTTAATCATTTTTTTATAAAGGTAAAAGAGTTAATTGATGGTTATGAGACTTTGATCACAAACAACAAAGGGTTGTACTTGAAAGAAACGATTAAAAGTGAAGCAACAGCGGTTTCAAAAACTCAGTTTGAAATGAAGAAGGTTAGCAATGTCTCATCCTCTGTAACGGCTCTTGTTTCGTGGTTACCTGGGTTTACACTACTTGTTGCTGGTGCGTTCTTAGTTTTAGATGGGAAAATTTCTTTGGGCTATCTGATTACGGCAAATACACTTATCAACTTTATATTAATTCCTTTTCGACAAGTGGCTAATGCTTATATTTCTGTTCAATCTACAGCTGCAATAAGAAAGAAACTTAATGAAATGCTGGAAGAAGAACCAACGACTGTGAGGAAATCTCTGAGTGGGCACATTACAGAGATTACAATTAACAACCTCTATTTTAATTATCCAAACAACGATGAGGTAATTTTAAAAGATATCGGGTTAACTATTACGGGAAGAGAAAAGATTGCAATTGTGGGAAATAGTGGTGGAGGAAAAAGCACGCTTTTGAAGATAATGGCAAAGTTTTTTTCGTCTTACATTGGAGAGGTTGAGATTTCAGGTGAGGATATTCGGGATTTCAATGATAGTGCATATTTTGAACGTGTCGCCTATATCTCTCAAAACCCTTTTATCTTTGAAGATACTTTACGTAATAATATCTGTTTGGGTGGATGCTTTTTGGAAGAAGACATAAAACAGGCAGTGGAGCTGTCTGGCTTGGGTTCTCTTGTTGAGTCTTTGCCAAATGGTCTTTCAACTTTTATTAGCGAGGGTGGAAGCAATATTTCTGGAGGACAAAAGAAACGTATTGCTATTGCTAGATCTTTAATACGGAAATGTGAAGTTTTGCTTGTGGATGAGGTTACTTCTTCTCTTGATGTAGAAACTACAAATGAAATTGTTAAAAATTTGATTTCGTTGCCATGTGCTGTTGTTTTAGTTACACACGATGTGTTTGAGTCTTATATGGATGAATTTGATAGAATTTATTGTCTTGAAGCTGGGAGAGTCTCTGAAGTTGGAACCTATGCGGAGTTGCTGGAGAGAAAGGGGCAATTGTATCAAGCTGTTAGAGCAATGAGAAAAGGAGGGATAGACGATTGAAAAAACTTCTCCGTGAGAAATATGACGCGAATTTGGGAATAAAGCTAAGAATGTATCAAACGGAAAACGGTATTAAGTATGCAATTGTTCCCAGAGTTCAACCTTATATGGTTCCAAAGAGTTTTGAATTGCCGATATATGCACATGTGAGCATAACTGATAATTGTAATTTAAAATGTCCTTGTTGCTATGCTTTTGATGGAAATAGAATTCACGCGTTGAATTTTAAGGTAAATTCCCGGGGGAGTAAGTAAAGACTCGACCCAAGGTAAAATCCCGTACTAAAAAGAAAAAGCTTGTCATTTTAGCCTGTAAACATTAGGA
>CAVJIN010000128.1:0-2426 GCA_963649615.1 bacterium
TCAAGGCTTTGCCTTAATACGTAACAGAAAAACCTAACGACCAATAAGAGCAATGTTTCCAGAAGAAATTCATCAAAGGAAGTCTTCCATTGTGATAAATAAATTCCGCTGTTAAATTGCTTTCTGCAATATTGAATCCAACAAGGACATTATAATCTATATCCCATGGATTTTCTTCACTATAGGCTCCAATTTGATATGCGGTTTGCCCTTCTTGATTTAGCTTTACGTCAAAAGCAAATATGGCAGAGCCAATGTTTTTAACAGGGATTGTTACTTCAACGCCAAGGTTAAAGCTCATTGCTTTATATTTATTTGAGTAAGGATATTTACGGGACTCTTCTATTGTGTCATATACTCCTTCACTATATCCAATTCCTTGTTCCAACGTTTTGTCTCCATCATCCTCCATAATTTCTTCTGGTACAAGAAGCCAAGGCCTAACTCTGTGCATTTTAGGAGTAAGGACATCTGCCTCTGCATAGACACGCAACCAAGAAGTAGGATTTACAGAAAGTCCAATTACAAGACTATCTTGTCGAACATATTGGATAAATCTAGAAATGTAGCCACCTTTAGACCTATCCATCAAGAACCTATCTGCATAAACACGGCCAAGCTCATCCCTTTTGAGCATAAAACTCTCTTCAATTTCATCGCCATAATGACCAGAGTAATGATGCCTACCAATTCTCATAGAAAAAAAGCCATTAAGAAAACTTGCATTCATTCCATAGAAATATATGCCATCAAATCCTAGACAGTCTGTACCAGCCTCAGCATCAAATACTAGGTTCAACGCACCTTGAACACAAGCTTCTACCGCAAAAATGTCTTTATAAGATACCCTCAAAGCGCTAAAACTAAATCCAGTCTTTACCCTATAAAGCTTTTTCACCGCTTCAGACTGTTCCCTAAACATTGCCTCTTCCATGATAAAGTTTTCTCGCCCATTACTGGAATCGCTTCCAATCTTGTCATAATTATGATAATAAGCTTCTCTGCCTTCCTCATAACGAGTGCATACAAGAACTTGGTATATGTAGTCATGCTCAAGCAAATTAATGTATTGCGCTCTAGTATCAAAATTCCATTGATCTGCTTTATAGGATTCATATAGAGGCTTTGTATCTACAGATTTAAAAGTAAAATCGGAAGCATAGATACTTGAAAAACTCAAAAGCAAAAGAAATAGGATAAAGGAAAATTTATAAACTTGTCTCATCTCGACTTGTTCCTTTTACAATTAATTTAACCCAAAACCAAAATAGATAAAGGAGCCGGTCTTATAAAACCACTGCGTTGCAGGCACTCTGCCAACATGATACAAAGCTTCAATTCTCACAACGTTGTTGCCAAGCTTTTGCTTTAATTCAAGAGCTACACCTGCCGTGTACTCAAATTCCCATTTGTTATCTGAATTGTATGCTAGGATATCATGCTGACCTGAAGAATTACGATTTTGACCATCTTGGTGTGCTTGAATATCGGCAGATAAAATTAGATTAGCCCATGAAAACTGCAGAGTGTATTCAATTCCTCCATGCATTCTAAGCGCCATGTAATTGGAGCCTCTTTTCTGAGCCTCTTCTTTGTCTAAGGTTGTTTCATCAGCGCCCTCACGAGGACCACTTCTATGAATAGAAGATTCGTCTTCTGCCTTACCTGTTGCAGGATTTATATAATCAGCTGGAACATGAATAAAAGGTCTTATCCAAGCAGTCTTTTGAGGGATCTCACATTCTCCATACAATCTAAATCCATAAGGCAATTCTCCTTGAATTCCAATAATCCAAGAATTATCTCGTACATACTCTGTAGCAGATAAAAACCTATAAGACTTACCTTCTACATTTTTTGAACCGGTATAATTTCCAATCAATCCACCCTTACTAAAGTCTATCTCATTATAAGAATAAAAATCAGAGAGGGTCTCGTCTCCATAGTGTCCAGAGAAGTGATGTATTCCAGCCCTAATAGTAACAATATCAGCAATTCTAAAACTACCGGAAACTAAGAAAGAACCATCAAAGTCAAGCGTATCGTTGGCCCCAAAAAGCCAAAAAACAGTATTAAGATAGCCTGCCAAATTTAAATCAAGATCAATTGATGGAATCTTGTTGGCACCGTTAAAGCGAACTCTAAAGAGAGAAGCAGATCCAGAAAGTTTCAAGTTTATATATAAGTTTTGGTTTGCCTCTCTTGGCTTTCTATAATAAAAATCATCATAGAATACTTCTGATGTTTCAACATTCTGTACAAGGGCATTAATTTTAAATTCATTATCTTCTGCTTTTGGAATAAGCATAAGATGAACAGAAGAAACAAAAGCATAAGGATCAGATATTGATTCCTTATATAGAGGCTCTTCAGGCATCACTTCAAACGAAAATAACGACCCCTCCCCAGCGAAAACAGAAGAAATG
>CAVJIN010000129.1:0-2384 GCA_963649615.1 bacterium
TGTCTGTGTATTGTTCTTTCACATCTTCCACAGTTAGTGGCATGTCTATTTTATTCGATTCATTCAAATGAACACAAAGGGCCCATTGAGAAAAAGAGTAAACTTTCTTGTTTGTCTTAATAACAACTCCTGAGTCAGAGACAATCTCATCACCTTTGTTTATTTTAATATTATCTCTAACCAAAATAACCTCAGAAATCTTTTCGTCCTTGAGAAATTGAATAATCTTCCATCTTTCTGGATAATGTCGTTCATTTAGACCATATTTCGTGATTACAAAGCAATTTTCCTCATCATCTATCAAATGGTCTGACCCCCAGAACCATTTAATAGAAACATAATCAACATAAAATTCAACAGCATATTGCCCAAGATTAAAACGAACAATTTCAAGAAATTCTTTCCATTTAAAAGAGTACTTACCTTCAATGGATTTCAATGTCTTACCTTTCATTGAGGCCATGATTCCTATCATTTCTTCTTTAATTGTCAAATCTACCATTTTTTGTTTCTACCTTTTAATAAAATGAATCTTATGGGGACGCTTTTCAAATCCAATCCACATTTCAACAACAGGGCTCCCTTCTGTTTTTGGATAAGGCCTAAAAGATATTCGAGTTTTGTCTTCTAGGGAAGTTGTTATGCCATGATGATTATCTAGATAATCTGTTACTCCACCCTCACTAATTCCATTGGATTATCAGATTCAATAGTCCAAACTTTTTCTCCTGTGCTTCGTTTCCCAAAAAATTCTTGTTTATTCATTTCATAATACTGAGAAGTTTTCTTAGCGTTACTTGAGTAGCTGCAAAAGGAGCATACCAGTATAAAGAAGCATCTGGACTTATTACTGCTTGGTACTTCTTAAACTCCTTTACACACTCATTAGGATTTCAAAAATTCCATCAAAATCAGCCCCTTTAACCAATTCTGGATTACATCCATCTGTAATAATTGCTGGGTTCTTAACGCCAAAATTCTGCATTGAACTTGCTTTTCTTTTTGCCATGTAACTTACTTCCCAGTAATTAATTATTGCAACAAAAGTCGCCTCTCTTGTTTTTCTTATAACATAATCACTATCAGTTGTAAAGAAAATTCAATTTTCCTTGACTAACGCATCAGAGCGCAAATAATACGTTGCCCTTCCAGTTCCAAAACGTTTAATTTCACCACTTGCAATAAGTTCTCTCAAAGAAGCTTCTACAGATGATCTACTTAGCGTTGGACAAATATTCATTAGCTCCGTCTTGGTAAATTTACCAATTCTTGTCTCAATTGAAGCCTTTACAATATCCAAAACACTAGATTTAACAAGCAAATTTCCATCTTCATTTGGTTTGCTCAGAACTTCCATTCTTAATTCAAATTCTCTGTAACAAGCAAGAATAACCCCCAGCATATACTTAATAAAAGGCGTAGGATTACCATTTCCCTCATACCAGTTTTTAGAAACCTCTTGGAGTGCATCATAATAGACGTCCTTTGTTTTCTCAATATGCTTCTCTATTGAGATGTACCTTCCAACCACATATCCAGACTGATACAAAAGTAGCAAAGTTAACAATCTGCTCATTCTCCCATTTCCATCATTAAATGGGTGGATGCATAAAAAATCTGTTATGAACACAGGAATAACCAACAGCGGATCAACTTTATTTTCGTTTATTATTTTACGATACGCATCACAACAAGCCACAATACTTGGCTCAGTTTCAAAAGGAGCAACTGGAGTAAATCTAATAAAGCTAGACCCATTAGCAATCCTCTCTTCTATGAAGTTTTGAGTTATCTTGTATTGCCCGCCCAAAGAAGTATCGGTATACCGCATCATATCTCTATGTAGCTGAAGGATATAATTACTTTGCAATGGGATATAATCATAGCTCTCATGAATTGTATTTAAGACATCTCTATACCCCGCAATCTCTTTTTCATCCCGATTTTTAGGAGTAGTCCTCTGTCTCATTAGAGCATTAATTCTATTAGAAGTAGTCACAATGCCTTCAATTCTATTTGAAGACTCAGTACTCTGTATCTTTGCAATCTCTATGAGCCTATCCAGTTCAACAGGTTTCTGTCTTAAATATAATTCTTGTCTTCCCTTATACTCATGAATGAGATTTGTATAGTTAACAATCTCTGTATCCCATAACCTAGTTGCAAGAAAAGTGTAATCAAACTCTCTCATAGAAGACCTCATTTTCGCTTGATAAATAAATTTTACGCTTTATTTGCTTAATTTTCAAGCGATTTTTTTCCACCTTATTAAGAGGTTGCCCACAGCCAGAAAAAACTCCAGAATCAGAGAAGCCGGGAACTGAAACCCCAACTCCAACAACATATGATTACCTTAAATTTACCCTTATAGAAGACAATAGTGC
>CAVJIN010000130.1:0-2307 GCA_963649615.1 bacterium
CGGTGCTCCAATGGTGGGTCGCACCTACTGGCCGGCTCCGCTTCAGACGCTCAACGTTTCGCGTCTTCCTACCGCGGAGATTCTCGCCCACTGTGCCAGTTTAACAATATTGCTTTGCAATCTTGCACCTGGCAGGGCTCGAACCTGTAACCTGCGGATTCGAAGTCCGACGCTCTATCCAATTGAGCTACAGGTGCTCCTAAAATAAAAAAAGGGTGGAAGACGGGGCTCGAACCCGCAACAACCAGATCCACAATCTGGGGCTCTACCGTTGAACTACTTCCACCATTGTTTGTTGACAGCAGTAAATATGCCCTAAGGAACAAAAAAAGTCAACTAAGTTTTTTATTGTCTCTACTTAATGTTTCTGGCCTTGCTGAAATAACTGTTTTGTTAGATTCGACAGAGTGAGTAAGCCACACGTTACCACCAATGATACATCCATCTCCTATTGAAGTATCCCCTCCAAGAATTGTGGCTCCTGAGTATATAATGACATTGTTTCCAATATTTGGATGTCTTTTTTTTCCTCTAATCATCATACCTTCTTTGTTAAACTCAAAGCTCTTTGCTCCAAGAGTCACACCCTGATAAATCTTAACATTGTTTCCTATGATGGTTGTCTCTCCAATTACAACTCCAGTTCCATGATCAATGAAAAAATGACTGCCAATAGTAGCTCCGGGATGAATATCGATTCCTGTTTGAGAGTGAGCGTACTCAGTAAGCATTCTTGGCAAGAGAGGAATTTCCATTTGATAAAGAACATGCGCAACTCTGTAAATACCAACAGCTTCAAAAGCCGGATAAGCCAACATAATTTCTTCTCTACTTTTTGCTGCAGGATCCCCTTCATAAGCAGCTACAATATCAGTCTCAATAATAGCCTGTATTTCATCCAATCTTGAAAAAAATTCGGTTATCTGTGAACAATAGGCATCTTTTTCACGATAAACGCAAGCCAAACATGAGCACAAAAGCATTTTTGTTTTTGATAACCGCACCTCTTTACTTAAATCTTCGGATTCAAAAATTTGGGGGTCGAGAAAAGCTTTAAAAGAATTCCAAAATTCAATCAAACGGGGTTTTAATGTTGCATATGAAGGTTTTTGTTCCATTTTACTCCTCTTTCTCTTTATAGAGAGGGGTTGAAAGGTATCGGTCTCCATTATCTGGCAGAATGACCACTATATTTTTGCCTTCATTTTCTGGCCTTTTTGCAATTTCTATTGCTTTTGCAAGAGCTGCTCCAGATGAGATTCCTGCAAAAATGGCCTCTGTTTGACAAAGCATTCTGCCTGTGTTATAGGCTTCTTCCTCTGTGCAAGTCTCTATTTCATCTAATAAAGACTTATCCAAGAGATTTGGTTGGAAACCGGCTCCAATACCCTGAATTCCATGTCTACCGGCCTTTCCTTGTGACAAGAAAGGAGATCCTGCTGGTTCTACTCCTACGAGTTTGATATTACTATTCTTTGACTTTAGATATCGGCCTACACCAGTGATAGTACCACCTGTGCCAATTCCGGCTACAAAAATATCGACCTTGCCATTTAGTGCACTCCAAATCTCGGGGCCAGTGGTGAGCTCGTGGGCAAGTGCATTTGCTGGATTGGAAAACTGGTCTGGGCAGATAGAGCCTGGCGTATTTGCAAGTAGCTCATTTGCTTTCTCTATTGCCCCTTTCATGCCCTTTTCTGCCGGGGTAAGGATAACTTGAGCACCATAAGCTTTCATGGTAAGTATCCTCTCCTGAGACATATTAGCTGGCATGACAATTATGGCCTTGTATCCATACGTTGCACAAATTGCGCTAAGGCCTATTCCTGTATTGCCACTAGTTGGCTCGATTATTGTTGCACCATCTTTTATTTTGCCTGCTTTCTGAGCCTCTTTAATCATAAACAGGGCAGCTCGATCTTTAATGGAGCCTGCTGGGTTGAGTCCTTCTACTTTTGCATAGAGATTTGCTTTCAAATTTAGCTTTTCCTCAAGTTTGGCTAAATGCACCATTGGGGTATTTCCTATTAGACTTTCAAAAGAATCGTAAACTTTATTTTCCATAATAGTCTCCATAATAGTCTCCTATTCTGATGCTATGGAGATTTGTGCAAAACCTCCATGTCCTCTATATATTTATTCATTCGTTTTTGGGCAATAGGTTTAGAAAAAAATTTTCAATAAGAGGTATTGCCAAACAATGTAAAAAAGTGTTAATGTTGCGTTGCATTTGGGCGGATAGCTCAGCTGGTAGAGCAGCAGACTCTTAATCTGCGGGTCCAGGGTTCGATCCCCTGTCCGCTCAAA
>CAVJIN010000131.1:0-2290 GCA_963649615.1 bacterium
TCTTGGGCCTGCTCAGTTATTTTTTTGCAATATATTTTTGCTTGCTACTATTGGGTTTCTCTGGAATTGTCATTAGCAATTTTCCACTTTCAAGTAAAGGTTTAAGATAATTGTTGAAGAAATGCTTTCTATCAGAATATCCCATTTCATCCATGATTTCCTTTCTACTCCTAGGCTCGAAACAAAAATGTAATATTTTGTCTTGTTCTTGTTTCTCGACTTGTGGGGTACTTGTGGGGTACTTGGGTGGTACTTGGGGGGTATCTTGTTCTGGATTTTTCCAGGAAGCACCTTTTTTACCCCAGTATTTGTTCTTTAGTGTTGCATAGAACATAAACTCAGTTTCTTTGAAAATGGGTTCAGGAAGTCCCGCAGTAGCCATATCTCTGTATACACGATCAATTCCTTCTCCAAACTCCTTAACGAGATCATACTCATTCAAAAGTTCTACGATTTTAGGATTGCGGGAAAAATGATATTCTCTAATATTGTTAATACGAACAAGGCCAGGAAGAGTACCGGGGCTCTCTACCAAGAAGTGATCATCAAACATTTTTATTTGAATGTCGGTACCCATGATGCTGTAATCACGGTGTGCAATTGCATTTACAATTAGCTCCGTCCAACAAAAATCGGGATATTCGGGGATGGTCTGGAATACAGCATTTTTGCCAAGTTTTGTGTAGTCCCTAATTTGCGTTTTCACGAAATTTACAGCTTCATTGACTTGGTCAAGAATACGTCCAGTGAATTTAACATCTTTTATAACGTTCATTCTATCGCCAACCTCAGCCGTTCTGCCTTCATAGCGCACAAAACGAACTCGTGCTCGAGGAAAAAACTTCTGAGGATTTTTTCCAAAAAGAAGAATGGTTGCACCACTGATTTTATCTTCTCCATCACAAGTTGTTATAAACTCATTGTTATGCCTAAGATAAAACTCTGCGTCTCCTTTTGTATAACCAATCTTTTTGCAATAAGTGGCAACAAATTCTAAATCTATATCCTCAAGAGAGGCCCCTGCAACATGCTGGTCTTCAAAATATTTGACCCCTTTTGCATAAACGAGTTGTAATCTCTGCTCAAAGTTGAGTTTCTTGCTTTTATCACCCACACGAAGATAAACATCATCGGCCTGATTTGCAATTACGTGATCAGAAGGGAAAATATGCATAAGCAACACGTGATTGGGCTTGTTATCATAATCAATCGCATCAATTGTCTTTACTTCAACTTTGACACTAGGTATGCAAAAATCAAACGGAACGCGAATAAGCTCATTGATGTTTTTCTCATAGGAATCTATGCCTGTAATAGTGCCATCATCCTCAATACCAATAGCTAGAAAGCCTCCATCTGCATTTGCCATTGCAACAACAGGGATAGCTAAATCGACAGCCTTAATTCGAGCTGATTTTCTATCTAGAATCTGTTTTTCTGTAGAAAACTGTAAGTCCTCTACTTTGTTTGGATTAAACACAACAGAGACCTCCTATCACAAGTATTAAAATACCCTATGCCTTCCGTTTATATCAAGAATTCTTTTGTGCTCTATTATAGAAATGATTTGGTTTCCTATCCTCTAAAAACCTCAACAGAAAGATATTTTCTTTCCTGTCTAGAAACCTCTTAATATTCCTATCTCATTTTTCTCTTCACAATGCAATCCAGAACCTTTTCATATCCTTGTTTTCATTAGGTTCATATACCGTAGATTCGTAGACTCCACCATTTGCAAGGATTGTTTTCTCACTTCCAATATTACCATCCTTGCAGGTGATCAAAACTTTCTCAATTCCAATTTCACGGCAGAAAGAAAGTGCCATTTTCAGCATTTGCTTTGCATATCCCTTATGCCGTTCGCTAGGTCTTACAGAATATCCAATATGCCCTGCATACTTTTCAAGATAGTCATTAAAATGGTGCCTAACATTAAGCATTCCAATTAATTTATTATCGCTCTTACGAATAAAAAAGAACTGTGTAGCAGGCACTAAATGAGATGGAACTTTCAAGGGGTCTTCATAATCTAAACACGTCTTTATATACTCTTCTGGATCTACAATTCTGCGAAGAGAACCAGTTCCATCCATGGAGTCTCCTGCATCAAGAAACTCTTGCCTATATTCAACAATTTGGCTTGCATACTCGCTTGCCGGACGCATCAAAACAAACTCTTCCATACCGCTTTCCTTACAGCTTAATTGTCACATGCTTTGGCTTATGCTACCACAAAACTGCTGGTTTGTGGCTCAAAATTTGATGTTTTCTGGCTCAATCGCAATCGGTT
>CAVJIN010000132.1:0-2284 GCA_963649615.1 bacterium
GTAACAATAACTTCAACGCCTTTTTGCTCAAGAGAAATTTTTAATTCTGGAGAAATTTGGTCTGTGATAAAAATGTCTATATTGTCCCAAGAGGTAATGTGGGCAAGAGCTTTTGTTCCATATTTGCTGTAGTCTGCCAAAAAGCAAACCTTGTCAGAAACCTCAAGCATACATTGTTTAAGTTCCGCTTCTGCAAGGTTTGATGAGAAAATTCCTGAGTTGGTGTATCCTGTTGCTCCCAAGAAGAGAATATCTGCGTGAATTTTTGAAACATCAGAAATAGCCATAGGCCCAGTCATACCCATGACGCTTCGTTTTAGTGTTCCTCCAAGGGTAATAATATCAATTGATTCCTCATCCTTTAGTGCATCAATCAAAAGCAGTGAGTTAGAAACAAGAGTGAAACGTTTCCCTTTGAGAAAATTTGCCAAATGAAGACAAGTAGACCCACTGTCTGTTAGCACAATATTTTCATCTGCAATTAATTGTGTTGCAGCTCTTGCAATATCTTCTTTCTCTTTACTGAACTCTCGTATTGTATTGGAAATGCTTCTATTAATACTTTTCCCTTCTGGAATCATTGCTCCACCATGTGTTCTAAAGAGAAGTCCTTTTTGTTCCATTATTGTTAGGTGGGATCTAATTGTGACTTTTGAAACTCCAAGGGCTTTGGAGAGTTCTTCAACTGTTAAATAATCATTAGTTGTCAAGAGTTTTAGAATTTGATCTTGCCTATCGTTACTGGACATTAGTACCTCGCATAACCTTTACTGACATATTCATCAGTTACTTCTCTGATAATAGAATTCAACCTATCGCAAAAATCTTTGTTATTTGATACAACTTCCCAGCGAACCATTGCATCTTCACTACGAGAGATGCGCTGTGCAACTTGTCCCCAAATTTTGCCCTTTAGTGATGTTGTAGAATCAAATCTATTTGGAAGATTAAAGCGCATTAAGGTTGCATCTAAGTCACTACCATCATCCATAGTTTTGATGACCTCAGCGCCAAAGGAAGTCATCTTTTTTTCAACATTATCCAAGATTTGAGGCATTATTTCTGGAGCAGACTCACAATACAGAGGCCATTCTCTATCTCTAAAAATAGATGTCTGTAGGGCTTTTACTTTCTTATATGCTTCTGGATTTTCTAGCCTACATCTTGCAGTTAAAAGTGCAAAAAAGAGAGTAGACTCAATTGCTGCATAACCCTGTGATAAATCCTTTGGATTATAAGGAAAGTTCATATAGTAGTGAGCAGATTCTTCCTCTGATGCAAAATAACCCAAATTGCAGTTATCTCTGAGTTTTGCCTTTATAAATGAGTGTCCATTCCTAATGATGTGAACATTGGCTCCAGCTTTTGCTATTTCACAAAGAGCAATTGGAAGGGCTTTGACATCGGCATAAAATTCTCGCTTTGTTCCACCGTAAATTTCCATGATTTTAGGAATGATTATGGACATATTAAGACCAGGAACAATTTGTTGGCCATCGCTATCCATAAGATCCATTCTGTCTCCATCTCCATCAAAACAGAATCCAATATCAAAAGATCCTTCTTTCATTGCTGTTCTAGTAGGAGCAATGGAGCTTTCAATTATTGGATTTGGATCTCCGTGTGGGAAAAATCCGTTTGGAACAAGGTTTCTAAATGCTACGGATGCACCGGCTTTTTGGAAGGCAAGAGCTTCTTCAAAGCCAGCCGAACCATTTAAAAAATCAAATAAAACTCTAAGGCCTTTAAGAGAACCTTCAGAAACTCCAGCTAGTTCCATTGAATAATTAATGTAAGACTCTAATTCGTTTACAACAATAACGTTGCCAACTTCTTTTGAGCAAGGAGCAGCAGTGCTTGCAATATAGTTGGCTTTAATCTTCTCAATTCCTCCTTCTGGACCATTACCGTATGCTACTGGAAGTAATTCCTGTGCCATGAGTTTCATTCCTACGTATTCGCCAGGATTATGAGAAGCTGTGACCATTATGCCAGCACTTTCTCTATGTTTCATGCATGTGTAGTAGAATTGGCAAGTGGATATTGGAAGGGGATTCATGAAAACATTTATTCCTGCTTTTGTAAAGGCAACTGTAAGTCCTTCTACTAGCTCAGGAACATATAATCTTGCATCTCTGCATATTACAACAGAACTGGCTTTAAGGCTTTCTTTGTAATAGAGTACTATGGCGTTATATAAACGGTCTCTTATTTTGTCTGTGAGATTTTGTTCTTTAGTTCTAATGTCGTAAAGTTTAAACATCCCAAGTAAAAGATCATCCAT
>CAVJIN010000133.1:0-2273 GCA_963649615.1 bacterium
AGGGGAGTCTATGAGTAGGTAATCAAGCGTGCCCCATTCGACGTCTGCAAGGAACTGCTTTATGACGCTAATTTTCATGGGTCCTCTGAAAATGATAGCCTGTTCTGGGTCTTTTAGTGCAAAACTTAAGCTAACAACCTTAAGATTGGGCATTGGACTTACAGGAATAATTACGGAACCGTCCTCGTTAGACCCAAGGACTTCTCCTTCGCAACCAAACATTTTGGCAATGTTTGGACCGTGGATATCGGTGTCAAGAACGCCAACTTTGAAGCCTTTTTCTAAGAGGGCATTTGCTAAATTAACAGTTACAGTGCTCTTTCCAACACCGCCTTTACCACTCATCACTATTATTTTGTGATCTATCTTACTCATTCGCTCATGAATTCTAAGCTCTTGAAGTTCCATTTCATTAGGCATAGTTGCCTCCCAAAACTAAGATAGTCCCTAAAGTTTAATTGGGCAAGTCCTTTTGTGTTTTACTGTGTTTTACTGTGTTTTACTGTGTTTTACGTTGCTGGGTTTCATATGTTGGTTAAGTGACAGTTAAGACATAACTTAGAGAGTGAGAAAATAGCCTTTTCTCCCCATTTTGGATACCTGTATATAAAGCCTTAGTACTTGAAAAGAGGATTATGAAAAAGTTAAAATCTTGGGTAGCATTTAGAGATTGGGCCTTGTCCAGTCTATGCAATATTTAAAAGGGAGTGCATATGTTCTTATTGGCACAACTACCTGCAGATCAACTTTCCCAGCAAATCAAAAACGGAGGAATCCTTTTGGTTGTAGGAATGGTGATTGTGTTTGTGTTTCTTACAATTTTGGTCTTTACCACATTAGGAGTTTCCAAAGTTGTTAGGAAATTTGAAAGCAAGCGTCCTGCCCAAGTAGCTGCACCGTCTGTCAATGTTGTACAGCCGAATACAGCTTCAAATGACGCAGAGGTTGCAGCAGCAATCGCGGCGGCTGTAGCAAAGTCAAAGAATTGAGTAAAGGGAGGATGTTATGAAAAAAATTAATTTTATGTGTACAGCATTCAGAGACGGCTTCCAGTCCGTCTATGGTGCAAGAGTCTTCACAAAGGATTTTATGCCAGCAGTTGAGGCTGCTCGTAAGGCAGGAATTACCCATTTTGAAGCAGGTGGTGGAGCTAGATTCCAGTCTCTGTACTTCTACACAAACGAAGATGCTTTTGAGATGATGGACGAGTTCCGCAGAGTTGCAGGACCAGATGCAAACCTCCAGACACTTTCCAGAGGTGTAAACGTAGTTGGTCTTGATTCTCAGCCAAGAGACATCATTAAGCTCCATGCTAATATGTTCAAAAAGCATGGTATGACAACAATTAGAAACTTTGATGCCCTCAATGATGTTAATAACCTCATTGATAGTGGAAAAGCAATCCATGATGCCGGTCTTAAGCATGAAGTAACAATTACAATGATGAGCCTTCCTCCAAAGACAACAGGAGCTCATGACCCAGACTTCTACGAAGGTGTTCTTCGTGGTATTTTGGATGCCGGAATTCCTTTTGATAGTCTTTGTTTTAAGGATGCATCCGGGACAGCTACACCGGCTGTTGTTTATGAAACAATTAAGAGAGCAAGAAATCTCCTTGGAAAAGACGTAACAATTGTTATGCACAGCCATGATACAGCAGGATGCTGTGTACAGCAGTACATGAGTGCTCTTGAAGCTGGTGCAAATCAATTAGATCTTTCAATGCAGCCAGTATCTGGTGGAACATGTCAGGTTGATATTATTACAATGTGGCATGCACTTCGTGGCACAGAGTATGACTTGGGAGTTGATATTCACGCTATTCAGAAAGCTGAGGATGTTTTCCAAGAATGCATGAAAGATTACTTCCTGCCACCAGAGGCAACAAGAGTAAATCCAAACATTCCATTCTTCCCTCTTCCTGGTGGAGCTCTTACAGCAAATACACAAATGCTCAGAGACAATGGACTTATGGATAAATATCCAGAAATCGTTGAGGCAATGGGTGAAACAGTTGCAAAGGGTGGCTTTGGAACATCGGTTACTCCAGTTTCACAGTTCTATTTCCAGCAAGCATTCAACAATGTCATTTATGGACCTTGGAAGAAGATTGCAGAAGGTTATGGAAAGATGGTTCTTGGTTATTTTGGAAAGACTCCAGTTTCTCCAGACCCAGAAGTTGTCAAGATTGCAGCTGAACAGCTGAAGAAAGAGCCAACAACAAAGAAAGTTGTTGATATTAATGATGCAGATCCTTCAAAGGGTCGTAAAGC
>CAVJIN010000134.1:0-2220 GCA_963649615.1 bacterium
GTACGGCGGGCTTTCCTGCTCCCCGTTTTTATAACTTTCCAAGTTGAACTTATAAATTAATAAACGAAATAATTGAGTGATTTTTATGTCAAAAACAATAACACATATAGATTGTTTTGCTGGCCCTGGAGGAATTTGCACGGGCTTGCATGCTGCCGGAATACAAACATTGGTAGCAATTGAATATATACAAAGTTGTTGTGACACATACAAAGCAAACCATCCTGAAGTTAATGTTATTCACTCTGATATAAGGAATGTTACTCCTGAGCAAATACTCCAATTTATACCAAAGGGCGGAATTGATTTGGTTACATCGGGTATGCCTTGTGAAACTTTTTCCACGGCAGGAAATACATCTCGGTCGTTTTATGATGATAGGCAAGTACTTTATCGTGAAGGGATACGTATTGCAAAAATCAGTGACGCAAAGATGATTTTGTTTGAAAACGTGCCTGCAATAACATCTAAGAAGGTTTCCAAAGAATCTTCTAGGCTTATTGTAGACCAACTGAAAGAGGAGTTAAAGGATGCCGGCTACGGCAATATGATAGAAATAGTCCTTGACGCAACAAAATTCGGCGTTCCACAGAAGAGAAATAGATTCTTCATTTTAGCTTGCCGATTCCCAAATTGGAAATTATCTTATCCTACAGAAAGTCTGCCATCTGCATATATAAAAGATGCCTTTGTTGGACTGCCAAATGTTATCGCAAATTCTGGAAAAGAAGAAACTCGATATACGGGTGAGGAATCTGAATATAGCAAACTTTTGAAGAATGATAAATTTTGGAAAAGAGAAGATTTGTCCTCAAGTAAGATAATGAACCATCTTCCAATGAAACATAGAGCCTGCACATTGGCAAGATTTGCGCTTTTAAAACCGGGTGAAAGTCTAAAATCACTTTTTGATAGATACCAAGGAGAGGAACGATTGCAGTTGCAAGAGCAACGAATCCTGCCAAAGAAGATGTTTATCAAGCGGAATTATCGCCTAAAGCTAGATGAGCAGAGTCCAACAGTTACAAGTCACTGTTTGGATGAATTTGTTCACCCTATATATGACCGAGCATTGACTGTTAGAGAATGTGCACGGCTTCAATCATTTCCGGATTCATACAATTTTGTCGGTGGTCCATACATAGTACCTCATATTGATAGAACCGTTCAAGATAAATATGAACAAATAGGTGATGCCGTACCTCCTCTATTGGCATACGCTTGGGGAAAGAAAATAATTCAAATTTTTGACAATGAGACAAATGAAGAATAAATCACAAGATTATTTTAGTTATTGCCTTAACGCTTATGAAGCGGAATATCAGAGATGTGTCGACTCTTTAATTAGCGAAAAAGGAGACAGGGCTTCTGACAAGATGAAAGACGAAGTCGATAAGGAAGCTCAAAAGTCTGCAATTCGAGTTGCTATTATTGATAGCTTAAAGCAATTCGAGGATGCTCCTGTAAAAGAATTATGGGCTGACATATACAGGGTCCATTTATACAAGAAATCAGGAATTTCAGACGCAAACATAATCAGCAAAGTAATAAGCGCTGACCAGAGTTGGAAGAAATCTAGCGGTCACGCTTTTGAAGAAATGGTCCAAAGAGTTAGCAACTCTTGCTTTGAACTCTGAAGACATCGAAGTAATACTGCAAAGAGATCTGAACACACTGATAAAAGCAGGAGAAATAGATAATCAACCAAGAGATGTAAGTTGGTTAAAGGAGCAGATAAAAGGCAATATCTTCGATTTGTACTGTATCTTAAATAAAGACGGGAAGAAATTTAGTTTTGGATGTGTACAGGCAAAGACGAGTGTAAGAGATAGAGTCACACGTGACAGAGAGCCATCCATTCATGCAATGCAGTCCTATTTCTGGAGCGTAGTTTTTGTTTTGGATGGAGATTTCTTGAAATTGCCAAAATTCCAACATATGGTAAACGGTGGTTCTGAAGAATTCAAGACAAATGGTTGGCATGGAATGTATGCTATTTCTGAGAAAGAACAAAACGACCGTATTTATCCATTGGATATTGATTTCGGTACTTTTGCGGAACATGCAAAAAAAGCTGCTGATTTTTGGGCAGAGCAAAGACAATGGCTGAACGAGGATTGGAGAGCTGATGTCACAGAATAGAAAATGTCCCGTGCTACATATTCAAGGGAACCTCTATTATTAACTTTTTTACACCTCACCTTCAGACTATGCGAGGTT
>CAVJIN010000135.1:0-2105 GCA_963649615.1 bacterium
AAACATTTCAGATAGTTCAGATGTAAGGCGTGTCATTTTTTCTTCAAAAGGCTCATTGTCATCTTCTTCCTCTTCTATTCCAACATAGCGCCCTGGAGTAAGAACAAAATCTTGTTTTGCAATATCCTCTATAGTGGCAACCTTACAGAAACCTTGTACATCAGATAAAGTTCCGTTTTGGAATGATTCAAAAGTATCGGCAAGTTTTTGAATATCCTCGTCATTAAAATCACGATGCTTGCGATCTACCATATGTCCCATTTTGCGTGCATCTATGAAAAGGGTCTTTCCTTTCTGTTTTTTTCCTTTTGTAATGAACCACAAGGTAACAGGAATTGTAACACTGTAAAAAAGCTGGGTCGGAAGGGCAATAATGCCTTCTATAAGATCATCTTCTATAATTTTTCTGCGAATTTCACCTTCGCCACTCGTTTGTGTGGAAAGAGCTCCATTTGCAAGAACTAGTCCAATTTTACCATTTGGTGCTAGATGATGAATCATATGTTGGATCCAAGCATAGTTTGCATTGCCTGCTGGTGGGATACCATATTTCCAACGCACATCGTCCAACAACTTTTCTTGGTTCCAGGGGTGATAGTTAAAAGGTGGATTGGCAAGGATAAAATCAGCTTTTAATACTGGATGTAGATCATTAGTAAATGTATCTGCTTGATACGGTCCAAAATCAGCATCTATTCCACGAATAGCCATATTCATTTTTGCCATTTTCCAAGTATCCGCATTTGCTTCCTGCCCATAGACAGAAATTGCTCCACGTTTACCTGAGTGTGCTTGAATAAATTTTGCACTTTGCACAAACATACCGCCAGAACCACAACAACAATCATACACGCGGCAGTTGTCAAAAGGGCGAAGAATGGAAACAAGGGTTTTCACTATGCTAGATGGAGTATAAAATTCTCCGCCTCCAACTCCTTCTTTTTCTGCAAACTGTGCAATGCAGTACTCGTAGGTTCTTCCAAGAAGGTCTTCACTTTTTTCTGTATCCTGCATGTCTATGTTGTTTGTGAAAATATCTACAACATCGCCCAAAATTTGTTTATCTAAATCTGAACTAGCATAGTTTTTAGGAAGAACATTTTTCAATGTTTTATTCTCATTTTCGATGGCTCTCATTGCATTATCAATAACTGTCCCAATTTCAGCTGTGTGAGCAGCTTTTGCAATGTTTTCCCATCTTGCTTCAGAGGGGACAAAGAAAACATTCTCTTCTGTATATGCATCTCGATCATTTTCAAATCCGTCTCCCTCTGCAACGAGCTCTTTATATCTTTTATCAAAAGCTGATGATATGTAACGTAAAAAAATTAGACCAATAATTACCTTTCTATATTCCGCAGCTGGTATATGTCCCCACAAAACACAAGCAGCATTCCACAATTGTTTTTCAAAACCTATATTTGCATTAGTTTTATCAGCCATCTAAAATACACTCCCATACAACGATACAAGAAAAAGGTAGACTTTCCGATTGTTTCAGTTATCAAATCAAAGGAAAACGTGGTACTTTTTTCGTTTATTTTATCATCAAGACTTTAGAGAAACAATCTATAGATTGTTTGAATTATCTAGTTAAGCAAGCATTTACGATAGAAACAGAATCCCGGGTTTTGTAACTTAATTCTACCTGTTTTCCTCTGCCACAATTTTGCCACAAAAAAGTCAGGAAAAGAAAATAATGCATATACATATAGTGAATAATTGAGTATATTCTATATAAGAAGTACACTATATGTAGTGAATACACGTTTTCATCATACTTCCTCTATTAATACTAGCTATAGAAATTGTTTTGAGATAATTATTTTTATGATATATTACTACATAGAGAACTTCATGAAAAAGGTGTGATATGAAGAGAATAGATCCAGGTAATAGTACTTTTAAAGATTTAATTGAGTCTGGCAATTTATATGTTGATAAAACTAAGTACTTGTACAATCTTATTGCAAACAACAATAAATACTACTTTCTCTCACGTCCTCGCCGTTTTGGAAAATCCCTAACTATAAGTACATTGGATGCAATCTTTAAAGCCAAAAGAGAATTATTCAAAGGTTTATACATAGACAGCACTGATTATG
>CAVJIN010000136.1:0-2085 GCA_963649615.1 bacterium
AAGCATCAATTACATTTTTATGAGCGAATATCTATAGCTGTGTTCACTTTTTGACCATCTTGAAGTGGCTTCGATGGTTCTTTAGCCGTATCAGCTCTCTTCTGTATAGCTTCATATTCTACCTCAGCTTTATTATACATTAGCAAGTCGTTATTTGCTAGTTTAAGGGGTATTTCTTTTGATTTTATCAAATTTTACCCCCTGTTTTGATAACTTCAATGCTTGCTATTAGTACGACTTTCAATGATAGATGAGTACTGCTTTTTCTGCACCAGCTTGGATATTGGAATAGAGAATATTCCCATAGAAACTCCAATAATCCAAACGTATTTCCAACCTATAAAAAGGCCAAAAAGAACAATCATTATGAGTTCAATTACCCCGTACAACAGCCTAAACTTCCTATTTGCCTTATTTAGCTCTGCTAATGGATCAATGTCAGCAAATAAATGAGGGGCGCTTTCTATAAAATCTGCTCCACCCTTTACACCAGAACAAGAACGAAAATCTACACTGCATTTTTTCGCGGCCAACATATAAATCTTGTTGTCCAAGATTTTTTGTACTGCAGAGCGAATACTCTTTGCAGTGTCATTCACAAGTCCAATACCCGCACCAATTTCCCTTACTCTTTTTGCAACAGCCCTTTGCTCGTTTGTCTGAGGATAAAGAACCATAGGAGTTGCCATATACAAACTCTCAGAAACACTGTTCATTCCACAATGAGTGATAAAAACATCGGCCCTTGAAAGGACTTCAAGTTGGTTAACATAAGGATAAATTTTAATATTTTCTGGTACACTGCCAAAATACTCACGCTTTATTGCATTCCCACAGGATATGATAGCATCAACATCCAAATCTTCTAAAGCCAAAATGCATGCACGATAGAAATCTGGTCTGTTATTGATAACTGTCCCTAAAGACACATATACAAGAGGTCTACACTTTTCCTTGTTGGGCTCAATATTTGAATAGACCGATGGCCCAATAAAAGCATAATGCTTAGAAAAACTCTCTACATAGGGTTGAAAATGCCGTGAAGTATAGACAATAGAGTCTGTCATATTATCACTTTGAACCAAAGACAAAACACCATGTACATGATAACCATATGGCTCCAATTTCTTTATTTCTTTAGATATTTTGGGCAATCCAATGATTATATCTACTAGTTCTTTTGGAGAATTTTTCATATATTGCGAAGACATTTGATTAAAAGCAAATGTACTTGTAGATACTACCATTGGAACGTTGTGCTTGTAAGCATTCAGCTTTCCCCAAAAACAGACAGAATCGGTATAAACAATATCGGGCTTAAATGAAATGAATTCAGCATGCAGAAAATCATTCATTGCAAGTGTAATGCGAATATCTTGTAGGGTCATCTCCGTGGTGGAAACTTTTGTTAAGGCGTTTTCCTCGTGAGAATTTAGGGCTGGAAGATAAGAATCACAAGATACAAACTCTGCCCCAGTTGTTTCTATTTTCTCTTTAAATTCGTTGAACGAATAAAATCGGACTTTATTGCCCCTAGAAACCAGTTCTGTTGCAATGGGGAGCATGGGGTTTGTGTGACCGTGTGCAGGAATACAAAAGAAGGCTATTCTTTTCATTTTCAAAGCTACTCTTCTTCTCTATTTTTTTCACCATATGCTATTTCAAACAACTCTGTAAAAGCACCTTTTGGAGGGATTGCAATCCCGCGTTGTTCATCTCCAAGCAACAACAAAGTATCACCCGGTTTGATTCCAAAAACATCACGAGCTTGTTTTGGTATTACAATTTGACCTTTCTCTCCAACAGTAGCTGTCCAAGCATATTTTCCTTTTGGTCCCTTCATTTTTCTCGTACCTCGTTTCTAGTAAGTATGATTTGTATAACTTATCATACTTGTCTATTTGCAAAATAGCAAGACTTACTCAATTAGACTTACTCAATTAGAGGTCTTTCTCGAAGTTGCAGATAATCTGTGCCACGACTGTCAAATTTCTGAATACGACCCCGTGGATGATAGTACGTGGGAACGGAAATATATTGCGAACAGACGATAACAAGAGAGGAGAGATAATATTCAGCATACAA
>CAVJIN010000137.1:0-2078 GCA_963649615.1 bacterium
AGGAACACTTGTTAGAAGCATGAAGGATGACGGGCCTAATTTCCCAAGAACAAGAACAAGTTACCGCGTTATTAGGCATTTTCTTGAAACATACTGCAAAGCATCTTCAGAGTGCTTGAATGCATTTGATGAGGTTTGGGAGGAGTATTTAGAGCATGAGGGAAAGAGAAATAGAAAAGGCCTTTAGCATAAAAGCCAAAAAGGCTGGGGGACTTGCGATAAAGTTCATCTCCCCAGCCTTTGATGGGATGCCAGACAGATTGGTTTTGATGCCTGGCGGAAAGGTGGCTTTTGTAGAGTTTAAAGCTCTAGGGAAGAAACCACGAAAGCTTCAGCTTGTACGGCACAGATTGCTTTCTTCCTTAGGCTTTATGGTGTTCGTAGTAGACAGCGTTGAAAAAATTGATGAGGTGCTTTATGCAATACAGACCACATGATTATCAGAGTTTTGCAATACAGTACATCAAGGCCCATAGCATAGTGGCAGTCCTTTTAGATATGGGGCTGGGAAAGACAAGCATCTGCCTGACGGCTTTAGAGGCTCTTCTTTTTGATGAGTTTGTATGCCATCGCATTCTTGTTGTAGCGCCTTTACGTGTTGCAAGAGATACATGGCCAAATGAGATTAAAAAATGGGACCATTTAAAGGATTTGACTTATAGCGTAGCTGTAGGTTCTGAGGATGAGAGGCTAAAAGCCCTGAAGGTAAAAGCTGACATTTACATCATAAACCGTGAGAATCTGCAGTGGCTTGTTGAAAAAAGTGGAATAGCTTTTGAGTATGATACCGTTGTACTTGATGAACTTTCATCGTTCAAAAGCCATCAAAGTAAAAGATTCAAAAGCCTTATGAAAGTGCGCCCACGTGTTAAGAGGATTATCGGCCTTACTGGTACTCCAAGTTCAAACGGTCTTATGGACCTTTGGGCAGAGTACAGAGTGCTTGACCTGGGAGCTCGCCTTGGCCGTTACATAACACAGTATCGTCTTAAGTATTTTGAGCCAGATAAAAGAAACGGCATGCAGGTTTTTTCCTATAAGCTCTTATCTGGTGCAGAAGAAGAAATCTACAAGAGAATCTCTGATATCACAATTTCAATGAAAAGCACGGATTTTTTGAA
The DNA here is from genome assembly GCA_963649615.1 of bacterium. GTDB lineage: Bacteria > Spirochaetota > Spirochaetia > Sphaerochaetales > Sphaerochaetaceae > UBA9732. Next base: position 1,122 of record CAVJIN010000137.1, read on the forward strand.
AATGCCAGAAAAGGTGCTTTGTAGTGTTGAAGTAGAATTGTCAGAAGAAGAGAGGGCTGTATACAACCGTTTAAAAGATGAATTTGTCCTAGATCTTAAAGGCCAGGAGATAAGTGCAGCCAATGCTGCGGTGCTAGCGGGAAAGCTTATCCAACTTGCAAATGGAGCAGTGTACTCAGATGATGAAAAGGTAATCACAGTACATGACAAAAAAGTCGAAGCACTTGAAGAGCTAATTGAGGAAGCCAATGGGAAAAGCCTATTAGTTGCTTACTGGTATAAGCATGATAAGTCTCGGATTATTGAGCTATTAAAGAAACTTGGCGTGCGTTTTTCTGAGCTTACTACCACACAGAGCATAGAGGACTGGAATAACGGAAAGTTGGATATAGGGTTAATTCATCCAGCCTCTAGTGGGCATGGACTTAATCTACAGGAAGGTGGAAGCACTCTTGTGTGGTTTGGTCTCACGTGGAGCTTGGAACTTTACCAACAGACAAATGCTAGGCTTTATCGTCAAGGGCAAAAAGACGGTACTGTTGTAATTCAGCATATCATCACAAAAGACACAATCGACGAAAGAATCCTTAAAGCACTGCAAAGTAAGAACAAAATTCAAGACAGCCTTCTTGAAGCTGTAAAAGCGGAGGTGCGAGATGAAAATTGATTCTTACAGACGTCTTGCCTCACGCATTATCGCAACTGCCATTGAGGATTGGAAAGAAGCAAAAGAGGAGCTATCTAAAAATCCTAAGGATCCAAAAGCCTTGGCTATGGTAGCAGAGTGCGAGGAGTTCTTCTCTGGCTCTTGGTACCAGGATTTAAGGGAGCTGTCTTGGGATGACTTTCCAAGTGATTTGAAAAAGAAGTTGGAGGAAATGATAAATGACAAATAAAGAGTATCTTAGTCGTGCCTATCGCTTACAAAAGTCAATAGAAGCAAAGAAAAGGCACCTA